>NZ_CP016443.1:2400000-2706293 GCF_001742165.1 Burkholderia stabilis | reverse complement strand
ACCTGTGGGTGAGCTGGCGTTTCGCGCCGGACTGGACGGGCATTGCCGGCGTCAAGTACGTCGGCAAGCGGTTTGCCGATACCGCGAACCAGCTGGTGATGCCGTCGTACACGACCGTCGACCTCGGGCTCGCATGGAAGCCGCGCAAGGACACGACGATCACCGCGCGCGCGTACAACGTGTTCAACCGCCGCTACGTGCAGTCCGCGTACTACAACGAGACGCAGTACCTGCTCGGCAACGACCGACGGCTCGAAGTGCTGATGAACTACCGGTTCTGATGCCGCGCGGCATGACGTGACGCAACGTCATGCGGCACGTTCGCCGGCGCATGCGCGCGGCGAACGTGCCGAGCATCGTCACTTCACCGTGAACGCGTAATGCCCCTGCGTGCGATGGCCGTCGAGCGCGACGGCCACCCACGCGACCGTGTAGACGCCCGGCGTCAACGGGCTCAGCGCGACGGACATGTGCTTCCTGTTCGACGCATCGACTTCGGCGTTGCCGTTCGTGACGGACCGGCCCTGCGCATCGGTCACGGCGATCGAGCTGAACGCAGGCTCGAGGCCGTCGTCGAAATCGATCGCGACACGCTTCGGCGACGCGGTCACGGTCTCGCCCGCGGACGGCGCCTGATGCGTCGGAAACGCATGCGCGTGCGCGAGCTGCACGCCGGCGAGCAACAGCACGGCGGCCGCCGCGCGCATCGTGGTCAGGACGTTCATGCGGTTTCTCCTCGATCAGAACAGCGGCTTGCCGAGCGAGCCGGGGAACAGGTCGTCGAAATACAGATGCGCATCGAAGATCACGCCGACATGGTTGCCGCTCGCGCGATTGACCGGAATCTGCGCCTCGACGCCGAACTGCCCGTAGCGATTGACCCACAGTACACCCGGGTTGATCGTTCCGGTCGTCTGCCCCGAACACGCCCCCGCCGTGCACGTACTCATCGGCGCCTCGACGACGAAGATCATGTTGCTCAGCGGCTGCGGCAGGCCGAGGTTCTTCACCTGCTGCTGCAGGTACGGGATGCTGTATTGCAGCGTCACGCCCCAGCCGAGCGCATTCGGGCCCTGGTCCGACGATGCCGTGGTCAGGTTCGGCCCGAGCTCGGCCGTCACCGCGAACGGGCGCAGGTAACCGAGCGACGCGGGCAGATCGCCAAAGCCCTTGCCGACATAAACGGCCGGCGTAAACGTCGAGTACGGATTCGCGATCGACTTCGCGCCCGTGCCGCCGATCTCGGCCTTGAGACCGACCGACGCCATCAATTCGTGCGCGGGATTCACGTACGCGAGGTACTTCACGCCGAGCGTCACGTTGTCCCAGCCCTTCGCGGAGCCGCCGTCCGGCGCGTTCTGCGACACGTACTGGCTGGCGACGCTGAACGCGAGGTTCTTCGTGATCAGCTTGTCCCACTCGTACGACACGGTGTTGACGTTGAGGGTGTTGCCGCTGTCGTCGGTGCTCTTGATGTGGCCGAACTGCGTGTCGAATTCGTCGCCGACGCCCGGGTCGTCGACCGTCATCGTCGCGGGAAAGACGCGATCGCCGACCACGGCGTGCGCGTTCGCGAATGAAGCATGGGACAGGCCGACGATCGCGGCCAGCAGCGCGGCGCAGGCGCGAGGCGCGTGCCGTTCGGTAAAGCGGGGCATGTGTGTGTTCTCCGGTTGTCGTTCGATGCCGTCGCGCACGCGCGCGACGAACGACCGCCCGCTTCGGTCGTGAAGCGGCGGCGTGTCGGATGAAAGGATCAGACGAACTCAGGAGAACGCGGGCGGCGCGCGCGATTGCGCGACGGTGTGGACGACACGAATGCGCGCCGGAATCGATGCCGACACGACCGGCATCTGCGAGCCCGCAACCGGCACGTCGAACGCAACCGGACGGCCCGGCAGCACGCTCGCATGCGCGACGAAGCTGCAATAAGGACACGCTTGCCAGTGCGCGTTGGCGTGCGGTGCGGGCTTGCGGTCGTCGTGCGCAACCGGTGCTTCGTCGAGGCCGGCCGAGCAATAGACGGCCAGCGCGTCGACGAGCCGGTGACGCGACGCCATCATCTGCGAAACCGCGGGGGCGAGCGCCATCATCAGGATTGCGATCAATCCGATCAGGCTGCCGGGTTTGCGGAAACGGGCGACGTGCATGACGCGCGACGATGGCGGAGTGCGATGAAGGTGGCGAATTATGCCACGCGAAAATCGCAATCAGGCGCCGGAATAATGCAGTAAACGAACCCGATATTTCAGCAAGCAATCCGAAAGTATCGGGCTCGAAAGAAGGCCCGCCGAGTGGCGAGCCGATCAGTCTGAAGCAGGTGTTTCAGACACGCACGCGCGCGTCACGCACGCGGTGCCGCCACACGTCCGGCCATCCACTTCCGATAGCGCCGCGTCTGGCACTGCGCGGCCAGTTGCTGCTTGACCAGCGCGCGCAGCGGCGACACCTGCGGCTTCGTGCGCCGCCCTTTGCTGAGCCGCGTGAGCTGGAACTTGACGACGGCCATGTTGGCCAGCGCGCCCAGCGCCTTGTTCTTCCAGCGGATCGGCTGCAGCACCGGCGCAACGTCCTTGCCGGCGCGCCAGTCGCGCGGCAGGTTCGGCTCGATCGACAGCGCGGTCGCGATGCCGACCATCGCCACGCCGCTGTCGACCACCTGCTCGGCGACCGCGCGGCGGCGGATACCGCCCGTGACCATCAGCGGCATCCGCGCGACGGCCGTGATGTCGCGCGCGAATTCGAGGAAATACGCTTCGCGGGCGAGCGTGCGCCCGTCGCGTGCTTCGCCCTGCATCGCCGGCACTTCATAGCTGCCGCCCGACAGTTCGACGAGATCGACGCCGAGCGGATTCAGCAGTTCGACCACGCGCTTCGCATCGTCCGCGCTGAAACCGCCGCGCTGGAAATCGGCCGAATTCAGCTTCACCGCGACGACGAACCCGGGCGACACCGTCGCGCGCACGTCGCGCACGATGTCGAGCAGCAGGCGCGCGCGATGCTCGATGCTGCCGCCCCACTGGTCCTGCCGGCGGTTCGCCAGCGGCGACAGGAACTGGCTCAGCAGATAACCGTGCGCCGCGTGGATCTGCACGCCCGTGAAGCCACTTTGCTCCGCGAGCTGCGCGGCGCGCACGAAGCGCTGCTGCACGTCGGCGATATCGGCCGGCGTCATCTCCTTCGGCACCGGGAACTGCTTCGACAACGCGCCGAGCTCGAGCGGCACGGCCGACGGCGCGAGCGTCGTCTGGCCGAGCGCCGCCTGCATCTGGCGCCCCGGGTGATTGATCTGCATCCACACGTGCGCGCCGCCCGAGCGCGCGATCTGCGCCCAGCGGCGAAAGCGCTCGAGATGCGCGTCGCTCTCGAGCACGACACCGTTCGGCCCCGTCATCGCACGGCCGTCCACCATCACGTTGCCGGTCAGGATCAGGCCGACCTGGCCGTCGGCCCACGCCTGGTACAGGCGCAGCAACGCATCGGACGGCGCGTGGTCCGCATCGGCCATGTTCTCTTCCATCGCGGCCTTGGCCAGCCGGTTCGGGATCACCGCACCGTTGGGCAGTGTCAGGGGCGTAAACAGGTTCATGGAGGGCATCCTCGATTGACGATGCCCAACGATAACTTTAAAGTCAACTTTAAGGTCAAGCCCCTTTGGAGCACTGCATGAAAATCGGCGAACTGGCGCGCGCGAGCGGCATCGCTGCGTCGCGCATCCGCTTCTATGAAGCGAGCGGCCTGCTCGAGCCGGCGCGCCGGCAGGCGAACGGTTATCGGGAATACGGGCCGGAAGCGCTGACGCGGCTCGCGATCATCGACCGCGCCCAGCGCGCGGGTTTCGCGCTCGACGAGATCCGCACGGTGCTGCCGCCCGATCTCGGCGCGTGGCCGCGCGACGAACTGCTCGTCGCGCTGCGGCACAAGGTCGACGAAATCGCGCTGCTCGAACAGCGGCTCACGCAGAACCGGCAGCAACTGCAGGCGCTGATCGACGAAATCGAACACAAGCCCGCCGGCGAGGATTGCGCAGGCGCCGCGCAACGCATGCTCGACCGGTTGTGCGAACAGGCCAGCGAGCCGCTGGCGCCGGCGCCCGTCGCACGGCCGGCGCGCAAGCGCGCGTGACCGATCGCACTGCGTCACCCGCCGCTCAACCGGCCCGCGCCGCGGCGGCTCCCTTTCCTTTTCGCGACTTCATGACCCGATCCGCATGACGATCCCCCGCATTCGAGGATTTCTCGTCGCCGCGCTGCTGACGTTCGGCATCGGCGGCGCTTTCGCCGCACCGTGCGGCGACACGCCTTCGTCGATCCGCTGCCCGGACACGCCCGATCTTCCGGACGACATCGTCGCGCAGCTTCCCGCCGGCTACGAAGCGCTCGATGCCGCGTCCGGCCGCCTGACCGACGGCGCCCGCACCGGTTACGTGGTCGTCGCGCACCGGCCCGGCGACTCGATGGCCAACCCGTCGCTGCGTCCGCTGCTGATCTTCCTGCAGGGCAAGGACGGACACTACCGGCTGGCAGCCAGAAACGACACCGTCATCATGAAAGCCGACGCTGGCGGGATGGGCGACCCGTATCTCGATGGCGTCGCCGAGAACGCGCTCACGGTCGAGCCGCGCGCATTCACGGTCGAACAGGGCGTATTCGCGGGACCGAGCCATTGGCGCGACCGCGTGACCTTTCGCTACGACGTTGCGCGTCGCACGTGGGTGTTCCATCGGGAAGTGTTCCGGAACTGGCGGCGCAACGACGATCCGAACGGCGATGCGCTGAAGGCCGACCCCGTTCGCGTCACGCGGGCCGATGCGGCAAGGATCGTCGCGTTCGACGCATGGCGGCCGAGCGACTGGTGCGAATCGGGCGAGCGGCGCGAGACCGATCCCGTGTGCCGCACCCATTGAGATTGCGGCGGGCCTGACACCCGCCTGCGATGCCCGCCCGCCGGCCGGCACGGCGCGGCGTCACGCGATTTGCTTACGTCGCAGGTAATCGACGCGCACCGCCCGCGCCGCGATCATGGCTCCATCGACCTGCGTCACGCCAAGGAGCCCCGTCATGACCGCCTACGCCATCGCCCACCTGCACGACGTCGACATGTGCGACGACATCGTCGAATACCTCGAACGCATCGACGGCACGCTCGCACCGTACGACGGCCGTTTCGTGATCCACGGCGCGCGGCCGGAAGTACGCGAAGGCGCGTGGCGCGGCGACCTGATCGCGATCGCGTTTCCCGATCTCGGCACGGCGCGCGCGTGGTACGAATCGGATGCGTACCGGCAGATCCAGCCGTTGCGCGCGCGGCATGCGAGCGGCCCGCTGATCCTGATCGACGGCGTGGACGAACGGCACAAGGCGACCGACATCCTGCGGTGAACCTCGACGCTTGCGGCGCTTACGACGCCTTCCGCTCCATCGGCTCGCCAACGACGAAGCCGCCGCCCTGATACCGCTGCGCGGGATCGTCGTACTCGGCGGTCGGCGCCGCGACCGGGAACAGCCCCGCGAACTGCTCGGAGCTGTCGCGCGGACGGAAGCCGAGGAAGCCGGCCTTCGCGTTGTCCCACCACTTCACCGGGTTGTCCGACGCGCCGTAGACGATCGCGTGCCCGACGCGGTTCGTCAGCAGCGAACAGCGCACGAGCTCGATGAAGTCGCGATAGCTGAGGAACGTCACGAGCATGCGCGGGTTCTTCGGCACCTCGAACGACGAGCCGATCCGCAGGCACACGGTTTCGATTCCGAAGCGGTCGAAGTAGTAGCGCGACAGCGATTCGCCGAAGCACTTCGTCACGCCGTACAGGCTGTCGGGGCGCAGCGGCGAATCGGCGTCGAGCACTTCCGTGACCGGATGGAAGCCGATCGCATGGTTCGAGCTCGCGAACACGACGCGCTTCACGCCGTGCTTGCGCGCGGCTTCGTACAGGTTGTACGTGCCGGTGATGTTCGCCCCGACCAGATCGTCGAACGGCGCGTCGACCGAAATGCCGCCGAGGTGGACGATCGCGTCCACGCCGTCGACGAGCTGCATCACGGCCGGCCGGTCGGCCAGGTCGACGACGCGGGTTTCTTCATGTGCGGCCGCGTCGCCCAGCGCCGCGATGTCGCTGACGCGCACGACGTCGGCCCAGTTCGCGAGCGCGCCGCGCAACTGGCGGCCGAGGTTGCCGGCCGCGCCCGTCAGCAGCAGGCGCCCGAACGGTTTGCGCGCGTCGGTGGATGAAGCGTTCATCGGATCTCCCTCTCTTTGAATCCCTGAATCTG
Source organism: Burkholderia stabilis (assembly GCF_001742165.1). NCBI lineage: Bacteria > Pseudomonadati > Pseudomonadota > Betaproteobacteria > Burkholderiales > Burkholderiaceae > Burkholderia > Burkholderia stabilis. The sequence goes on along the minus strand of NZ_CP016443.1, from coordinate 2,700,024 downwards.
ACTGGAATCCGGTCCGGAATTTAGCCCGAATCGGAAAACGTTTTCCAACTATACGCGGGACCGAAGCCGAACGTCAATGGTCGAACCCGTTCGCAGCCATCCGCACTTTCCCGATATCGGCGCGTGGCCGCACGCCGGCTTTTTCTGCCACAATCCGGCGATATCGAACGAAAACGTTACCCTTCGGATGAAAAAAGTTTCCCCGACGATCCGCGACGTGGCCGCGCAAGCCGGCGTGTCGGTCGCGACGGTATCGAAATACGTGAACGGCACGCAGCGTTTCTCGCCGACGGTCGAGGCACGGCTCAAGGAGGCGATCGACCGGCTCGGCTACCGTTCGAACCCGCTCGCGCGTTCGATGATCACCGGGCGCACGCGCACCATCGGCCTCGTGATCCTCGACATCAGCAACCCGCACTTCACGAACGTGGTCAAGGGCGCGAACCGCATCGCGCTCCAGCACGACTACACGCTGCTGCTCGTCGATACCGAAGAGAGCCAGGCGCGCGAACGCTCGCTGATCGAGGCGCTCGCGCAGCGCGTCGACGGGCTGATCGTCAGCACGCGGATGCCCGACGAGGAAGCCGGCTGGATGCTCGATCTCAACAAGCCGCTCGTGCTGTTGCGCCGCAGCTCCGGCCTGCCGATTCCGAGCGTCGGCATCGACAACCGGCTGTCGACCTACATGCTCGCGCGCCACCTGCTCAATCTCGGCCACACGCGCATCGCGTACCTCGGCTTCGGCACCGCGCGCGTGAACGACGAACGGATTCAGGGCGCGCGCGACTGCCTCGCCGAAGCCGGGCTCACGCTCGACGTGCACGACGCGCATGCGCCGACCGCCGAAGCCGGCGAGCGCGCCTGCTCGCGCGTGATGCTCGGGCCGCAGCGCCCGCAGGCCGTGATCTGCTACAACGACCTGATCGCGCTCGGCTTCATGAAGGAAGCCGCGTCGCTCGGTTTCCGGTTGCCGCAGGACGTGTCCGTCGCGGGCATCGACAACGTGCCGTACGGCGAATACGCGGCGCCCGCGCTGACCACCGTCGACATCCAGAGCGAGAACATGGGCGAGCTCGCGATGCAGAAGCTGATCGACGCGCTCGCGGGCCGCACCGACGCGAGCTATTCGACGTTCGAGCCGCGGCTCATCATGCGCGCATCGACGGCAGCGGCCACGACTGTGGCCGGCTGATACGCGCGCGCCGCACCGCTTTCTCCCGCATCAAAAGAAAACGCGCCGCCCTGGGCGGCGCGTTCGTTTGCCGGCCTGCAAGGCCTGCAATTACGCGTCGAGTTTCGCCGGCTTCATCTTCGGCGTGAGCACATGCATCACGGCCAGCGCGATCAGGTACGCCGACGCGCCGATCGCGAACAGCACCCAGTAGTGGCCCGTGCGTTGCAGCACCTGGCCGATCACTTCCGAGAACAGCACGCCGCCGATCGAACCGGCCATCCCGCCGATACCGACCACCGACGCGACCGCGCGGCGCGGGAACAGGTCGGAGGCCGTCGTGAACAGGTTCGCCGACCAGCCCTGGTGCGCGGCAGCGGCCAGCCCGACGATCAGCACCGCGATCCACAGGCTCTGCACCTGCGACACGAACGCGATCGGCAACACGCAGCATGCGCAGATCAGCATCGCCGTCTTGCGCGCGCCGTTCACGCTCCAGCCCGCGCGCAGCAACTGCGACGACAGCCAGCCGCCGCCGATGCTGCCGACCGTCGTCAGCGCATAGATGCAGACGAGCGGCAGGCCGATGTGCTGCATGTCCATCCCGCGCGACTCGTTGAGCCACTTCGGCAGCCAGAACAGATAGAACCACCACACCGGGTCGGTCAGGAACTTGCCGATCAGGAACGCCCACGTCTCGCGCTTGCGGATCAGTTCGCCCCAGCGCGGCGCGCCGGCGTTCGCATTCGCCGCGTCGAGCGCTTCGGCCTCGTCGCGCGGCTCGTCGTATTCCGCGGCGAGCGCGCACGTATCGGCCTGCCGATAGAGCACGAGCCACACCGCGAGCCACACGATGCCGATCGCGCCGATGATCACGAACGCCGCGCGCCAGCCGTAGGCCACCGCGATCGCCGGGATGATCGCCGGCGCGAACACCGCGCCGATGTTCGCGCCCGAGTTGAAGATGCCGGTGGCGAGCGCGCGCTCGCGGCGCGGGAACCACTCGGCCGTCGTCTTGATCGCGGCCGGGAAGTTGCCGCCCTCGCCGATCCCGAGCAGCGCGCGCACGAACGCGAAGCCCGTCACCGAGCCGACCGCCGCGTGCAGCATCGCGGCGATGCTCCACACCAGCATCGCCAACGCATACGACACGCGCGTGCCGAGCCAGTCGACGATGCGCCCGAAGCCGAGCAGCCCGAGCGCGTAGAACGCGGAAAACGCCATCACGATGCGGCCGTACTGCACCTGGCTCCAGCCGATGTCGTGCTGGAGCATCGGCGCGAGCAGGCCGAGGATCTGCCGGTCCATGTAGTTGATGACGGTCGCGAAAAACAGCAGCGCACAGACGGTCCAGCGGTAGCGGCTGGCGGCAGCGCGCACGGCGCCGACGACGGCAGATTGCATGAATGTCTCCGATGCGCGGCCGCGCCCGTCGCGCCGCACGATGTTCGTTGACCGGCGACCGGCGCCGGGGCGGGCAGCAGGCGCGTTGTCGCATCCCGGCCGATCGCCAACTAATTTGGAAAACGTTTTTCAAAGGATAAGGCGGCTGACGGCGCCCTGTCAGTCCGGGATTTCGATGAGTCATCTCAAATTCATCGCGGCAAAAGAGACGACTGTTTCGCAGCCTGGCATTAACCGTTTTTCCCGGATTTTCCAACGTGCGGGCGGGCGCGCGGCCACCGATACACATGTCCGATTCCAGCCAGAATCGATCGCGGGGATGGTTTACAGTCGTTTCATGCGCCTCGATCCCGACACCTGCTACGACGCCCTGCTTTCGCGGAACCGCCGCTTCGACGGCTGGTTCTTCGTCGGTGTCGCGACGACCGGCGTGTATTGCCGCCCCGTATGCCCGGTGAAGCCGCCGAAAGCGGGCAACTGCAGCTATTACCCGACCGCCGCGGCCGCCGAGAAAGCGGGCTTTCGGCCGTGCATGCGTTGCCGCCCCGAGCTTGCGCCCGGCCACGGGCTGCTCGACCTGTCCGGCAATCTCGCGGACGCGGCCGCCGCGCTGATCGAGAACGATTTCCTGAACGAGCATTCAGTCGACGCGCTCGCGCAGCGGGTCGGCGTGACCGAGCGCCATCTGCGCCGGATCTTCGCCGCGCAGTTCGGCGTGTCGCCGGTCGAATTCGCGCAGACGCACCGCCTGCTGATGGCCAAGCGGCTGCTGACCGACACCGCGTTGCCGGTGGCCGTCGTCGCATCGACGGCCGGGTTCGGCAGCGTGCGGCGCTTCAACGATCTGTTCCGGCAACGCTACGGCCTCAATCCGCTGCGGCTGCGCAAAGGCGCCGGCGCATCCGCCAACGGCGACATGACGTTTCCGCTGCCGTACCGGCCGCCGTTCGCGTGGGCCGACCTGATGCGCTTTCTCGCGCAGCGGCAGATCGACGGCGTCGAGCGGATCGACGCGCAGGGCTACGCACGCGTCGTCGAATTGCCGGGCAGAAACAATCACGGCGCCGGCCGCGTGACGGGCTGGTTGTCGGTCGCGCACGTGCCGCAGCGGTTCGCGCTGGCCGTCACCGTGTCGCCCGCGCTGACGCCGGTCGTACCAGCCGTGCTCGCGCGCGTGCGGCGGCTGTTCGATCTCGACAGCCGCCCCGACGTGATCGACGCGCATCTCGGCGAACTCGCGGACGGCTCGCCCGGCCTGCGCGTGCCCGGCGCGTTCGACGGCCTCGAGATGGCGATCCGCGCGATCGCGGGCGAACGACTCGAAGCCGTGCAGGCGGGTGCGATGCTCGCGCGCGTCGCCGAACGTTTCGGTACGTCGCTGGAAAGCGCGCCGCCGGGACTGACGCACGCGCTGCCTTCCGCCGCGACGCTGGCTGCCGTGCCGCCGGCGGCACTGGAAGCGATCGGGTTCACGCACGAAGCGGCGCAGGCGATCGTGTCGCTCGCACGCGCGGTCGCCGACGGCGCGCTCGCGCTCGAACCGATGGCGCCGCTCGACGCGACGCTCGCCGTGCTGCGCGCGATGCGCGGCTTCGACGAACGCGCGGTGCAGTACGTCGCGATGCGCGCGATGGCCTGGCCGAACGCGTTCCCGGCCGACGACGCGCTGCTTCCCGCGCGCGCCGACCGAGCGCACATGCCATCATCCACGCCGCACGCGGCGCGCTGGGCGCCGTGGCGCGCGTATGCCGCACTGCACGTATGGCGCCTTCATGGAGAAGTATTGCAATGACTCCCGCTCACCTGATTCCGAGCCCGCTGGGCGACATCGCCGTGCGTATCGAGGACGATGCGCTGACGGGCCTGTACTTCGTCGGCCAGAAATACTTTCCGTCGCTCGCGCTCATGCCGGCGGCGGACGCGCACGTCGCGTCGCCGCTCGCACGCAAGATCGCCGAAGAAGTCGCGGAATATTTCACCGGCACGCGCGAAACGTTCTCCGTGCCGATTCATCTGCGCGGCACGGCGTTTCAACGGAGCGTATGGAAGGAACTGCTGGCGATTCCGTTCGGCGAGCTCGTGTCGTACGGCGACATCACCGCACGCGTCGGCTTGCCGATGAGCGCCGCGCGCGCCGTGGGCGGCGCGGTCGGCCGCAACCCGGTATCGATCATGGTGCCGTGCCATCGCGTAGTCGGCGCATCGGGCAGCCTCACCGGCTATGCGGGCGGCATCGACCGGAAACGCGCGCTGCTGTCGCTCGAAGGCGCCGGGTTCGCGCGCGATGCGCGTCATCCGGTACAGCAGGCGCTTGCGTTCTAAGTAAGGCCGTTCGGCCTGCGTTGCCGCGCTATGCAGTCAATGCCGGGCGGCGCGCTTCACGCTTCGCATACGCGCCGGGCGTCACGTTGAATTTCGCCTGGAACAGCGCGATGAACGACGACGTCGAGTCGTAGCCCAGTTGCGCGGCCACCGCACCGATCGGCTCGCCCGCATCGAGCAGCGGCAGCGACGCGAGCAGCCGCACGGCCTGCCGCCACTCGGTGAAGGACAGCCCCGTGTCCTGCCGGAACAGCCGCGACAACGTGCGCCGCGTCGCGCCGACCTGATGCCCCCATTCGTCGAGACTGCGCGGATCGCCCGGATACGCATGCAACGCACGCGCGATTTTCAGCAGGCGCGGATCGCGCGGCAGCGGCACCGTCAGCGGCGCGGGCCGCATGCGCGCGATCCGGTCGGCGATCAGGCACACGAGCGCGCCGTCCGGCCCCGTCTCGTCGTAGTTCACCGGCAACTCGGCAGTCGCGATCACCAGTTCGCGCAGCAGCGGCGTCATGCAGAGGATCGTGCAATCGTCGTTCGCATCGTCGCGCGCGATCGCATCGTCGAGATACAGGCTGTGGAACGCGACGCAATCGCGCGTCGACACCGCGTGCGGCATATGCGGCGGAATCCACATCGCGTAGTGCGGCGGCAGCAGGTGCCGGCCCGACGGCGTCGATACCTCCAGCACGCCGCTCGTCGCATACATCAGCTGCGCCCACGGATGACTGTGCGCGTCGACGCACGCGTTGCCGGGAATCTCGAACGCGCGCACGAACAGCGGCCTCGGCAGGCGCGCCATCGGCGGCACCGCCCAAGGGTCACCCGATTGTCCCGCCAGCAACATAAGACGTCCTCCGAGGGTCATTGCATCAACGAACGCGATGCTACCGTGACGGCTCTTCTTTTACACGGCTTCCGTTCATGAGCGCACATACCCGCACCACCCGCAAGACCGTCACCGCGATCCGCGCGACGAAAGGCATCGGCAGCCTCGTGTCGCTGACCGCCTATTCCGCGCCGATGGCGAAGCTGGTCGACGACGTGGCCGACGTGATCATCGTCGGCGATTCCGTCGGCATGGTGCTGTACGGCATGCCCGATACGCTGCGCGTCACGCTCGACATGATGATTGCACACGGCGCGGCCGTCGTACGCGGCGCCGCGCAGGCGTGCGTCGTCGTCGACCTGCCGTTCTCGACGTACCAGGAATCGCCTGCGCAGGCGTATCGCTCCGCCGCGCGGCTGCTTGCCGAAACGGGCGCGCAGGCCGTGAAGCTCGAAGGCGGCAGCGAGATGGCCGACACGATCCGCTTCCTGACCGATCGCGGCATTCCGGTGATGGCGCATGTCGGCCTCATGCCGCAGCAGGCCAACGCGACGGGCGGCTTCCGTGCACAGGGCATGGACCCGCGCTCGGCCGCACAGGTGTTCGACGCCGCGTGCGCGGCCGAGCGGGCCGGCGCGTTCAGCGTCGTCATCGAGGGCACAGCCGAAGCGCTCGCGCGGCACCTGACGGAAACGCTGTCGATCCCGACGATCGGCATCGGCGCATCGCCCGCCTGCGACGGGCAAGTGCTCGTGACCGAGGACATGATCGGCGCCTTCGATGCGTACACGCCGCGCTTCGTGAAGCGTTACGCCGACGCGAACGCGGTGATGCGCGAAGCGATTCGCCAGTACGCGCACGACGTGCGGCAACGCGTGTTTCCCGAACCGGCGCATTGCTTCGGGTACGGCAAGCCGTTGCAACTGGCCGACGCCGAAGCCGCCGCCTGACGGCCGCGCGTCACGCGCGCTTGCGCATCGCATGCGTGACGCGCGCGTTCGCCTCGAACTTCGCGCGATGCGTCGAGAAGAACGTCCGCACGTTGCGGACGTTCGATGCACCGGTGAACAGCCGCCGCGCGAATTCGTCGTATTCGGCGACGTCGGCCAGATCGGCCACCACCACGAAATCAGGGCCCGGCGACACGCGATAGCACTGCGTGACGGCCGGCTCCGCGCATACGTACGCTTCGAACGCGTCGTAGTCTTCAGCCGTCTGGCGGTCGAGGCTGATCTCGATCAACGCAGTGACGGCCGTGCCGATCGCGACCGGATCGAGTATCGCGACCTGCCGGCGGATCACGCCCGCTTCGGTCAGCCGCCGCACGCGGCGCATGCAGGTGGGCGGCGACGACAGCGCGCGCTCGGCCAGTTGCAGGTTCGACACCGACGCGTCGTCCTGCAGGATCGCGAGGATGCGCAGGTCGAGATCGTCGAGGGTGATGCCGGCCATCGGCGGCTCCTTCCGGTCAGGATGTGAAATTTAATTTCAACATCATAGAGCATCCGCCGCTCGTTTCATTTTTCAATGTATTTTGAAATTTAATTCCATTCACTCGCCTCTACCATCGCTCTCACTGGTCCAGACAGGACATTTACGGAGCGCGATATGTGTGGAATTGTCGGGGCGGTCGCCCAGCGGGACATCCTGCCGAACCTCGTTGACGGCCTGAAGCGGCTCGAATACCGCGGCTACGATTCGTGCGGCGTCGTGGTCTACCGCGACCGTGCGCTGGCACGCGCCCGCAGCGTCGATCGCGTCGCGAACCTGCAGCGCGAGATCGCCGAGCATGCGCTGTCGGGCTACACCGGCATCGCGCATACGCGCTGGGCCACACATGGCGCGCCCGTCACGCTCAACGCGCATCCGCACTTCTCGCCGAGCGACGCCAATGCGCGCATCGCGCTGTCGCACAACGGGATCATCGAGAACTGCGACGCGTTGCGCGCGGAATTGCAGGCCCACGGCTACGTGTTCGCGAGCCAGACCGACAGCGAGGCGATCGCGCACCTGATCGACCACCTGTACGACGGCGACCTGTTCGATGCGGTCCGGCGCGCGGTCGCGCGGCTGCGCGGCAGCTACGCGATCGCAGTGATGTGCCGCGACGAGCCGCACCGGATCGTCGGCGCGCGCGACGGGATGCCGCTCGTGATCGGTGCTGGCGAAGGCGAGAATTTCCTCGCGTCGGATGCGATTGCGCTGTCCGGCATCACCGATCGCATCGCGTATCTGGAGAACGGCGACGTCGCCGATATCCAGCTGCATCGCTACTGGATCGTCGATGCGGCCGGCCAGCGCGTCGAGCGCGCGGTGCAGCGGGTCGCCGCGCATAGCGGCGCGGCCGATCTCGGGTCGTACCGCTACTACATGCAGAAGGAGATCTTCGAGCAGCCGCAGGCGGTGGCCGATACGCTGCTCGACGTCGGGTCGATCATGCCCGAGCTGTTCGGCGACGGTGCGTGGCGCGTATTCAACGAAGTCGATTCGGTGCTGCTGCTCGCGTGCGGCGGCAGCTATCACGCGGCGCTGACCGCGAAGTACTGGATCGAGAGCATCGCGAAGCTGCCGGCGAGCGTGGAAATTGCCAGCGAGTTTCGTTATCGCGACAGCGTGCCGAATCCGCGCACGCTCGTCGTCGCGGTGTCGCAGAGCGGCGAGACGGCCGACGTGCTCGGCGCCGTGCATGTCGCGAAGCAGAGCGGGATGATGCATACGCTCGCGATCTGCAACGTCGCGACGAGCGCGTTGATGCGCGAGTGCGCGCTGCAGTTCGTCACGCGTGCGGGGATCGAGATCGGGGTGGCTTCGACGAAGGCGTTCACAACGCAGCTCGTTGCGTTGTTCTTGCTCACGCTATCGCTTGCGCAGGTGCGCGGGCGATTGAGCGACGACGAGGAGAAGGAACACTTGCGGGCGCTGCGGCATCTTCCCGATGCGATGTCGAAGGTGCTCGCGCTGGAGCCGCAAATCATGGCGTGGTCGGAACTGCTCGCGCGACGCGACAACATGCTGTTTCTCGGGCGAGGAATGCATTACCCGATCGCGCTCGAAGGCGCGCTGAAGATGAAGGAGATTTCCTATATTCACGCGGAGGCTTATCCGGCGGGGGAGCTTAAGCACGGGCCGCTTGCGTTGGTCAGCAACGAGATGCCGGTGATTGCGGTGGCGCCGAATGACATGCTGCTCGAAAAGCTCAGGTCGAACATGCATGAGGTCAGCGCGCGGAATGGACGGCTTTTTGTATTCGCGGACGTGGATTGCGGGTTGGTGCCGAGTGAAGGGATCGAGGTGATTCGGCTCAATGAATACTACGGGCCGCTTTCGCCGATCCTGCATACGGTGCCGATGCAGTTGCTCGCGTATCACGCGGCGCTCGCGCGGGGGACGGATATCGACAAGCCGCGGAATCTCGCGAAGTCGGTGACGGTGGAGTGAAGTCTCCACGTCCGGGGACACACGTAATCATGGCCGGGTATTCAGAGGCCGTGAGAAACATTCACGAGCTCAGCGGCGGCACGTCGCGCTGCCATCGCCTAACAACCGCTCCCCCGCGCCTTCTCGGACGCAACTGATCCACTCCGCACGAAATGATGCTCCACCTTCGTGCGCAGTACCCCATCCAGCGCGGCAAGCCGTTCGCGCAGCCGCACCGCTTGCCCTTCCGTCATTTCGCCGAGCACGATCTTTTGCTCGAGAACGTCGCCACAGCGGGTAATGGCCCATCGATCGACCGTCGCCGTTTCGCCTTCGAGTACGGCCGCCGCGGTCGAGACGATGCCCGGATTCCGTCTCGATACGAGATGAACGGTATGCGTCAACGTGAAACCGGGAAGGAACTGCGACCAGTCTTCACAGACGGTCGGGCGGGAAGCGGAGGAAACTTGGCTCATGGTTGCTCCGGATGATTGGTGATCGAACCGGTGCCAGCCATGCTGCTCCCGTTTCGTTGCCGTCAATCGGCCGCATCGCCTCAAAGGCGTCCACCTTGCCCGGGAGGGCAGGTTGGCGTCGGATAACCCGACTCTGGATGCTTGATTTCTCACGTTCGACATCTCGAACGTTGGTCCATTATACCGAAAAGCAGGCGTCGAGCAAGACGCCGCAGGAAAGCAGCTTTTCAGTCGGATGCTTCACCGATCCGGCCCTTGCCGGCAACTCAACGGCAGCGGCTGTAGCGGTCGCACCGAACCTGTCCGCGCTTTTATGGGCGAGGCGGTTGAACAACAGGCTCACCACGCGCCTGCATAAACCGCTCGCCGAAACCCGCTACTTCGACAAACCCAGTTTCTTCGACACCACGACGCCGCTCGACGGACTCACCAGCGAGATGCCATGGAGATCCATGTGCAACGTGGAGGTTCTCGTCGTAATGTCCGTCGGCTCGTCGATACTCGGATCGGCATGTTCGGTTTGTTCGGTCAGGTAAGGCCGAACCAGGCGTCCGGAAAAAACGAGTGCGAAATCGCCTTTCGTTCGGGCGTACTCGGCAGGCGAAAGCCGCATGCGGCTACGAACCGTGGTCTTTTTGCCTTGCCCGGAATCGAGTTCGATGATGTCGACCTGCTGGATGTACCCTTTTGCCTTCGCTTCGGGTGCAATCACGAGCCCGCGCCCTCGTGGGCCCGTCGTAACCTTGCTGAGCAGGATGCTCGTCCGGTCGTCGCGCTCCGCGTCGAACAGGTCGACATCCAGCGTCAGCAGGTGCCGATGTGACCGGTACCTCACCCCGTACCGCACCGGCACCACGAACGTCACGTCACGATCCAGATCGACGGCCGCCAGGTCGGGATTCGGTTCATGCCGGCCGGCCGCGCCGGAAACCGCGCCACGAACCCGGTCGCGCAACGAAGGTGAGAGAGGGCTGATGTGCAGCTTCTTCAACGCATCCCGGATGGCAACCGGGTCGTCGCCGACAATCGGTCGCGCCGGTGACGTGTCGTGATCGACAGCCGACGCGATGCGCGTCGTGCCGTCGAGCGCCTCCGCTTCTGCGTGCGGCGCGACTGTCGCCAGCAGCGCCGTCAAGGCGACGATGCACGCGAAGTTCGAGCGACCCAATTTGGATTTCCGGTGCAACACGGCGAACTCCTGATTTGCTTGCAGATCGATCAACGACGAGCACTATAGAGTGGAGTGGAATGATCGGCAACGCATCTGCCGCTTGATATTCACCGATGCGGCCCGGGATCGGGAATGACATTGCGCTGATTGAACTGCGCACAAACAGGTCTCTGCGTATTCTGGACCTTGCGCGCCTTGAGACAGCGCGTTCGAGCAAGCCGCTCAGCTATTTTCAACCGGACTGTCAAAAGCAGCGAAAGCGACGCGACCTTCTGAAAGTGCTGCACGCGTTGATTGCGCAGCCCGTTCGCCGGGTCATGAATCCGAGTACCTCATCACCCGGACGATGGCGCGGTCTCGGTCAACTGGAATCCTGCCTGGCGCAAAGCCTGGCTACGATTTCGCCGCCGAAAATGCCTTGCCGGGGACGCATTCATTTCCTGCGGACAGCATGCAGATGGATCGCCAGTCGTATTCATCGACGTCGCTTTACTTGGAACGGGGCCCTTTTCTTGATGTCGTCGGAAAGATTCTCCAACTTGTCAGCGAGATGGATCATTTCCGCGACGCTGCGATCGGGTTCTACCCCGCTCAGCACACCCACATCGATTTCGAGAATATCCGCAATTTTCTTTGCAAGCCCCTTGGAAATCGGCCGATGCCCTTTCTGCCCTTTCGGGGTAAGGATGTGGCTCACCCGGGACATTGACTTCCACCCAAGCTCCAAAGCCAGTTTCTTTTTCGTCCCGGCCGGCATCTTTTCCAGCAGCTCAATCAGATTTCTCCGCGTGCGCTCCTCGGGAGGCAGTTGAAAGTCCTCAATGAGCTTGCCGGCGTCAAACACGAAATTTCGCCGGTTTCTCGCTGCTTGGTCCTCCGCTGCCTGGTCCAGCAACGCCTCGCGATGCCCCGCTTCGATTCGAGACTGATTCCGCGTGAGGCCCTGTCGGCGATTCCGCCGAGCCACTCGAACGTCATTGCCAAGCTTGACGAGCGCCTCGACATCGCCGCTTTGCGCCGCTTTGACACATGCGAGCAACTGCACCTCCAGGAAATCCTGAAGATTTTCCAACCATCTCGCTCGCTGGACACTCTGATCCCGCCTGATGTCGTCAACCTTGCGCCGCAGCGCGGCCGACAACCCCGAATCAAGGCGTTCCTCGAGAAGACGCGTGAGTTCCTGCCCGATGCCCGTCCCCTGCGCTTTCGCAGAAGCAACCAGACGCCTCTTGAGACTTGCCGGAATGCGAGCGAACAACGGCTCGACGGGCTCTTTGAGTTTATCAACCATGATATCAATTTATCATACCTGGCCCGACCACAAATCCCCGTCTAAAGTCGCTCAGGTCACATGTCGTGACGAACTTTTTTAGAAAGAGAGACAACCAACCATGTCCAAGCTTGGCATCGCAGAAGGCATCAAACTGCGCGGGAACGTCAACCGCATTACCGAAATCATGGAACGGGGCACGACGCAGGATGTCGTCGCCTGTTTCGCTCAGGGCGGTGTCACGCTGCGCGCGAGCGGCGGCGATTTACCCCTCCTGCACAACCTGCCGGAACTGACCCGGACGGCCTTGCCGAAACGGGTGGTCAAGAACTACTTCGGCACTCACGGCGGTGCCGCCATGAACCCCGCGTAAGCACGCATGGCAACCGCCAATGCGTCACAAATGGAAAACGGGCCAGCCGGCCCGTTTTCTTTTGGTGCGTTCGTTTTCCGCGAGACTGATCGATCTGGAAACGCAACTTCGCGCACGCCGATGCAGTACGGCAAACGTCGTCCCGCCCAGCCCCCCTCAAAACACCGTATGCACCCCCACCCTCGCCACCGCCTGACTCGCCGAACTCGACGCCCCGTTCGCATCCAGCACGCCATTCACCTGCGCATTCGCGCCGTTGTTCGCCCGCTGATAATCCGCTGACACATAAACCATCGTCCGCTTCGACAACAGGTACTGAAGCGCGACGCTGACCTGATGCGCATGGTTGTCGTTCAAGGCCTCGTTACCCTTCATGTACATGTATTTCGCGCCCAGCACGACATCCGGCCTGACCCGCCACACGCCACCGCCTTCGGCCATCCACACGCCCGCGCCGTTGAACGAATTTCGAACGGTCGTCACCAGCGCAGTCGCCTTCACGACACCGAAGTCGTAATGCATCCCGACACCCCAGTTGCGCACGCTCGTCGACGGCGCGCCAGGCGCCGGCCCGTACTTCTCGTTCGTATAAGCCGCGCCCACACCAAACGCACCCACCTCATAGTTCACCCCGGCGCTGACGGCATTGTCCGCACCGACCGAGCCCGCCACCCCGCCAAACGCATACATCACGCCACCGGAAAAACCCGCCACCGTCGGCGAACTGTATTTCACGGAATTCGCGATCGGCTTGCTGCCCGCAGTGCGGTCCCAATCGAACGCACCGGTCGGATTGTCCGGCAGCGCGAGACGCTGGAACGGGCCGTTCCTGAACCCGTACAGCCCCGAGATGTCTCGCCCGATCGCGTTTCCTCGGGAAAACAGCGAATCCACCATGAAGTCGTACTGATTCCCGAGCGTGACGCTGCCGAACCGGTCGCTCTCGAGGCCCACATACGCATTGCGCCCGAAAATCCCGGACCCGACGATGGCGCCGTTCGCCATCGAGAACTGGTTCACGAGCGCGAACGTGGCGCGATATCCGCCGCCGAGATCTTCCGTGCCGCGAAAGCCGAAGAGGTTGGGCGCATAGATGCCGTCGTCGAATTTGACGTTCTTCCCTCCGCCCTCGTTGCTGACATACGAGACGCCCGAATCGATCAACCCGAACATCGTCACACTGCTCTGCGCCCATGCACCATGCGCCACGGCAAGAATCGCAACTGCTCCAAACCTCAGTTTCATTTTGTCTCCGTCTTTTTTAGAAAATACGAATCCACCACCCGCGATGCGACGGGTGTTCGTTCAATGCTTCCTGGAACTGCGGCGTGACTTTCCCGGATCGCTTTCATCCAGGCGAACAAAGCAACGCCGAAAACATAATTTGGTCTACTGATTCAAGACGATGAACGGCATCATGCGGATCGCCCGATCGCAATCGCCTTGATTCAACCGCTCGCGACTGCAACGCTCGAATCAGGCACTCCGACAGACGATCCACGCCGTGGAATCCACCTCGACCGCCACGGCTTCCAGCGCCGAGCCCGAGCAAGGTCCATCGATACACACACCGTCGTCGAACCGGAACAGCGCGCTGTGATGCGCACACATCAACACCTGCGACCGATAGCAGGACACACTGCCCGGCTCGAAATCGAGCGGCACCGAAAAGTGCGGGCAACGGTTCACGTACGCCCACACCTGCTCGCCGCGCCGCACGACGATCACGGGCCGCCCGATACACGCTTCGTCGACGACCCGCGCGCCGCCGTCAGGCACCTCGGAAAACCGGCAGAGTTGTCGTGCGTCCATGACTCACACTCTCCGCTCGGGGTTGCCCAGGCTCCAGTCCCAGGGGCGCACTTCCACGCGCGAGAACAACCCTTCCTTCACATACGGGTCGTTGCCGACGAAATGCATCACGGCGTCGATGTCGTCCGCCTCCACGACGAGCAGGGTTCCGTTCATCGCGTCATCCTGCGGGTCCAGCGTCGGGCCGCCGAGCCGAACGTACACGCCGTGCTGTGCGGCTGTGCGCAGGTAAGTCCGATGCAGCGGACGCACGCGGTCGCGCACTTCACGCATACCCGGCTGATCGGTCGCAAACACCGCAAAAAATCGAGCCATGGCGATCAGCTCCAATCGAGGACGAAGTCGCACTGCGCATCACGGTACGCGCCGTTCAGGCCGATCCGGTCATTCGTCACGTTTGTCTCCCTTTGCGCTTTCGTCCGCTCAATGCGGCGCGCGCCCTTCCCACGCGTGCTGGAGCAACGTGCGAATCGCCGCGCGTTCGATCGGCCGCGGATTCGCATACGGGTTCCGGCAAGCAATGTCGGCCGCTTCGTCGAGGCCATCCTCCAGCATGCCGATATCGGCGAGCGCCGGCGCGATGCCGAGTTGCGCGTTCAGCTTGAACAACAGCGGGCCGGCTTCGGCCGCGTCGTTCCCGCCCAGCGCCCGCGCGACACGACGCAACGCGTCGGGCGCCGCCGCGTGGTTGTAATGCGCGGTATGCGGCAACATCGCCGCGTGCGTCTGCGCGTGCGGCAGGTTGAAGGTGCCCCCGAGCGTGTGACACAGCTTGTGATGCAGCGCCATGCCGACCGCGCCGAGGCAGGTCCCCGCGAGCCATGCGCCATACAACGCGCGGCTGCGCATCGCGCGGTCTTCCGGATCGCGCACCACGACCGGCAATGCTTCGCCGAGCGCGCGAATCGATTCTTCCGCCATCAGGCTGATCACCGGGTTCGCGTCTTCCGCATAAAGCGCCTCGACCGCGTGCGCCATCGCATTGACGCCGGATGCCGCCGAAATGCCCGGCGGCAGCGACAACGTCAACGACGGGTCGTACAGCACGGTACGCGGCAGCACGCGCGCATCGCGCCCGGTGCGCTTCAGGCGGCCTTCCGTGAGCCCGTAGATCGGCGTCATCTCCGAGCCGGCATACGTCGTCGGCACGGCGAGGATCGGCAGCGACGATTCGAGCGCGATCGCCTTGCCCAGGCCGATCGTCGACCCGCCGCCGATCGCGATGCAACAGTCCGCGCCCAGCTCGCCAGCCATCTCGCGCGCGGCGCGCGCGACTTCGACCGGCACGTGCATGACCGCCTGCGCGCACACGCCGGCGGCACGCTCGCCCAGCACCACCGCCACGCGCTCGGCGAGCGGCCGCTGCTCAGGCGTGCACAGGATGAGCGCGCGGTGCGCGCCGAGCGTCGACAACTCGTCGGGCAGCCTGGCGAGCGCATCCCATTCGAACACCACGCGCGAAGGCGTGCCCTGATAGACGAAGCGCTCCATGACGGCCTCAGCGCTTGAAGTGCGGCGGCACGTTGCCGTCGACGTTGACCCACACCGACCGCGCTTCCGTGTAGTCGTGCATCGCTTCGAAGCCCATCTCGCGGCCGTAGCCCGACTTGCCCACGCCGCCGAACGGGCTGCCCGGATTGACGCGCTTGTAGCAGTTGATCCAGCACATGCCGGCGTTGATCTGCGACGCCATCCTGTGCGCGCGCGACAGGTCGTTCGTCCACAGGCCGCTGCCGAGCCCGTATTCCGTTGCGTTGGCGATGGCCAGCGCCTCGTCGTCGCTGCCGAAGCGCAGCACCGTGACGAACGGGCCGAACACTTCCTCCTGCGCCACGCGATCGTTCGCGCTCTTCGCTTCGATGATCGTCGGGCGCACGTAGTAGCCATTGGCGAGCGCCGGATCCTGCGGCGCGCTGCCGCCCGTGAGAACACGGCCGCCCTGCTCGCGCGCGACGTCGACGAACGACAGCACACGATCGAGGTGTTGCTTCGACGTCAGCGGGCCCATCTCGGTATCGGCGTCGAGCGGGTTGCCGATCCGTATCGACGACGCGAGCGCGACGAACCGCTCGAGGAACGCGTCCGCGATGCGCTCGTGCAGCACGAGACGCGAGCCCGCGATGCACGCCTGCCCCTGGTTGTGAAAGATCGCCCAGGCGGCGCCGTTGATGGCCGCGTCGAGGTTCGCATCGTCGAACACGATGTTGGCACCCTTGCCGCCCAGCTCCAGTTGCACGCGCTTCAGGTTGCCCTGCGACGCTTCGACGATCCGGCGGCCGGTCGCCGTCGATCCCGTGAACGCGATCTTGCCGACGCCCGGGTGTTCGGCGAGCCGCTGGCCCGCCGTATGTCCGTAGCCGGGGACGATGTTGACGACGCCCGCCGGAAACCCGACTTCGGCCATCAGCTCGACGATGCGCAGCGTCGACAGCGGCGTGATCTCCGACGGCTTGAGTACCACCGTGTTGCCGGCGGCCAGCGCGGGGCCCATCTTCCAGCTCGTGAACATCAGCGGAAAATTCCACGGCACGATCTGGCCGACGACGCCGATCGGCGCGCGTTGCACGTAGTTCAGGAAGCCGGTTTCGACGGGAATCACCGAGCCCTGGAGCTTGTCGGCCATCCCGCCGAAGTAGCGGAAGCACGCCGCCGTGCGCGGCACGTCGAGCGAGCGCGAATCGCGAATCGGGTGGCCGGTGTCGAGCGATTCGAGCTGCGCCAGCTCGTCCGCGTTGGCCTCGATCGCGTCGGCCAGGCGCAGCAGCAGCCGGCCGCGCTCGGCGGCCGGCAGCGCCGACCATTTGGGGAACGCGCGGGTCGCGGCTTCAACGGCCAGGTCGACGTCCGCTGCGGTGGCGGCCGCGATCTTCGTGATCACGGAGCCGTCGTGCGGGTTCAGCACGTCGATGGTGCCGCGGTCGACGGCGTCAACGAAGCGCCCGTCGATGAAGAGTTGGGTTTGCATGAATCGTCCTCGGTGTAGTGCGGAAGCAAAAGCGCTGCTCAGAACGCGATCGGGTACGGCGCCAGTTCGCCGCTCTCGTATCGCTGCGGCAGGTTGGGCGTCGCGTTTTCCCAGACCAGCAGCATCGAGCGCTTCGTGGAGTAACCCTGATGCCGGATGTCGGCCGGCATCGCGCAGATGTCGCCCGCGCGCATCGTGACGCGTGCGCGCGGCGCGCCGGTGTTCTTGTCGCCGATGTCCCACACGATTTCGTCGGACAGTTGCAGGAACCATTCGACGCGGTCGTTGCCGTGGAAAACCGGCAGGATGAATTCCTCGGTGGTCGGGCAGAACAGGCTGCGCCCGCACACCGACGTGACCGACGGATTCCACGTCACGTCCGAGCGGGACAAGTACTTGAACAGGTTGAACGCGTGAAGCTCGCCCTCGAAACCCGGCTCGGCGTGCACTTCCGGCTCGTCCTGCACGACGTCGAGAAACGCGCGGTTGACCGGCAGTTCGTCGCGCAGCGGCGAGTCGCCTTCGAGGCCCGGCATGCGGCGCGTCGCGATGCGCGTGCGCTCGATCGCCGAACCGTTTTCGCCATGCTTGCGCCCGAATGCGGTGCCGGTTTCCTCGGGCGCCGCGAACGGATCGAAGCCTTCGTTGGTCCAGTCGTGCAGCATCGCCTTGAAGGTCGCCATGATGGTGGGCGTTTCGAAGGTCTCGGTGTAGTCGACGCCGGCGTCTTTCAGGATGCCGTTGAAGGTGCCCGCGTACATGTCCACCTTGCCGTAGTGATTGCGCGTGCCGAACACGTGATCGAAATTCACCCAGCCGTAGAAGAAGCCCCACGCCACGTCGCGCATCATCGCGCGCAGGAACGCGTCCGCCGGCACGGCGTGCGTGCGCGTCTGGCCTTTCGCCGGCCAGCTGATCTTCACGAAGTATTCGTCGCGCTGGAACGCGAATGCGCCGAGCTGGAAGCGGCGGTAGCCGGTGACGGCATCGGCTTCCGTGGCTTGCACCAGATCGGCGGCAAAGCCGGCGGATGAATCGAGGGTGTCGAGGGTGGCCATAACGTGTCTCCTGGATATTCGAATGGGGGCGGTCGGGGGGATCAGTGCAGGCAGATGTCGGCCCACTTCTCGACGGACAGCTCGCCGATCATGGTCTGCACGAGCGCGACGCCCGGCTTGCTTGCGGTGAAGCGGTACGCGCAGCCGGCCGGGAGCAGCGCCTGGTGTCCCTTGCGCAGGACGACGTGACCCATCTTGCGGCCGGCCGGCTGCGTGCCGGCGCTCACGGTGCCGTGTCCCGACGTCGGCGGGTTGTTCAGCTTGATGAATTCGATCCGGACTTCGCCGTCCATCTGGATCGCGAACTCGTCATGCGCGCACGCGAACCAGGGCGACTGGCCCTCGGTCCTCAACACTTCGATCACGTACTCGAGATTCTTGCCGGCGACGACCTTTTCGTAGGGCGCCGATTTCGATGCGACCTCGAAGACGTTCGAGAACGCGTAGTGCTGCGCGCTGCCGCTGGTGATTTCGATCTCGCCCTTCTGGTAGTTGTCGAGCGAACCAAAGACTGTGTGATATGCCGTGTCGGTCATTGCTGTCTCCTGAGTTGAACCGCTTGTTGGATTCAACTCTAGGGGCAACGAACACCCGCAACAAGGCGCCGGACGGCGACTACGGCATTTGCGTTTCGCGAATAATCGGCCGGCTCGTCGGCCGGTTCAACGCACCCAGCCGCGCGCGAGCAAAGGCAGGTCCCACGGGGATTCGTCGCCGATGTATTCCACGAGGAATTCCACCAGCGCCTTCACCTTCAGCGCCTGTCGCTGCGTTGCGGGATAAACGGCGGCAAAGCTCAGCGGCGCGAGCTGGTAGTCGGTCAGGATCGGCACCAGCCGGCCCGCGACGAGCGCGTCGCTCGCGACCAGCGTCGGCAGGCAAACGACGCCGCCGCCGGTCAGCGCGTACTCGCGCAGCAGGTGAACGGAGTTCGAGCGGATCATGCCCGGCAACTCCATTTCGACGACCTCGTCGTCGCGCGTCATCGTCCAGCGGTTGCGCGACGGATAGCCGGAATACAGCGCCGTCGTGTGCTGCAGCAATTCGCGTGGATGTTGTGGCGCAGCATGCGCTTCGAGGTAAGCAGGCGATGCGCAAAAGAGCCGGCGGACCGTGAACAGCCGCCGCTCGATCAGCGACTCGGAAATCGGCGGGAAGATCTGGAACGCGATGTCGAACCCTTCTTCGACAGGGTCCACGACACGGTCATTGACGATGACGTCGAGCTGGATGCCCGGGTAGCGCCGGTTGAATTCGGCCAGCGGCGCGCCGAAGTGATCGAGCGCGAAACCGGGCAGCATCTGGATGCGCAGCCGCCCGGTCGGCGTCGCGCGAAGCTCGCGCATCTGGTCCGTCAGCTCGTTGACGCGCCCCACCACCTCGGCGCATTCGCGATAGAACGCCTCGCCCACTTCGGACAGGCGCACATGGCGCGTGCTGCGGTGGAAAAGCGGCGCGTTGACGAACTTCTCCAGTTGCTGGATGCGGTTCGTCACCACGGAACTGGTCACACCAAGCTGCCGCGCCGCCTCGGCGAAGCTGCTCGCCTCCGCGACCCTCACGAATGCCTCGATGCTCAGAAACCGGTCCATACCGCGCCCTTTTTCGACAGCGAAACCGGCAGTCTACCCGCACCGGGTAACGGGTTGCGTCATGCGAAAAGCGTCACTGTGTCGCCGAATCGATGTCAATCGCGGCACGCGCCGTGACCGGTTCGCGCCGCCGCGCCGCACCCGCGCGGGGATCATCGCGGCTGCTCTCCCGCGGCCAGCTCCGGCTGCGCGGCCACGCGGCGCTGCAGCACGGCAGGCGCGGTTTCCTTCAGCAGCATGCTGACCACGATGCCGAGCAACACCGCGCACATCGGCAGCCACAGAATGTTCTGGATGCCAAAGTGTGCGGCGACGTAGCCGCCCATTGCCGGCGCGATGCCGCCGCCGAAGATCTCGCCGACGCCGACCACCACGCCGATCGACGTCGACACGAGCCCGATGGGCGCGGCTTCGGTCGCCACCGGGCCGGACAGCAGCGACACCAGCCCGAGCGTGAAGAACGACGCGACGAACAGCACGGCGAACAGCACGAGCGGCTGCGGGCCGAGGCCGCGGAAGATATAGAGCATCACGGCCGTGCCCGCGAACCCGACGATGCTCGCGAGGCGGCGGCCGACCAGATCGGAGAGGCCGGGCAACCCGAACTGCCCGAGAAAGCCGCCGAAGCCGATCGCCGACACGACGAGGCCCATCTTCTGCGTGCCGAGCGACAGGTAATCCGTCAGGTACAGCGGCAGCAGCGCGCCGAGCACGAATACGCCGGTCATCGCGCAGCACAGTGCGGCCATCGCGACGATGATGTTGCGGCTCTTGAGCACATGGCCGAGCGAAGCCGGCGCGTGTTCCGACGCCACCGCCTTCTCGAGCTTCGGCTCGCGGATGACGAAGAACATGATCGCGCCGAGGATCAGCCCGGGAATCGCGACGAGCGCAAACACCCAGCGCCACGACACGAAACCCAGCAACTGCGTGGCGATGATCGGCGACAGCGCCAGCCCGAACAGCGCGAAGCCGCTTTGCTGCAGGCCGAGGTTCAGCCCGCGACGCCGCGGATGCGACGCGTCGGCGGTCGCGGCGAAGCTCGTCGGGCAGAACGAGCCTTCCGCGACGCCCATCAGCCCGCGAATCGCCATCAGCCCGAGCAGGCCGCCCGCGAGCCCCGAAAAGCCCGACAGCAACGAGAACGCGATGATTGCCGGGATGAGCACCTTCCTGCGGCCGATCTTGTCCGAGATGCCGCCCATCAGCGCCGCGAAGATGCCCCACGACAGGCCGATCACGCCGATGCAGTTGCCGACGTCCTGCGCGGTCAGGTTGAGGTCCTTCATGATCGAAGGGAACAGCGGCGCGATCAGCCAGCGATCGAGGCCGACCAGCCCGAAGCCGAGCGCCAGCAGTGTCACTGCCTTCCACTCGTAGGAGGTATCCCACTCGTTTGCTTTCATTTCCGTCTCCGTGGACGCTGGTTCGCCTGCGCGCGCCGAAGCGCCTGCGCATGAGCCAGGTTCGATGTCTTTTATGTGTGCGACGCGAATCGCGAGGAGGTGCCGGCCGCGTTTCGGGTTTCAGGTGCCGAATGCAATCAGCCGACGCCACAACGATAGGTGCATGGCCGCGAATCGGGTATGGAACAACCGGCGAACGCGCCATTCGCGAAACGCAAATAATCGGCGGCGATGGGCGGGGAGCATCGACGCAGAAGGGCGGCGCGCATCGCCACGGCGCAGGAATGGCGTTGATGCGGGCATGACGGGGGAATCCCTCATGGACATCGCAGTAACCGCGTACGCCGATCCTGATGCTTCGCCAGCATCGCTGGCACACGATCGAGCTGCGGCGGTCTCGTTCCTGAAGGCCGGCTCAAGATCACTCGAGGCGGCGTTTTACTTTCCAGGCGCGCCCATGAAAAAGGCTGCTCGAATTTAACAGCAAGAAACGGAATGCTCGTGCGTCGATATCCGACCAGACTCGCAGTTGGTCAATCCGAACATGAGAAAAAACAATGAACGTGCTTGCAGGCAAGGTCGCCATCGTCACCGGCGCGAGTTCCGGAATTGGACGCGCGACCGCGTTGCTTTTCGCGCGCGAGGGCGCAGCAGTGGTAGTCGGCGCCCGTCGCAAGGCCGAGCTGGAAAGCCTGGTAGCCGACATCACCGCGCATGACGGAAAGGCGATATGCGTCGCCGGCGACGTCCGGGACGAAGCCTATGCGCAGACGCTCGTTCAGACGGCCGTCGACCGCTTCGGCGGCCTCGACATCGCGTTCAACAACGCGGGGACGCTCGGCGAAATGGGGCCCACGCCGCAGGTATCCGAAGCGGGCTGGAGCGAAACGATTGCCACCAATCTCACCAGCGCGTTCCTCGGCGCGAAGCATCAGATTCCGGCGATGCTGCGTCGTGGCGCCGGCAGCGTCATCTTTACTTCGACTTTCGTCGGGTACACGGTCGGCTTCCCCGGCGTCGCAGCGTACGCCGCCAGCAAGGCCGGATTGATCGGGCTGACCCAGTCGCTCGCCGCGGAGTTTGGACCGAAGGCCATTCGCGTCAACGCAATCCTTCCGGGTGGAGTCGATACCCCGATGGGACGCACGATGAGCGCGACGCCCGAAGCAATGGCGCATGTGGCGGGACTCCATGCGCTCAAACGCATTGCCACGCCGGAGGAGCTTGCGCAGTCGGTGCTCTATCTCGCTTCCGGCGCCTCGTCATTCATGACCGGCGGCGCGCTGCTGGTGGATGGCGGGGTATCGATCAATCGCACCTGATGTCGGCGCCTGGGCCGCTGTGAACCCGTTCGGCAACTTCGACGTGAACGCATCGGCCCGGCGAATCGCCGTCGCGCCGCCCCGTGTGCGCACGTCGGCCGGATCGACGTGGCATGACGCCGTCATTCCTGCGTCGCTCGCAGCAACTTCCCGTGATCGATCGAGATCGCGATCGCAATTTCGATCACGGCGCGGAACATGCGCATGACTGCGCGCAGACGCCCTCCTCCCAGGCCCGCTACACCCCGGCCTGCCGGCTGGCCCCCGGCGGCTTGCCGATCACGCGCTTGAACGCGCGGCTGAACGCGGCCTGCGACGCATACCCCAGTCGCAGCGCCACGGTTTCGATCGGCAGCCTGTCATGCGTCAGCCACTGGCTCGCCAGCCGCATCCGCAGCTCGGTCGCATAACGCAGCGGCGGTATGCCGATGGTGGCCTGAAAGCGCTCCGCGAAAACGGAGCGCGAGATATGGCATTCCGCCGCCAGCTCCGACACGCTCCACTCGCGACAGGGCTGCCGATGCAGCGCCAGGATGGCCCGCGCCAGCCGGGGGTCGCGCAGCGCGGCCACCAGGCCGGACGCGTTGTCGCAACCGCATTCGACCCAGCCGCGCACGAGCATCGCCGCGACCACGTCGGCGAGACGGGCGAGGATGCCCGCGAAGCCGATGCGCCCGGAGCAGATTTCGGCCTTCATCGACGCGAGGATCGGCATGAGCCCCGGATAGCGTTTGCCCATCGCGTCGACCACCATCACGCCCGGCATCAACCGGCCCAGGCCCTGCATGCCGCCGAGATCGAACTCCATGCAGCCGGAGAAGAGGATGGAGCCTGGCGTCACGCTCTTGCTCGGGCACGCGTTCACCGCGCTGACCGTATCGCCGAGCGGGGCTGCGTCGAACGTGTCGATATCGCGAACGGGGTGACCGGCGGCGGACAGCAGTTGATGCGCTTCGCCTCTCGGCATGAACACGGCGTTACCGGCCGACAACGCGTGCAACGTGCCGTCGTCGGTGCGCAGCACCGCGGAGCCGACCGCAAGGAAGTGGAAGTACGCGTGCCCGGGCCGCGTATCGAAGCCCAGACCGAACGCGGGCCCGGCTTCGATGCGCCGGTACTGGACGCCCCGCAGGCGCATGCCGGTCAGCAGTTCGCTGATGAGATCGGACGACAACGCGAAAGGATCGGGCAAGACCATCTTCGGGGTTTTGGGTAAAAATTCAAGGCTTTCTATCATAGATCATCCTGACATTCGCACCTAGACTCGGGCTGGATTTCATTTCCCGAGGGATGTCTTGTCATGAGCGATTGTGTGAGCAACGTTGTGCCCGACGCCGGCCGTGACGGCGCGATAAAAACCGAGCCGGCCTGGACGGCCGTGTTCTCGCTGGCGATGGGGGTGTTCGGGCTGTTGACGGCCGAGTACCTGCCGGCCAGCCTGCTGACGCCGATGGCCGCCGGATTGCACGTATCGGAAGCCCTGGCCGGTCAGGCGGTGACGGTCACGGCCGTGGTCGCGCTGTTTGCCGGATTGCTGGTGCCGGGCCTCACGCGCGGATTCGACCGGCGCACGGTGCTGCTCGGTTTCAGCACGCTGATGATCGCGTCGAACCTGCTGGTGGCGCTCTCGTCGAGCCTGGCGATGCTGCTGGCGATGCGGATCCTGCTGGGCATCGCGCTGGGCGGCTTCTGGAGCATGGCCGCGGCCGTCGCGATGCGTCTCGTGCCGCCGGCGCTGCTGCCGCGCGCGCTGTCGATCATCTTCAGCGGCATCGCGGTCGGCACGGTCGTCGCCGTGCCGCTCGGCAGCTATCTGGGCGGGTTGTACGGGTGGCGCAGTGCGTTCGTCGCGGCGGCGGCGGTCGGCGCGGTTACGCTGCTCTTCCAGTGGTTCACGCTGCCGCGGATGGCGCCGCGCGGAACCGTGCGGCTGAAAACGGTGCTGCAGGTGCTGCTGAGCCCGGGTGTCGCCATCGGCATGCTCGGTTGCGTCCTCGCGCACACCGGTCATTTCGCGTTGTTCACCTATATCCGCCCGTTTCTGGAAAGCACCGCAGGCGTCGGCCCGGACGGACTGGCGCTCATGTTGCTCGGGTTCGGCGTCGCGAACTTCGCCGGCACGCTGCTCGCCGGATTCCTGATGGAGCGCAGCCTGCGCGCGACGCTGGCGCTGATGCCCTGCCTCGTCGGCATCGCGGCGTTCGCGCTGGTGCTGCTGCCGGCGTCCGTCGCCGGGCAAGCGGTGCTGGTCGCGTTCTGGGGCATGGCGTTCGGCGGCGTGCCGGTGGCGTGGTCGAACTGGGTGACGCGCGCGGTGCCCGACCAGGCGGAAAGTGCCGGCGGCATGGTCGTCGCGTCGGTGCAGTCGTCCATTGCGGCAGGCGCCGCCGCGGGCGGTGCGATGTTCAGCTTCAGCGGCATCACCGGCGTCTTCGTCGCGGGCGGGGTCGTGATGCTGCTCGCGGCGTTGCTGATCGCGCTGTGCGTCAGCATCCCGGCGCCGCAATCCGGTGCCGGGCCGGCATTACACATCTGAGACGAACGGGCGGCCCTGCATTGCCGGACAGCGCCCGGCGCGTTTCAGCACAGCGGCGACCACGCTTCTGGCAGGCAAATCGTCGAAGTCGCGCGCTCGATCTGCTGCGGGCCGCCCTTGGGCGGCCACAGCCCTTCGGCGTAGTGGCGTGCCCGTAACGCCATGCGCTCCTCGAGGCTCGCGAATCCCCAGATATGCGTGATGCGCGGCGGGCCGTCGATCGCGTACATATTGGCGACGAGGTGGGACGTATAGGCTTCGGCAGGACCGACCGCTTGCTCCCACGCAGCGATCGTCGGCGCCAGCCCCGCCGGTTTGAGCCAGTAGCGGCGCATCTCGTAGAAGCGGCCCAGCTTCATCGGCGCGATCTCGGGCAGGAACGGGAACAGCGTGTGGCTTTCCATCGTGATGCCGACGTCGCGGCCGCCGAGATTGAACGGCCCGTCGCTCATCAACGCGCGTCGGCGTTCCTGCTGCAGTTCGTCGGGATGCGCGAAGCCGCGCAGCACGACGATCCGCCCCAGCTCGCCGATCTCCGAGCGCCATGCCCCAAAAAGGCGGCCCGTGGCGCTCGCATCCGATACCCATCGATGGGCGCCGGCGGAGACGGCATCCTGCTCCAGCAGCGGACACGACAACGTCGTCAACTCGTATTGCATGTCAATGCTCCTTCGTCTCGACGCAAATGCGGGAGCGCCCATTATCCGGCGAGCGTCCCGATCGCGTGCGCGACGGCACCGGAGCCCGCGCCACCCTACGCCCCCCGCGAATCCTTCGCCTTGCCTTTCCTGCCGAACAGCGCCCCGAGCGCATTTTTATCGGCCTCCAGCTGGATCCGCATGTGCTGGAGAAACACCCGCGCGTTCTCCGACATCGGCGTGCCCGGACGAAACACCAGCACGCCCGTAAACGCGACATCGACATCGAACGGCCGCACGACGAGCCCGCGCGACACGAAGTCCAGCGCCACGAGCGGATGCGCGAAGCCCACGCCCACCCCGGCGAGCGCGAGTTCGCACACGGTATGCGAGTACGGCGTCTCGACCAGCGGCTTCAGCACGACGCCGAGCCCGCGCAACTGCGTTTCGAGCCGCAGCCGCGTGCTGTCCTCCGGGTTCAGCGCGATGAAGGCCGTCTGCGAAAGATCGTCGGCCCGGATCACGCTCCTGGCGGCGAGCGGGTGCGCCGCATTCATCACCGCGACGCCGGGCATCGTGACGAACGCCGAGTGTTCGAGCCCGGCCATCGACATCTCGTCGGACATCAAGCCGAAATCCACCTGCCCGGCCGACACCTTCTCGTGCACCTCGCGGGAGCTCATCACCTGCAGCGAAATCTGGACATCGCGCGCCGCCGCGTCGAACGATGCAATCACGCGCGGCAGGAAGGCGGTGCCGAGCGCGGGCAGCGACGCGATCGCGAGCCGCCCCAATCCATAGGAACGCAGGCTGCGAATCCGGTGCTCGATCACCTCGAAGCCGAGAAAGTAGCGATCGACGTCGCGCATCAGCGCAACGGCCTCCTGCGTCGGCACGAGACGGCTGCGCACGCGTTCGAACAGGCGGAACCCCGCCATGCTCTCGAGCCGCCGGATCGACTGGCTCACCGCCGGCTGCGAAATCTCCAGCACGCCGGCCGCCTTGCTCGTACTTCCGGCGTTCATCACCGCCCGGAACACCTCGATATCGCGCACGCTCACCTATAACCCCGGCTTATCAACCTAATTATTTCCGATGTTGCTGCAAACGGACGCGAAAGTAAAACTGCACGTCATCCAATCAGCCCGCCACGGAGCACGCACCCGAACCATGACCACGACCACGCCGTTCCCCCCGCAACCGTTCCGCAGCCTGTCGCCGGCTGTGATGCGCGCATCGACCGTCGTGTTCGATTCGCTCGACGAATTCGCCCGCCGCAAGGAGCGCCAGCCCGACGGCTACAGCTACGGCATCACCGGCACGCCGACGGCGCGCGAACTGGAGCGCCGCATCGCCGCGCTCGAAGGCGGCGCGCACTGCGTGCTGGCGCCGTCCGGGCAGGCCGCGCTGATGACCGCCGTGATGGGCTTCGTGCGCGGCGGCGATCACCTGCTCGTTTCCGCCGCCTGCTACGGCGCGCTCAAGACCTTCGCGCAGAAATGGCTCGCGATGTTCGACGTCGAAGTCGAGCTGTACGAACCGGCGATCGGCGCGCGCATCGAGCAGTACGTGAAGCCGAACACGCGCATGATCTGCATGGAGTCGCCGGGCACGGTGACGATGGAAATGCCGGACATTCCCGCGATCGTCGCGGTCGCGCGCCGCCACGGCGTGATGACGATGATGGACAACACGTGGGCCAGCCCGCTCGCGTTTCGTCCGCTCGAACACGGCGTGGACCTGAGCGTCGAAGCGGCCACCAAGCTGTTCGGCGGCCACTCCGACCTGCTGCTCGGCGCGATCAGCATGAACGACTTCGCGTACTACGAGACCTTGCGCGAGACGCAGAGCATCCTCGGCCAGCAGGCCAGCCCCGACGACTGCTTCCTCGTGTTGCGCGGCCTCGAAACGCTGAAGGTGCGCTTCGATGCGCAGAGCGCGGCCGCGCTGCATGTCGCGCAGCAACTCGAAGCGCACCCGGCCGTTCGCAAGGTGCTGTTTCCGGCGCTCCCGTCCGACGCGGGCCACGCGATCTGGAAGCGCGATTTCTCCGGCAACGGCTGCCTGTTCTCGCTGATGCTCGAACCCGCGCCGGAGGCCGCGTTCACGGCGTTCTTCGATGCGCTGCGCGTCTTCGCGATCGGCGCGAGCTGGGGCGGCGTGCACAGCCTCGCCGCGTACTACCCGGCGCCGCTGCAGGCGCAGCGCGCATTCCCGCTGACCGACCAGCCGATCATCCGCCTGTCGATCGGGCTCGAAGCGCCCGATGTGCTGCTCGACGATCTCCACGCCGGCCTCGCGGCATTCGCCGACGCCAAGGCACGCGCGGCGTAACGCCGCCGTTGCGCCCGATCAACCGAAACGGAAGAACACACGATGAAAACGCAGACCTCTATCGTCATGGCCCGATGCCTGGCCGCGCTCGGAATGGCGGGCGCGCTGGCCTTCACCAGCGCCCAGGCCGGCGCAACGGATCTTCTCGCGGCCGCGCGCGCCAATGGCGCGTTGCGGGTCGCGAACACGCAGAGCAGCCCGCCGTGGAGCCTGCTCGACGATCGCAACCAGCCGGCCGGCTACGACGTCGAAGTCGCGCGCGAAGTCGCGAAACGCATCGGCGTGAAGCAGATCGTGTTCGTCGCCGACTCGTTCAAGAACTTCGTCGAAGGGCTCAAGTCCGGGAAATACGATCTGGTGATGAACGACCTGACGCCGACGGCCGAACGCAGCAAGCAGGTCGATTTCGCGAAACCCTACGGCGTCGAGGACTTCCGCATCTTCGTACGGTCCGACAACACGAGCGTGCACGGGCAGGCGGACCTGAAGGGCAAGCGCGTCGGCGTGACCACCGGCTCGTCGAACGAGGCATGGGCACGCGCGCACCTGAAGGATTCCGATATCCGCGCGTACGACAACGGCGGCCTCGTGTTCAACGATCTCGGCAGCGGCCGCCTCGACGCGGTCATCATCTCCCACTTCGGCGGGATGAAATACGCGAACGTGAATCACCTGCCGGTCAAGGAAGTCGGCGAGCCGCTGATCTACCAGCTTTCCGCGCCCGCGCTCGTGAAGGGGCAACCGGCGCTCCTCGCCGCGGTGGACAAGGCCATCGACGACATGACGGCCGACGGCACGCTCGAGCGGCTCGCGAAACGCTGGGTCGGCGCGGACTACGACATGGTCGGCACCATCGCGAAGGCGAAAGCGCAGAAGGAGTAACGCATGTTCGATCTCTTCGTGCGTTCGCTGCCGCTGCTCGAAAGCGCGGTGACGATGACCGTGTTCCTCGGCCTCTCGTCGTTCGCGCTCGGCTCGGCACTGGGGCTCGCCGTCGCGCTCGCGCGGGTCTCGTCGATCCGGTCGTTGCGCGGCATCGCGTTCGCTTACGTGTCCGTGTTTCGCGGCACGCCGCTGCTCGTGCAGATCCTGCTGATCTACTTCGGCCTGCCGCGCTACGGCATCACGCTCGAACCGGTGCCGGCCGCGCTGCTCGCGCTGACGCTCTTTTCGGCGGCGTATCTCAGCGAGAACTTCCGCTCCGGGATCAATGCGGTCGATCGCGGCCAGTGGGAGGCCGCGCATTCGCTCGGCATGAACTACTGGAAGATGATGTGGCGTGTGATCCTGCCGCAAGGGCTGCGCATCGCCATCCCGCCCGTCGGCAGCCGCATGATCGCGCTGATCAAGGACACGTCGCTGGCGTCCACGATCACCGTCGTCGAGCTCACCCGCGTGGCCGACCAGGTCGGCGCGTCGACCTTCCGGTACATGGAGATGTTCCTGATGGTCGGCCTGATCTACTGGGTCATCAACCAGATCCTGACGATCGTCCAGACGATTTTCGAAGGCCGCGTGTCGCGGCGCTTCCAATGACACTACCTATGAATACCATCGTCGTTCAGGGATTGACCAAATCCTTCGGAGCAAACGCCGTGCTGCGCGGCGTCGACTTCTGCGTCGCACGCGGCGAAGTCGTCGTCCTGATGGGCCCGTCCGGCTCGGGCAAGACCACGCTGCTGCGCTCGCTGAATTTTCTCGAGCTGCCCGATGCGGGCACGGTGTCGGTCTGCGGCATCGAGATCGAACGCACGGGCGGCGCCGCGCTGTCGCGCGACGAGCAGCAACGCGTGAAGGCCATTCGCCAGCGCACGGCGATGGTGTTCCAGTCGTTCAACCTGTTCCCGCATCGCACCGCGCTGGAGAACGTCATCGAAGGGCTCGTGAGCGTGAAGGGCGTGAGGAAAGGCGAAGCCGTCGAGCGCGGCCTGCACCTGCTCGATCGCGTGGGCCTCGCGCACAAGGCCGGCGAATATCCCGCGCGGCTGTCGGGCGGCCAGAAGCAGCGTGTCGCGATTGCCCGCGGCCTCGCGATGGACCCGGAAGTCATCCTGTTCGACGAGCCGACTTCCGCGCTCGATCCGGCGTTGCGCGAAGACGTGCTCGCGGTCATGCGCGAGCTGGCGGGCAACGGCATGACGATGCTGGTCGTCACGCACGAAGTGCGGTTCGCGCAGGACGTCGCCGATCGCGTGGTGTTCATGGAGAACGGCGTGGTCGTGGAAGACACGACGCCCGCCGCGTTCTTCACGGGCGGCACGCATCCGCGCGTTCGCCAGTTCCTCAATCTCATCGAAACCTGACGCGCGCCGGTCCGGCCGCCGATGTGATCCGCGTTGCGACAACCACCGAAAAAAGGAGACCCGCATGAACCGCCGGCAATTCTTACCCGTCCTGGCCGCCCCGCTCGCCGCAGCGCTGCCGCGCATCACGCGCGCGGCGAAACCGAAGGATCGCGTCATCGTGATCGGCAGCGGCGTGATGGGCGCGTCGATCGCCTATCACCTCGCCCGGCGCGGCGCGGACGTCACGCTCATCGAGAAGGACGCGCCCGCCTCCGGCACGACGCGAAATTCGTTTGCGTGGATCAACGCGAACAACAAGACGCCCTACTCGTACTACGCGCTGAACTACGAAGGCATCCTCGGGTGGCGGCGCCTGCAGCTCGAGATCGGGCCGTCGCTGCAGATTCAATGGGGCGGCGGCATCTCGTGGTGCGGCCCGGACCCGCAGCAGATCGACAAGCTCCACTACACGACCGCGCTGCACCAGCCGTGGGGTTATCCGATCCGCAACATCACGCGCGACGACCTCGAACGGCTGGTGCCCGGCGTGCACGCCGGCGATTTCGGCACGGGCTGGCATTCGACCATCGACGGGACGCTCGATCCGGTGGCCGCGACGCTGGCGCTGGTCCAGGCCGGCATCCGGGCCGGCGTCACGCTGCAGAAGGCCAGCGTCGCG
The DNA here is from genome assembly GCF_001742165.1 of Burkholderia stabilis. Taxonomy (NCBI): domain Bacteria; kingdom Pseudomonadati; phylum Pseudomonadota; class Betaproteobacteria; order Burkholderiales; family Burkholderiaceae; genus Burkholderia; species Burkholderia stabilis. Next base: position 2,668,964 of record NZ_CP016443.1, on the reverse strand, counting down.
ACGATCGATTTCAGCGGCGGCCGCGCGAGCGGCGTGACGACAGACAAGGGGCCGTTCTTCGCGGATCACGTCGTGATCGCGGCCGGCAACGACTCGACCCGGCTCGGCGCGCAGGCGGGCATCCCGGTGCCGCTGCGCACGTCGAAAGGCATTCTGGCCCACAGCAAGCCGATGCCGCCGCTCGTGCACCAGGTGCTGATGCCGGCCGGCCTCGACATCAAGCAGAATCCCGACGGGCGCATCGTGACCGGATCGAATTTCGGCGACACCGGCGCGCTGGAACCGACGCCGGCACTCGGCGCGAAGCTCCTCGAACGCGTGACCACCGTGCTGCCGGATACGCGCGGGATCGAACTCGACTACATGACGCTCGGCTACCGCGTCCTGCCGCGCGACGAATATCCGATCATGGGCCGCGGCCGCCAATACGCGAATGTCCACGTGGCCGCGATGCACAGCGGCATGACGTCCGCGCCGGCCATCGGGCAGCTGCTTGCGATCGAAGTGCTCGACGGCGTCGAAACGACCCAGCTCCAGGACTTCCGCCCGCAGCGCTTTTTCGCTTGAAGCCGTGATCCGACGACCGGCCGGCCCGGGCGGGCGTCCGCCGGTCAAACCCGCTGTTGCCGGGCGCGGCGCGGGCCGGGTCGGGTCACGAAAAACAAATTCCCCCAATCCACATCCAGAGAAAACGTTATTCCATATCAAGCTGGATCGGCGACCCATTTTGGATCCATTTTCCCTCCTGTCCCCCGTATCATTTCTCCCATTCGGAAATGAGCAAGAGACGGACATGAGCGATACCCACACGTTGCACTACCTCGACTACGCGGCCACGACGCCTGCGGACCCCCGCGTGATCGAAGCGATGACGGCCTGCCTCGGCTTCGACGGCATCTTCGGCAATCCCGCGTCGAGCTCGCACGTCGCCGGCCGGCTCGCGCGGGAACAGGTCGAACGCGCGCGCGCGCAGGTCGCCGCGCTCATCGGCGCGGAGGCCGACGAGATCGTCTGGACGTCGGGCGCCACCGAATCGAACAACCTCGCGCTGAAGGGCTACGCGGAAACCGCGACCGACAAGCGCCACCTGGTCACGAGCCGCATCGAGCACAAGGCGATCCTCGACACGATGGCGAGCCTGTCCAAGCGCGGGACGTCGGTCACCTTCCTGACGCCCACGCGCGACGGCGAAATCACCGCTGACGCCGTGGCCGCCGCGATCGGCCCCGATACCGGCCTCGTGTCGCTGATGCTCGTGAACAACGAGCTCGGCACGCTGACCGACATCGCCGCGATCTCGCGCATCGTGCACGCGGCGGGCGCGCTCCTTCACGTCGACGCGGCGCAGGCGCTCGGCAAGACGCCGATCGACGTGCGCGCGCTCGGCATCGACATGATGTCGATGTCGGCACACAAGGTGTACGGCCCGAAGGGGATCGGCGCGCTGTTCGTCCGCCGCGACATCGCGGATCGAATCGCGCCTCAGATTCACGGCGGCGGACACGAGCGCGGCTTGCGCTCGGGCACGCTCGCGACGCATCAGATCGTCGGCATGGGCGTCGCGTGCGAACTCGCTGCTGAAAAACTCGATGGCGAAGCCGCACGAATCGCGGCGCTCGGCGCACGCCTGACGAGCGCGCTGTTCGCGCTCGGCGACGTCACGCAAAACGCGGCGGCCGCCCGCCGCATCCCGCACACGTTGAGCCTGACGGTGCATGCACCGGGCTTTTTCCCGTTCATGCTCGGCGATGCGCTCGCCGTGTCGTCGACGTCCGCGTGCAACTCGACCAGCGGCGCGCCGTCGCACGTGCTGACCGCGATCGGCCTCGATACCGAAACGGCCGGCCGTACCGTGCGCATCAGCTTCGGCCGCTTCACGACCGAACAGGACGTCGATTTCGCGATCGACTGTTTCCGCAAGGCGATCGAACAATGCCGCGCGACCGCGTCGAGCGGGTTTTCCGTGTCGCGGCAGATCACGCCGGCCGAGCTGAAAGCGATCCGGAATGCCGGCTTCCGCTCGATCATCTGCAACCGGCCGGACGGCGAAGGCGCCGATCAGCCCGCGTTCGACGAGATCGCCGCGGCCGCCCGCGAACTGGGCCTCGATGCGCGCTACCTGCCGGTCGAGCGCGATCGCATCGGCGAAGCGGAAGTCGACGCGTTCGAAGCGTTGCTCGACTCGCTGCCGAAACCCGTGCTCGCGTATTGCCGCAGCGGCAGCCGCTCGGGCGCACTCTGGAACCGCGTGGCGGCCCGGCATACGGCCTGAGCCGGCGCGTATTGGCCGACTAGCGCGCGACGCTCACTCCGCGCCCGTTGCGCGGCTGTCGTCCCGCCGGTACTCCGCCGGCGCCTTGCCCACCAGCTTGCGGAAATCGCGCGTGAAATGCGCCTGATCGAAATAGCCCAGCGCGTGGGCCAGCTCCGCCAGATCGACCGTCTCGCCGCCGGCAAGTTTGTCGGCGGCTTCGTGCAGGCGATAGCGGCAGATCACCCACTTCGGCGTCACCCCCACGTAGTCGGAAAAAAGCTGCTGCAACGTGCGCTCGCTCAGGCCGGCGCGTTCGGCGAGGTCGCGCACCTGCGTGAGGCCGATGTCCTGTTGCAGCATCTGCAGAATTGCGTGGATACGCTCGACCTGCGGATCGGGCGGCGGCAGCACGCGTAACAGCAGCGACTCGGCGGCCGACACCATCCCTGCATCGTCCTGCGCGCCGAGCACGCTGTCTTCGGCTTCGGCATCGCTGCCGCCGAGCAGCGTCGACACCGGCAGCACCTTGTCGGTCAACCCGTGCACCGGCTTGCCGAAAAATGCGCGGAACGCGCCGGGCCGAAAGCGCAAACCGATCACACGCCCCGCTTCCGCCAGCGTCGTCTCGAACGCGCCCGACACCACGCCGAAGATGCCCGTTTGCCGTCGGTCGAACACCATGTTCACGCATGGATACGGCAGCGTGCGCTGCACGTACGGCGGCTGGCCGCGCAAATCCCATTCGACGATCCAGTGGTGATCGAGCACGCCGGCCAGTTCCGCGCACGGGTAGTAGCGGTTCAGGCGAAAGCGCTGGCTGAAGGCGCGAGGGCCGACCACACCCTTGGGTGTCTCGGTGACGTGACGCAAGTCGGTCATGGTGCGGGCGATGGCAGGCAGTGAAAGCGGTTGCGTGATGATGCACCGCCACAGCGGATTTTTCCAAGACGGCGGCGCGCGGCCGGCCTACATTGGGTGTCTTCGTCCCGACCCGTCACGTTCCGGAGCCCCCGCCATCCAACAAGACCGCCACCTGATCCTCTACCACGCCACGCGCAGCCGATCGGCCGGCGCCCGCATGTTGCTCGAAGAACTGAACGCCGACTATGAACTGCACGCGTTCGACCTGCCCGCCGGCCGGCACCACGCGCCCGATTATCTCGCCATCAATCCGATGGGCAAGGTGCCCGCACTGCGCCACGGCGACGTGATCGTCACCGAGCAGGCCGCCGTCTACCTGTATGCGGCGGAACTGTATCCGGAAGCCGGCCTGTCGCCGGCGGCAGGCGATGCGCTGCGCGGACCGTACCTGCGCTGGATGGTGTTCTACGGTTCATGCTTCGAGCCGGCCATCGTCGACCGTTCGATGAACCGGCCGCCCGCGCCGTACTCGACGTCGCCGTATGGCGACTTCGATACCGTCGTCAACGCGATCGGCGCACAGCTGGCGAACGGCCCCTACCTGCTCGGCGAACGCTTCACGGCGGCGGATGTGCTGTGGGCGTCGGCGCTGAGCTGGATCACGATGTTCAAGCTGATACCCGACACGCCGGTGGTGCGCGGCTATATCGACCGCGTGCTGGCGCGGCCGGGCATCCAGCGCGCGATCGCGGCGGATGCCGCGCTGGCGGAAGCGGACGACCAGGCCAGGGCCGCCGCCGCGCAGGCAAGCTAGCGCGCCATCGATACATTCAACCGGCAGCCGGCGCGCATCATGCACCGGCTGCCGCCCTGCTCACGCCATCACTCGTCCTGCTGTTCCTGCTGCGCCTGCACCTGCCGCTGCTGGATGAACTGCCGCACATCGCTCATCGTCACGCGCCCGGTGTGCTTCGAGTCGATCTCGTCGAAGTGCTTGGACACGAAACCGAGCCCGCTGCTCTGCGCCTGCGCCTTCGTCACGGCCGCGCCATTACTCAGCACCGTATTGCCGCCGAGCCGCGCGTCGACGCGTTGCTGCGCCTGCTGCTGCAGCGTCGCGCCGGTCGACGGCAGGACCGGCGCCGCACGCGTCGCAGGAAAGAACGGACCGTCGACACCGCGCCCGCCATGCGGAAGCTTCACCGGCGCCACCGCCTGCGGCGGCAACGCGTAGGCACTGCTCATCACGGCACCGAGGACGATCAACGGAGACATACGCCGCATCATTTTGATTAGGGACATGATCACTCGCATTCAATGGATGAATAGAGGGTTCCTGTAACAAGGAGTCCGTCGCTCAGGGGGCCGCTGCCAGCGTCGTCGCGGCCGTCGCGCCCGGCACGCTGCCGGTCGGCACGCTGGGCGGGTTCTCGTCCGGCCACGGCGGCGGCAGCGTGTGCAGCGTCAGCGCCGTCGGAATCCGCGCGCCCTTGTAGAACGTCTTCAGGTCACGCTTCATCTGCGGACGGGCAACGTCGTCCAGGTAAATCATGTGGCCGCCCTGGAAGAAATTCACCTGCAGCTTCGCATGGAGGCCCTTCACCGTCTGCAGCCGCGCGAGTTGCTTCTCGGTGTTGAAGAACGGCGTCGCGAGATCGTGATAGCCGTTCTCCGCGAGCACGCGAAGCTTCGGGTTGAGCTGCAGCGCACCGAGCAGATCGGGGATCGTGTCCGGCATCGGCTGGCCGTCGTGCGTGAAGTCCCATACGCCGATGATGTTGTCGTTCAGCGGCAGGTACGTCGCGTTCGGCGCGGTGTAGCCGAGGTAATCCGGCATCTGTGTCGCGAGCGCGTTCGTGAACGGCTGCGAGATCAGGATGTCGGACGGATCGCCGTCGTTCTGCAGGCGCGGATCGGAATTCGGCAGCGACACGCGTCCGTCATACCGGCCGATCGTCGTGCCGGGCAGCAGGCTCGTGCCGAACGGATTCGCGTTGAAGTAGCCGCGCAGCGCCTGTTGCGTCAGGCTCGACGGTATCGACCACAACCTGAGCGTCGCATCGCTCGGGAATACCGGCGTGCCGAGCGCGTCCGGAATGCCGAGCTGGCTCAACACCCAAGACTGCGAATACTTCTGCAGCTGGTTGTAGATCAGCGTCGTGAACAGTTCGGTCTGCAGTGCATACAGCCCCTGGTTCACCGGCGCAGGAGACACCTGGTTGAAGTACGCCGCGACCGCCGCATACCCGGGCAGATACCCGGCCACGGTATCGGTTTCGAGCAGCAGCCCTTCCGTCGACTGCGTGATCGCCACCGCTTCCACCGCATCCGCGAAGTAGTTCAGGATCGCCGACTGCAGCACGATGCCCGTCAGGTGCACGCCGGCCGATTCGAGCGCCAGCGCCAGCATGTCGGTACGCGGCGTGCCATACGATTCGCCATACAGATAGATCGGCGAGCTGCTGCGGCTGTTGACGTTCAGGTAGCGCTGGATGAAGTCGCGCATGATGTTCACGTCCGCATCGGAACCCCAGTACTTCTGGTTGGTGTTCGGCAACACGGCTTCCGACAGCCCGGTTCCCGGCGGGTCGATGAACACGAGGTCGGTGGTGTCGATCAGGCTCTCCGCGTTGTCGACGAGCGGATAGTTCGGCCAGTTGTTGCCGAACAGCGGATCGGGCGTGGCGACGCGCGTCGGCGCGAACGAGCCGAGGCGCAGCCAGATCGACGATGATCCGGGGCCGCCGTTATACACGAACGTGACGGGACGCGGCTTGCCGTTCGTGCTCGGCGCCGTGTACGCGACATACGACATCGACGCTTCGGCATTGCCGTTCGCGTCCTGCGCGGTCAGGTGGCCGGTGGTGGTCGTGTAGTTGACGGTCGTGCCGCCCGACTTCCACTGGTAATGCATGACCGCCGCTTTCTCCGACACCTGCGCAGCGGCAAGGCCGTCGGTCGCGTTCATCGAATACGCGACCTGATCGACGTAAGGCTGGTTGGCCGCCGGCGCCTGGTTGCCGGCCGCTTGCGCGCTGGCCTGCTGGCTGGCCGTGGCCTGCGCGAGGCTGGACGCGCCGACGGACGACGAATCGTCGCCGCCGCATGCCGCGAGCGCCAGTGTCATGACGGTCAATGCGCCTAGCCCGGCCAACCGGCCGTGACGATCACGGCGGCTGCCGGTACAGCTCCTGTCTGGTTTCATCTCTATCCTTGTGCCTGGTTCGAATACCACTTCACAAAGGCCGCCTTCACTGGCGAGACGCGCAGCAACACCCGCCACTCGCGCACAAGGCGGTTGGGATCGGACTGCTTCAAGAGACTGAACGTGATACAGACACAGCAAACTGCTGGCGAGAATCGTGCTTGAACCGCCCCCTGCAGTTTGGACTTCTTTTCTGATTACCGAAATTTACGACATCGACAAAATAGGCGGTGCTGCGCCGCGTTGTCAAAGATCATTCCGATATTAAAAATCCCGTAATGATGCGAAGGGCCGCAAGTGTCTGGGATTTGAAAGAAAAAATGATTATTCGTGCAAGCTGCGCCTTATCGACAATGATTCGCCGAATATTTTAATTTTCCAGCACAACCTACAAGCCTTGCCCGTATTGATGCAGCGCCTCAAAACCCTTCAGATTGACTGGATTTTTCTTTCATTTTAATTATCGGGAATCGATTAAGCCGGCGGTGCGGTGCGCATACGTCATTCGACGAACCGATTCACTTCAGCCATTCTTCAATCCGGGTGCCTGCATGCGCCTCACCATCCACAAAATACCGATTCCGTTAATGCATACCGGTTTGGCGCGGCATTATTTACCCGATATTCGACGGCATTTTCCGCGCAGATGATGCGCGGCATGTCGTATCGCCGCGCATCGTCTTCATTCAACCCGCCATCAATGCCCGCCGCCCGGCAGCGCGATATCGATCAGCACCGGATCGTGATCCGACGAACGATACGCATCCGGCGCGTAGTACGTCTTCTGCTGCTCGGCCGACTTGTACGCGAGCGTGTACTGCAGCGCGAGCGGCTCGTCCGCGTTGATGTGCCATTCGTGCACGGCCTTCACGTGCGATGCGAGCGGCAGCGTTGCGAGCGCGTGATCGAGATAACCGGCTTCGCCGTTGTACACGTAGCTGTACGCATTCGCGCCGATCCAGCGCGCGACGAGGTTGCGGTAGCCGCGCGATTCGAGCGTGCGGATCGGGTCTTCGTACGTGTAGCTGTTGAAGTCGCCGATCAGCAGCACGCCCTGGCCCGCGACGCCCGTCGGCGAGCCGGCGAGCCAGTCGGCCACCTTCGCCGCCGCGCGCGTGCGCGTCGGGTTCCAGCAGCCCTGGCCGTCGCCCTGGTCGAGATCGTCGTTCGCGGCGTCCGGGCAGTTCTTCGACTTCAGGTGATTGACCGCGACGGTCAGCGCCTGATTACCGCCGATGCGGCGGAACGACTGCGCGAGCGGCTGGCGGTTCTTGTCGTCGATCGCGAGCGTCGCCGCGCGGCCGACCGGTTCGACCTTGCGGCTGTCGTAGATCATCGCGACCGCGATCGCATCGCCGCCGAGACGCGACGTGCCCGGATCGACGACGCGCCAGTGATTGCCGAGCTTCGCCGCGAGTTGACGCACCGCGCTCAGTTCGCCGTAGCCGTTGTTCTGGATTTCCATCAGGCCGATCACGTCGGCGTCGAGCGCCTTCAGCGCGCTGACGATCTTCGCTTCCTGACGCTGGAATTCCTGGAAGTTCTTCGCGCCGCGGTTGTTCGGATCGTCGAAGCCGCCGCCGAGACCGTTGCCGTTGAAGTAGTTGAGGACGTTGAACGACGCGACGCGCAGGTTCGATTTCGGATCGCGTGCGGGCGCGTTGGTGCGCGGGTTCGCACGCGTGTCGAACGTCGGCAGCGTCGCGCCCGGCACCGGCTGCACGCGCCATGCGCCGTAGCGCACTTCGAGCACGCCTTCGACGTTGCGCACCGTGTAGCCCGCGCGCAGCGTGTTCGCGGCCGACAGTTCCGGCGCCGGATACGGCACGGTCGCGGGGTTCTGCTTGTTCGAACCGTCGTCGAGGATCAGGCGGTTGCGCGCGTTGGCGTCGATCTGCGTCTGCGCCTGTGCGGGCGGCACGACGCTCGTCGGCGTGCGCAGGCGGCCGTTGCTCAACATCACGCTGCCGTAGCGGCCGAGTTCGTAGTTGTCGGTGACGTTCAGCGTCTGCGGCAGGCGCACGAGCATCCCTTCATACGCGGCGAACACGCTCGGGTTGTCGACCGGCAGCGTGAGCGTCGCGGGCGTGACCGTCTGGCCGTTCGCGCACACCGCGATCGCGCCCGACAGCGTGAGCTGCGTCTGCCCGTATTTCTCCTCGACCTTGCCCGTCACGTGCACGAGGTCGCCCGCTTTCGCGCGCGCTTTCGGCGCATAGACGAACAGGCCCTCGGACACGCCCGGCTGGTTGCGGCGCTGCGCGTCGGCCTGCTGGACGAAGAAGCCGCCGAAGCCATCGGTGCCGCCGAAATCGGCGGTGACGACGGCTTCGATCGACACGTTCTGGCCGGCGAGCGGCGACGGCGCGCCCGGCCCCTGGATATCGGCGATCGGCGTCGTACTGCCGCCGCAGTTCGGGCTGACGGGTGCGGCGGTAGCGGCGAGCGCAGGCGTAGCGAGCGCGGGCAGAAGCAATAGCGGGGCAAACAGGCGGATTGTCGAGCGCATGACGGGAAATCCCGGTTGTGAGGGTGGCGAAAGCTTAGCGGCGCTCAATGACAGTTTTTGGTAATAAATTGATGGGTAGATGTAATTTTTCCCGGTCGCCGCAAGAGAAGAACGCCACGTTCCCGACTTGAGCCCGGGATGCAGCTCACGCTTGCTCCGTCCGCCGGCAATAGCAAAGCGTGCGTGGCAGACGGTCCGTATCAGTCAACAGCGCGCCCCGAGAGCGATCCATCAATACCTCGCTCAACAGACACCCTAAAGAATGTTGAAGATCGTCCGTCATTAAAGGTGCCACATCACCGGAATCACCTCGTCACGTTGTTTCACCAAAAGTGATCCTCGCCTGGATTCGTCATTGATCCAGCGGAGTCACACGACCACACAACGCGCTCCGAAGCGTCACGAAACTCATTTCCTACGCATTCCAAATACCGTGAATTTCAAAGAAATCCCCCGGGTGGTCTCCGACACCGTCGCCGAAGTTCAGCGGCTATGGACAACGTACAAATGGGCGAGTCATCTCACCCGTTTCGACGACATCGCCGTGGTGCCCGAGCCAATCAACCGTTGTCGATATTTTTCAGGCTTTGCGTTGGTGCTCGCGACAGCAACATCCATTCTGCTAATGATGTCCTTGAGCTTGAATGTCCTAGACATACGTCACGGCATCAATGGCTATCCGGGAGTCGGGCGCCTTGCATTGGGTATCGCCGAGGATTGGGTGTCGATCGTTCCTCGTGCGTCATTCAGCAATCCGACAGTCAGTCGCCAAACACTCGAATTCGCCATCGCTCTTGTTTTCTCCACCCTGTCATATGGGTTGGTTGTATTCCTGGGCGTATGGCGGAGGTCAGCGACCACAAGCAGATATCGGCAACTTGTGTTCTCGTCGTTTATCGCGGCGCTCTGCTTGATTCGATACACGGCGGTGACACTCCCGATCATATTGCTGGTTTGGATTGCGCGACGGCTTGGCTTCGATCCTTCGTCGAGCTCAGTGATAGCGGTATGCATTATTTTGCTCACGTACTTCGCGAGTTTCGCGTGGTCACAGCTTGCGAACCGTACATCACAGCGACATGGAACAGCAGGACCTCGCAACGACGATGCCCCGCTTGCTTATTCCTTTTTCACACCGCTACTCATCAGCCTTGCCGTGCTTTGCGCTGCTACCTGGATCAACGACCATTTCAATCCGGGCATCATGCTCCAAACATCGGATGCTTGCGGCGCACCGGACAACGGCGCATGTACGCTCTACATACGCCCACACCATATAAACGAAACGATCTTCCTCGATAAGATCGACGTTTCCATGCAGGTTATGTTCGACGAGGCCCCTGATTTCGTAGGCCCACGATATATAACGAGCACCCGATCCAGTTTCCGAATGATTGAAGCACCGGACACTCCATTGCCTGTCCGAGTCGGCACGGAAACAACGCGTGGCGTGGTCGGACATCGTGAATTTCGATGCCCGACCAGAAAAATGGTGGGAAAGGGAACAACTCCGAAGATTCGCGTCCTTCGCTACTCTGCATCTGCATTTCCGAGAGCATTATCCGAAGCCGAACCAGAGCGCAGAATTCCAATGCCCATCATTTTCGAGCACCAGTTCGATGTCGAGCTCCTGTTCCGAAACGGAGTGAAAGGGTGCACACTGATTCCATAGAAACCTCCCCCGTACTACGCTACACCGTCCCCGGCAGCGCACTCGACACGAGCACGGCCGCCACCATCAGCACGCCGGCCAGCACGACGGCCTCGATCCGCAACACCGCGCCGAACCGCCGCAACGCGACGACCGGCAACGCGGCCGCCTGATCGTTCATCGCGGCCAGCAGTTTCGGCATCCCGAAGAACCGGTTGTGTCCGCCGAGCATCGCCGCGAACAGCACGAGCGCGAGCTTGAGCAGCAGGATCTGCCCGTAACCCGACGCGAACAGGTTCGCGGGCGTATCGACGCCGCGCCATCCGTTGTACGCGCCGGTCGCGAACAGCACGACGAGCGCATACGTCGACGCGTCGGAAAGCGCCTGCACGAACGATGCGCCGGTCGCGCGTTCGCTCGCGGGCATCGCCACAAGCCGCGGCATCACGCCGAACGCCGTCACGAGCACGAGCCCGACCCACGTGCTGATCGCCAGCAGATGCAGCCAGTCGATCCACACCGGCACACTGAACAGCCCCGCATCGACCGGATGCCCGCCGTTGCTGCGCGCAAGCGCGACGCACGCGAGCGCGCCCCACGTCGCGAACGACAGGACGCGCGTGTCGTTCGCGCGCCTGACGAACGACAGCAGCACGACGACGACCATGAACGCGGCGCCGGCCAGCCACGCGTGGCCGAACCCGGTGCCGGCCAGCATCGCGCAGACGGCCGGCCCGGCTTCCAGCAGCGGCACTTCGCTCATCAGCGCGCAGTGCGCCCAGAACGCCGTGATGCTGGCGAACAGCGAGACGACGGACGCGAGGCGCAGCGTCGCGACGAGACGCCGCCCGACACCGCGCTGCCACGCCGACGCGCCGCGCGCGAGCCAGTGGCTGCCGAGCAGCGCGCCGACGACGACGGCGAACCCGGCGTTCTGGATCACCACCGACGCGAGGCGCAGCAGGCCGACGAAGCCGTCGTTCATTCCTTCACCTTGAACGTATAGGCGCCCTTCGTGCGATGCGCGTCGGCCGTCATCGCCGCCCATTGCACCGTGTATGCGCCCGCTGCGAGCTTCGGCAACGCGATGGTCATCACGCGCGGGTTCGACGTATCGACCTTCGCCTTCTCGTGCGTGACGGCATTGCCGCTCGCATCCGACACCTTCACCGAACTGAATGCCGGTTCGAGGTCCTCGTTGAAAGTGAGCCGCAACGTATCGGGTGCCGTGTCGATCGTGCTGCCCGACGCGGGCGCGGCGCTTTCCAGCTTGCCGTGCGCCGAAGCCGCGACCGGTGCGGCGGCGAGAATCATGCCGGCCGCGACGAAGCCGGCCAGTCGGTTGAGCGTCGTGGTCTTCATGTGCATGCCCGGCATCACGGCTTGCGCAGTTGAACGACGGTCAGCGCACCGTCCACGTCCTCGGCGACGAAGTCGATCTTGTCGCCCGCCTTCACCTGCGACAGCATCGCCGGGTCCTTCACCTTGAACACCATCGTCATCGCGTCCATCCCGAGGTTGTCCAGCGGGCCATGCTTGATCGTCAGCTTGCCCGCGGCCGTGTCGACCTTGCGGATCTCGCCGTGCGACATGCCGCTCGCCGCGCTCGCGCCCTGCTTCGCGCCGCCGCTCATGTCCATGCCGGCCATGTCGCCGGCCGCGTACGTCGCCGCGGAAAACGCCAGCGCGCAACCCGTTGCCATCGAAACCAGTGCCTTCTTCATCGTGCTTGCTCCAGAGTGAATGAAATGAAACCGGCGGCCGCATCGGCTCGGCCGCCGCGTGCCGTTGCTGCTCAACCGTCCGGCAATTCGCCGGTGTATTCGTATGCGACGGTGCCCTTCGGATGCCTGAACCAGCCCGGATCGCGATAGTCGTTCCGGCCGAGCCCCTGCCGGACCTTGAGCACCGTGAACATGCCGCCCATCTCCAGCGGCCCGAACGGGCCCGTGCCCGTCATCATCGGCAGCGTGTTGTCGGGCAGCGGCATCTCCATGCCGCCCATCGCGCCGCCGGTGCTGCCCATCGCCATGTAGTCGGGCACGAGCTTGCCGATGCGCTGCGCGAGATCCTTCTGCGGCACGCCGATCAGGTTCGGCACCTGATGGCCCATCGCATTCATCGTGTGATGCGACTTGTGGCAATGGAACGCCCAGTCGCCGGGGCGATCGGCGGTGAATTCGATCGCGCGCATCTGCCCCACCGCGACATCGGCCGTCACTTCGGGCCAGCGCGCCGCCGGCGGAATCCAGCCGCCGTCGGTGCCGGCAACCTCGAAGCTGTAGCCGTGCAGGTGGATCGGATGGTTCGTCATCGTCAGGTTGCCGAAACGAATCCGCACGCGATCACCCGCACGCACCGGCAGCGGATCGATGCCCGGGAACACGCGCGAGTTGAACGTCCACATGTTGAAATCCGTCATCTCGTTCACGCGCGGCGTGTAGCTGCCCGGATCGATGTCGTACGCGGCGAGCAGGAACACGAAATCGCGATCGACCGGCATCGTGCCGCGATCCTTCGGATGCACGATGAACATGCCCATCATCCCCATCGCCATCTGCACCATCTCGTCGGCATGCGGGTGGTACATGAACGTGCCGTGCGCTTCGAGCTGGAACTCGTAGACGAAGGTCTTGCGCGGCGGGATGTGCGGCTGCGTGAGGCCGCCGACGCCGTCCATCCCGTTCGGCAGCCGCAGCCCGTGCCAGTGGATCGTCGTGTGCTCGGGCAGCCGGTTGGTCACGAAGATGCGAACCTTGTCGCCTTCGACAGCCTCGATCGTCGGGCCCGGCGACTGGCCGTTGTAGCCCCACAGGTTCGCGTTCATGCCGGGCGCCATCTCGCGCACGACGGGTTCGGCCGTCAGGTGGAACTCCTTCCAGCCGTTCGTCATCCGCCACGGCAGCGTCCAGCCGTTCAGCGTCGCGACGGGCGTATAGGGGCGGCCGTTCGGCGGCACGAGCGGCGGCTGCGTGCCGGTTTTGGCCATCGTGGGCGCTTCGGGCAGCGACGCGGCGCCGGCCTTGCTGACCATCGCGGCACCGAGCAGCGCGGCGCCCGAGCCGCTGAGAAATTGTCGACGGGACACCATGTCAATGACCTTCCGGATGCGTGGCGGGCGCCGGTTGCGCCGCGGGTGAGGAAGCCGGCTGCGGTGCAGCGGCGGGTTCGGGTTGGGTCGAACGCAGCGCAGCGCCCGAGGCGGGCAAGCGGCCGCCGACGGCCATCTGCAGGTCGGTTTCGGCGAGCCAGTAGTCCTTCAGCGAATCGATGTAGCCGTTGACCGCGCCGACCTGCTCGCGCGCATCGGTCAGCAGCTCGAACACGCTCGCGAGCATCCCGTTGTAGCGCAGCAGCAGCTCGTCCGAGATCGTCTTGCGTAGCGGTACGACTTCGTCGCGATAGTGTTTCGCGACGTCGTAGCTCGTCACGTACGCCGCATACGATTCGCGCACGTCGGAGCGCGCGTCGATGGCCGTCTTCGCGAGCCGGTTCGCCGACTGCATGTAGACGGCCTCGGCCCGCGCGACCTTCGCGCCGCCCCAGTCGAACAGCGGAATCTCGACGCTGATCTCGTAGCCGTGCTCGTGGCCCTTGTCGGTCTCGTAGTTGTTCACGTAGCCGAGATCGACCGCGTTGACGAAACGCGTGGCCTTGCTGAGGCCAAGCGACGACGCGACGCCCTGCGTCTGCAGCTTCGCGGCCTGGATGTCGAGGCGGTTCGCCATCGCGAAGCGTTCGAGATCGGGCAGCGCCGGGCGCGCCGCCGGCAGGTCGGGCAGGCGCTCGGGCAGCGCGTACTGCGCGCGCTCGCCCCACAGCCCCATCGCGCGCGTGAGCTTCTCGCGCGCGGCCACCGCCTGCTGGCGCGCCTTCGCCTGCTGCGCGACGGCATCGGCATGGAACGCCTGTTCGCGCGCGTAATCGAGCCGGCTGAAGTTGCCGGCCTGCCGCATGCGCAGCGCGAGTTCGGCAGCCGCGCCCGCGGCATCGCGCACCTGTTGCGCATAGTTCGCGGCCTGCTCGGCGGCAACGGCCTCGACGTACGCGCGGCGCGCATCGGCCGCGACCTTCAGCATCGCGTCGGCCGTTTCGAGCTTCGTCTGCTCGAAGCGGCGGCGTTCGATGTTCGTCGCGAGCGGCAGCGTCAGCAGCGCGAACACGTTCGCCGAGAACGTGCGGCCGAGACTCAGCTCGCCGTCGCCGGCGCGCGTGCGGCTGAACGAGAAACGCGGGTTCGGCAAGCGGCCCGCCTGCACGAGATCGGCCTCCGACAGCCCGAGTTCCGCATACGACGCCTGCAGGCCGCGGTTGTTCAGCAGCGCGACCTGCACCGCGTCGTCGATCGACAGCAGCTTCGCGAGCAGCTCCTTCGTCCGCTGGTCGACGGCTGCGCGGTCGGCATCCGTCCTGACGACGACGGCGTCCTTCCCGATGCGCTCCGATGCGGCCGTCGAAACCGCGTCGAAACCGCCGTCCTTCGAAAACGTCGTGCAGCCCGCGAGGAAGGCGAGCACGACCACGGCCGCGCCGATCCTCGGCGATATCGCAAGATGCGTCATCGCGCGGCCCCTCCGTGTGTCGAATGCACGCCGCCGTGACCTGTCGTGTTGCCGGGCTTCGCATCGCGCTTTGCGGGTCGTGCCATTACGTCCCGGTTCAGTTGTTTCCAGCCCGGGCCTTCGTCGTCCCGATACGGGCGATAGCCGTCGAACGCGGACGTCACGGTGACGTCCGGCACCGTCGCGGCGGCATCCGCCGGGTCGGGAAACAGGGTTTGCGCCGGCGCGAGCGACGGCACGATGGCCGCCGCGCCAAGCAGCGCCGCAGTAATCAGTCGCATGAATGAATCTCGTCGTGAGTCGTCCGGCGAGCCTTGCGCGGCTGCCGGCACGGAGGTCGGATCGCGGCCGGTCGGCCGCACGCGGGGACTAGGCAGGACGCCGACGTGGCGGCCGGTCGATGCCGCCGGTCAGGAACGACACGACGACGGCTGACGGCGGCGGCGAAACGATCGCGGCCCGGACGTCCGCGACGGCCGGCACCGCGAGCGCGCCCGACATGCCCGTGCCGAAGCAGCAGGACACGCAGGCGGAGCACGACGGCGCATGCGTCGTGTGATTGCCGTGATCGTGATGACTGCCCGGCGCGCCCGGCATCGCGTGCGGCGCGGTTTCCGCACGCTGCACCGCAGCGCCCGCGCACTGCATCGAAACAGCCGCGAACGACTGAATCGGCAGGCTCAGCGCCAGCAGCACGACGAGGATGAATTTGCGCCAGTACGACATGGAAACGGAATCAGGCAGGCAACGATCGAACGGGCCGGCGCAGCGCCGCGAAGGCGTGCTCCGGATACGAGACGGCTGCAGCTTATCGCCGCCGGCGTGACGACCGCATGGCCGAAACATGACCGGTTTTTCATGAAACGCGCGCGCAGCGGCGGGCCGCGCTTCATGACAATTCCGTCATCCGGCGGTCATGATTCGCGCACGCCCGACGCCGTAAGCTCAGGCGTTAAACTGACCGGCTGGAATCACGGACAGCCAGCCTCACCATGCGGATACTGATAGTCGAAGACGAACCCAAGATGGCGTCGTACCTCCGGAAGGGGCTGATGGAGGCGAGTTATACGGTCGACGTCGCGGAGACCGGCAAGGACGGGCTGTTCCTCGCGTTGCACGAGGATTTCGATCTCGTCGTGCTCGACGTGATGCTGCCGGAGATGGACGGCTTCGAGGTGCTCAGGCGGCTGCGCGCGCAGAAGCAAACGCCGGTGCTGCTGCTCACGGCCCGCGAGGCGATCGAGGACAAGGTCGCCGGGCTCGAACTGGGCGCCGACGACTACCTGCTCAAGCCGTTCGCGTATGCCGAATTCCTCGCGCGCATCCGCTCGCTGCTACGGCGCGCGCCGCGCAACGTGCGCGACATCCTGCATGTGGCCGATCTCGAAGTCGATCTCATCAAGCGCCGCGTGCGGCGCGCCGACAGCCGCATCGACCTGACCGCGCAGGAATTCGCGCTGCTGCAGTTGCTCGCGGAACGCGAAGGCGAGGTGCTGACGCGCACCTTCATCACGTCGCAGATCTGGGACATGAATTTCGACAGCGACACGAACGTCGTCGATGCGGCGATCAAGCGGCTGCGCGCGAAGATCGACAACGCGCACGAGAAGAAGCTGATCCACACGATCCGCGGGATGGGCTACGTGCTCGAGGATCGTTCGTGACCGGCGGCCCGGCATCGTATTCGCTGCTCCGGCGCCTGACGCTCGCGTTCGCGGCCGTCGCCGCGCTCGTGTTCGCGCTGACCGGCGCGTACCTCTATCGCTCGCTGTCCGCCGAGCTGACGCGGCGCGACGACATCGAGATCTCCGGCAAGCTGAACCAGTTCCTGCAGCTCGCGCATGCGAGCGGATCGACCGCCGCGCTGCGCGCCGATCCGGCCGTGTTCCATGAAGTGCTGCTGTCGCATCCGGGCGTCTATCTCGGCATCTACGATGCGCAGAACCGCGCGCTGGTCGAGCACACCGACGCGGCCGGCCACACGCTCGCGGCCGTGATCGCCGCGCCGCACCAGGCCGCCGGAGCCGGCAGCCCGTTCACGTGCGCGCCGCCCGGTGTCGGCACGTCGCGCTGCGTCTACGCGCGCGACACGCTGCCGTCCGGCGAAGCCGTCCAGGTCGCGCTCGCGCGCACGGCGACCGATCGCCAGTCGCTGCTCGAAAGCTATCGCGTCGACATCTGGCTCGCGGCGGCCGTCGGCGCGCTGCTGGTCGGAGCGCTCGGTTATGCGGTCGCGTCGCGCGGCCTGCGCCCGGTCGAGAGCCTCGGACGGCAGACGTCGCGTATCGAGGCGCACAACCTGAACGCGCGCCTCGACGCGCGCGGCGGCCCGGTCGAGCTGCGCGAGCTCGCGACGTCGGTCAACCGGATGCTCGATCGACTCGAACGCGCATTCGTGCGGCTGTCGCAGTTCTCGTCCGATCTTGCGCACGACATGCGCACGCCGCTCGCCAACGTGATCAGCTCATCGCAGATCACGCTGTCGCGCGCCCGCACGACCGAGGAATACGAAGCGCTGATCGATTCGAACATCGAGGAATGCGAGCGGTTGCAGCGGATGATCGAGAACATGCTGTTTCTCGCGCGCACGGACAATGCGCGGCAGCACCTGAAGACCGCCGAACTCGACGCGGGCAGCGAGCTGCGCCGCCTCGCGTCGTATTTCCAGGCGCTGGCCGACGAGGCCGGCGTGCGCATCGACGTGCGCGGCACGGCGCCAGTCGTTGCGGACGCAACGTTGTTCCGGCGCGCGATCAGCAACCTCGCGTCAAACGCGCTGGAACACGCGGACGCGGCGTCGACGATCGAGCTGGCGGTTTCCGTGCAGGCCGACTACGCGGTCGTCGAGGTCACGAATCGCGGCGTCGCGATTCCGCCCGAGCAGGTCGACCGGATCTTCGAGCGCTTCTATCGCATCGATTCGTCGCGGCACGGCGCCGCAAGAAACGCCGGGCTCGGGCTCGCGATCGTCAAGTCGATCATGGAGCTGCATCGCGGCAAGGTCGAGGTCGCGAGCCGCGACGGGCGCACGACGTTCGCGCTTTACTTTCCGCGCGGCGCGCAAGGGTAAGCCGTTTGCGTCGCCCGTCGCATCGGCATGACGGCCGGTGCGACACCAGACGCGGCACGACGACCGCCGCCGCCGACCGCCTTCACTCTCCCGGCTCGCGCCGGATTTTCGCCTGGCGGCGATTGCGGTCGTTCAATATCTGGTGCCGGCGATGGTCGGTCAGCTTCTTCCAGTCGCGCGCCTCGTCGCGTGTGCGCAGGCAGCCGACACAAAAACCCGTTCGGCCGTCAAACGCGCACAGGTCGATACAGGGCGATTTCACGGCCACGGTCAGGCCACCTTCGCAGGCGTCATCACTTCGACGGTCACGTGCGACACGCCATCGAAACCCTCGATCAGCCCATGGTAGAAACGCGCGTCGCGCATCGTATCGACGGTCTCGACCGACACGATCGCGCTCATGTGGCCCGGGCCGACGCGCCACACGTGAAGATCGTTGACCTTGTCGCCAAGCGCCTCGATCGCATGACGGACGCGCGCCGCCAGCTTGCGATCGACGTTGACGTCGAGCAGGATGCCGCCCGTATCGCGCATCAGCCCGTACGACCAGTTCGCGATGACGAGTGCGCCGATAATGCCCGCGACGGGATCCATCCAGACCCAGCCGAATGCACGGGCGAGCAGCAGGCCGACGATGGCCAGCACCGACACGGCCGCGTCGGCGATCACGTGCACGTAGGCCGACCGGATGTTGTGGTCGCGATGGGCTGCCGTTTGCGAACCGTGATCGTGATGCGCGTGATGGTCATCATCGTCGTGACCATGATCGTGGTCGTGACCGTGGTCGTGCCCATGGTGATGGCCGTGCCCGTGGTGATGGCCGCCGCTCAGCAGCCACACGCTGGCGAGGTTCACCGCGAGCCCCAGCACGGCAATCGGAATCGCTTCGCCGAAGTGAATGGGCACCGGAGCCAGCAGACGCGCAACCGCCTCGTAACCGATCAGGATCGCGATCATCGCGAGCACGATCGCGCTCGTGAATCCGGCGAGATCGCCGAGCTTGCCGGTGCCGAACACGAAGCGCGGATCGTCGGCATGCTTGCGCGCATAGGTATAGGCCAGCGCGGCGATCAGCATCGCGCCCGCATGCGTCGACATGTGCAGCCCGTCGGCGACCAGCGCCAGCGACCCGAACAGCGTGCCGCCGACGATCTCGGCCACCATCATTGCCGAGCACAGGCCGATGACCATCCAGGTCCTCCGCTCGTTCTGCTCGTGTGCCGCGCCGAGGAAGATATGGTCATGCCCCGCGCCGAACGCGTCATCCCGGAAAGAATTCATGCTCTGCCCCGATTACTTGAAATAGCTATGCACCACGTCGATCAGCTGCTCGGTCGCGCTGCCTTCGTGTGCGTCGGACTCGTGCGCATCGACCAGATGCTCGCGGATGTGGTCTTCCAGCACGACGGCCAGCAAGCCGTTCATCGCGCCGCGACAACTCGTGATCAATTGCAGAACCTCGTTGCAGCCGCGCTCGTCCCGAGCGCGCGCTCGATCGCCTCGACCTGGCCCTTGATACGGCGCACGCGGTTCAGCAGCTTCTGTTTTTCCCGAACGGTATGACTCATCGACGGCTCCTGTATAGGGAAGGGGAGTATATCTCCGAAGTGCTTTCCCTATAGGGTAGAGGGGTATATTTTTTTGAGATGAAGGCTTGTCGAAAGAAATTCGCTCGGCTAGACTGCCCTTCGTCTTTGGGGAGTAGCCTGCTTTCCGTCCCCCGGAAAGCGAACGCGTCAACACACTCGGCTTCGGCCGTGGCGCGTTCGGCCTGATCGGCTTGGCGAGACCATGGGCACATCGCGTCGTTCCTGGTCGGACGTCGGCGGATGTGCCATGGTTCGTCAGCGTCCGACCACGGAGTCCCCATGTTCCTCCCCGCCTGCTCCCCGCGCTCTGCCGCCGCCCGCATCCATGCCTGCGGAGGTGCCGCATGACTTTCATGTTCCTCGAACTCGCGTTCATGCTGGTCGTGATCCTCGTGGCCGCCGAGGTTTTCACCAATGCGCTCGAACATCTGGGCGAACGTCTGAAGATTTCCGAAGGCGTGACCGGGTCGCTGTTCGCGGCCGTCGGCACCGCGCTGCCCGAAACGATGGTGCCGCTGCTCGCGCTGGCCGGCGGCACGGCGAACCAGCAAGTGAACGAGGAAATCGGCGTCGGCGCGATCCTCGGCGCGCCGCTGATGCTCGCGACGCTGACCACCTTCCTGATGACGCTCGCCGTGATCCGCTCGCGCGGGCTGCGCGGCACGATCGCGCCCGAACGCACGGGTTTCGTGCGCGACATGAACTACTTCCTCGCCGCGTTCTCGCTGGCGACCGTCGCGATGTTCGTCCCGCATCACAACTGGGCGGTGCGCGCGCTGCTCGCCGCGATGCTGGTCGGCATCTACGTGATGTACGTCGTGATGACGTTCCGCGCGTCGAACCAGCTCGTCGACGCCGGCCACGGCACCGAAGCGCCGCACGCGATGCTGCTGTCGCGCGTGGGGTTGCCGACCAACCTGGCGACGATCGCGCTGCAGCTGCTCATCGGCCTCGCACTGCTGGTCGGCGGCGCGAAGGGCTTCATTCACGGCGTGGAAGGCGTGTCGCACGTACTCGGCGTATCGGCGCTGCTGCTGTCGCTGATCATCGTGCCGATCGCGACGGAGCTGCCTGAGAAGGTCAACAGCGTGCTGTGGATTCGCCGCAAGAAGGACACGCTCGCGTTCGGCAACATCACCGGCGCGATGGTGTTCCAGGGCACGCTGCTGCCGGCGATCGGCATCATGCTGACGCCGTGGGAGCCGCGCCCCGAAGTGCTGACCGGCGTGATCATCACGCTCGCGGCGGCCGCCTGGCTGCGCATCAATGCCCGTACGCGCGGGCTCGCGATCTGGGCGCTGCTCGCGAACGGCGCGGGGTATGCGGGGTATCTGTTCCTGACGCTGGCGCGCTGAAGCGCGCAGACGCGCACGCGCGCGGACGCGGCCTTGAAAACCGCGTCCGCGCGATGCGCTTCACTGCATTGATGCGGGCAAGCAGCACCGCCCGCATCCGGACGATCAGGATGCCTTCACGAGCTTCACGATCGTCAGCGTGCCGTTGACGTTCTCGATCCGCACCTTGACCTTGTCGCCCGCATGAACCTGTTCGAGCATGGCCGCGTCCTTCGCCTTGAACGCCATCGTCATCGGCGGCATCCCGACGTTCTCGAGCGCGCCGTGCTTCAGCGTGAGCTTGCCGGTCGCGGCATCGACCTTCTTCACTTCGGCATCGGTCAGCACGGCCTTCGATTCGGCCGAACCGCCGGACGACATTTTCATGCCGGACATGTCCATGCCCGACATGTCGCCGGACGCAAAGGCAGGCAAGGCAAATGCGCCGATCGCGAGCGCGGTGACGGTAACGGTAACGGTGGTGACAATCGACTTCTTCATTGAGACTCTCCGGTTGGGGTGGATGGCACGTTCATGCCGTGAGGAACTGCATCGGAATGCCGCGCACGGCTCGCGCTTCGCACACGACGGCGCTGAAGCAGAAGCCACGCGGCGGGAATGACGAACATCGACAGCAGCGGCGCGGTGACCATGCCGCCGACCATCGGCGCGGCGATGCGCTGCATCACTTCGGAACCGGCGCCGTGCCCGACCATGATCGGCACGAGGCCGGCCAGCACGACGGCAACCGTCATCGCCTTGGGCCGCACGCGCAGTACCGCGCCTTCGCGAATCGCGTCGAGCAGCAGCGCATCGGTCAGCGGTTCGCCGTCGTCGAGCCGGCGCTTCAGCGCGCCCTTCAGGTACAGCAGCATCACGACGCCGAATTCGGCGGCCACGCCCGCGAGCGCGATGAACCCCACCGACGTCGCGACGGACACCGCGTGGCCGAGCCCCCACACGAGCCAGAATCCGCCGACCAGCGCGAACGGCACCGTCGACATCAGCAGCAGCGCGTCGGCGGCGGAGCCGAACGTGAGGAACAGCAGCACGAAGATCACGACGAGCGTCACCGGCACGACGGTGCGCAGCGTGGCCGCCGCGCGTTCGAGATACTCGAACTGCCCCGACCACGCGATCGAATAGCCGGGCGGCAATACGACCTGCTGCGCGACCGCCTGCTGCATCGCGCGAACCGCCGTGCGCAGGTCGGTGCCGCGAAGGTCGACGTACACGTAACCGGACAGGCGCGCGTTCTCGCTGCGGATCATCGGCGGGCCGTCGGCGATCGTGATGCGCGCGACGTCGCCCAGGCGGATCTGCGCGCCGCGCGCGGTGACGACCGGCAACTGCCGCAGGTTTTCGAGCGAATCGCGGATCTCGCGCGGGTAGCGGATGTTGATCGGGAAGCGCTCGCGCCCCGCGATCACTTCGCCGACGTCCTCGCCGCCGACCGCCGACGACACGACCGACTGGATATCGGCAACCGACAGCCCGTAGCGCGCGGCGGCGAGCCGGTCGATGTCGACGTCGATGTAGCGGCCGCCGTTCAGCCGTTCCGCGAGCGCGGACGTCACGCCCGGCACGTGCTTCACGGCCGCCTCGACCTGCGTCGCGATCGCGTCGATCCCCGTCAGGTCCGGCCCGGAGATCTTCACGCCGACCGGCGTCTTGATGCCGGTGGACAGCATGTCGAGCCGGTTGCGGATCGGCGGCACCCACACGTTCGACAGGCCCGGCACCTTCACCGTGCGATCGAGTTCGTCGACAAGCTTCTCCGGCGTCATGCCGGGCCGCCATGCATTGCGCGGCTTGAAGCGGATCGTCGTCTCGAACATCTCGAGCGGCGCCGGGTCGGTCGCCGTATCCGCGCGCCCCGACTTGCCGAACACCGTATCGACTTCGGGCACGGTCTTGATCAGCCGGTCGGTCTGCTGCAGCAGCTCGCTCGCCTTGTCGGCCGAGATGCCGGGCAGCGCGGTCGGCATGTACAGCAAATCGCCTTCGTCGAGCGGCGGCATGAATTCGCCGCCGAGCCGCGACACCGGCACCGCCGTCAGCACGAGCGCGACGACCGCGACGCCGATCGCGAACCACGGGCGCCGCAGCGTCGCTTCGAGCAGCGGCCGGTACAGGCGGATCAGCACGCGGTTGATCGGGTTTGCGTGCTCGTGCGGAATGCGCCCGCGCACGAGATACCCCATCAGCACGGGCACCAGCGTGACCGACAGCCCGGCTGCCGCGGCGATCGTGTAGGTCTTCGTGAACGCGAGCGGCGCGAACAGCTTGCCCTCCTGCCCTTCCAGCGAAAACACCGGAATGAACGACAGCGTGATGATCAGCAGCGAGAAGAACAGCGCCGGCCCGACTTCCGCGGCCGACGCCGCGACGAGCTCCCAGCGCCGCGCATTCGTCATTGGCTCGCCGGGATGCGCGTGGTCGTATGCCTCGAGATGCTTGTGCGCGTTCTCGATCATCACGATCGCCGCGTCGATCATCGCGCCGATCGCGATCGCGATCCCGCCCAGCGACATCAGGTTCGCGTTCACGCCCTGGTAGCGCATCACGATGAACGCTGCCAGCACGCCGAGCGGCAGCGACAAGATCGCGACGAACGCGCTGCGCAGATGGAACAGGAACACCGCGCAGACGATGCCGACGATGATGAATTCCTCGATCAACTTGTCCTTCAGGTTGCCCACCGCGCGCTCGATCAGCTGCGAGCGGTCGTAGGTCGTGACGATCTCGACGCCGGGCGGCAGCGAACGCTTCAGGTCGGCGAGCTTCGCCTTCACCGCGTCGATCGTCGTGAGCGCGTTCTTGCCCGAACGCATCACGACGACGCCGCCCGTCACTTCGCCCTGCCCGTTCAGCTCCGCGATCCCGCGCCGCATCGCCGGGCCGACCTGGATGCGCGCGACGTCGCCGAGCAGCACCGGCGTGCCGGCGGCGTCCGTGCGCAACACGACGTGCCGGAAATCGTCGAGCGTGCGCAGGTAGCCGGATGAACGCACCATGTACTCCGACTCGGCCAGCTCAACGACCGAGCCGCCGGACGCCTGGTTGGCCTTGCCGAGCGCATCCGCGACCGCCTGTTGCGTGATCCCGTAAGCGCGCAGCCTGTCGGGATCGAGCACGACCTGGTACTGGCGCACCATGCCGCCGATGCTCGCGACTTCCGATACGTCCGGCACCGCCTTCAGCTCGAACTTCAGGAACCAGTCGTTGAGCGCGCGCAGTTGCCCGAGGTCGTGATGGCCGGTGCGATCGACGAGCGCGTATTCGTACACCCAGCCGACGCCGGTCGCATCCGGCCCGAGCGACACGGTCGCGCCGGCCGGCAGCCGGCTCTGCACCTGGCTCAGGTATTCGAGCACGCGCGAACGCGCCCAGTACGGATCGGTGTGGTCGTCGAACAGCACGTAGACGAACGCGTCGCCGAACGACGAATACGCGCGGACGGTTTTCGCGCCCGGCACGCCGAGCAGCGTCGTCGTCAGCGGATAGGTGACCTGATCCTCGACCACCTGCGGCGCCTTGCCCGGATACGACGCTTTCACGATCACCTGCGTGTCGGACAGGTCGGGCAGCGCATCGAGCGGCGTCTGCCGCAGCGAATGCACGCCCCACGCGGCGATCAGCACGGTGGCGAGCAGCACCAGGAAGCGGTTGCGGACGGACCAGCGAATGACGTGCGCGATCATCGTTCGCCTCCCTGCGGCTCGACCTTCGTCAGCCGATAGCCGTCGTCGGTCTGCGTGAACGCGAAGCGCACCGTCTCGCCCGGCTTCACGTCCGGGAACGCCTGCGCGGATGGCTTGCCGAACGCCATCGTCATCGCACCCCAGCCGAGCGCCGGCACGGGCTGATGCGAGAACGTGATGTCGTCGGCCGTGACCTTCTCGACCTTGCCGGTGGTTTCATAGACCGGCGCCGCTGCTGCCGTGGAGGACGATGCCGCGGCGGCCGTTCCCGGCGCGCTCGCACCGGCCGCACGCTCCAGCCGCGGCAGCACGCTCTTCAGGCTCGCCTCGGAATCGATCAGGAACTGCCCCGATGCGACGACCGTGTCGCCCTCGTTCAACCCGCCGAGCACTTCCGTGTCGCCACCGACGTCGTTGCCCGTCGTCACCGACACCGGCTGAAGCCTGCCGTCGCCGTTCTTCACGATGACGATCGTGCGCTTGCCGGTCGCGATCACCGCTTCGGACGGCACCAGCAGGCGCGCGACGGTTTCCTTCGCGGCGACGCGCACGCGCATCAGCATGCCGGGCGTGAGCTTGAGCGTCGCATTGTCGATCTCCACGCGCGCCTGCAGCGTGCGGCTCTCCGTGCTGATGCCGGGCAGCACTTCGCGGATGCGCCCGGTGAAGTGCCGCGCCGGATCGCCCGCGAACGTCGCGTCGACCGGCATGCCCGGCTGCACGTTCAGCGCGAGCGCTTCCGGCACTTCGACGATCAGCCACAGCGTCGACAGCCCGGCGATCTTCGCGAGTGTCTGCCCTGGCGCGACCATCGCGCCGTCGCGCACGTTCAGCTCGCTGACCACGCCGGTTTCAGGCGCGGTCAGCACGACGTGCGTCTGCGCGCGGCCGGTGCGATCGAGGTTCGCGATCATCCCGTCGGGAATCGACAGCGCGCGCATGCGCGCACGCGACGCATCGAGCAGGCTGCCGTCCATTCCGCCGCGCTTGAGCGCGAGATATTCCTCCTGCGGCGCGAGCCAGTCCGGCACGAACAGCGACGCGACCGGCGCGCCCTTCGCGATGCGCTGCATCGGCGCGCGCGCATAGAGCCGGTCGATGTAGCCGGTCACGCGCGACTGGACGACGTCCGCGCGCGATTCGTCGAACTGCGTGGTGCCCACCGCATCGAAGCCGGCCGCCGTCTGCTGCCGGCGCACGCTCGCATAACGGATGCCGAGGTTCTGCTGCAGCCCCGGATCGATCCGGATGCCCGGCGCACCGCCGCCTTCGTCCGCATAGACCGGCTGCAGCTGCATGTCCATGAATGGCGATTTGCCCGGTTTGTCGAAATGCTGGTTCGGCACCATCGGGTCGTGCCAGTACAGCACCTTGCGGCCCGTCTTCGCATCGGCCGCGTCGGGGGCCGTCGCGGCCGCAGCCGCCTCCGCGCCGCTCGCCGCGTGACGCATGCCCGCGACATACCCTGCGCCGAGCAGCGCCGCGCCGGCGCATACCGTCAACGCCGCGCGCGCCAGTGATTGCTTCTTCATGAGGTTCTCCTTCACTGCGCGACGGCCAGCGTCGCCGGCACGACCTGATATTCGAGCTGCGCCCAGGTCTGCGACACGTCGCGCCTGAGATCGAGCACCTGCAACTGCGCTTCCAGCTGCGCGCGCCGGGCGGCGAAGGTGTCGGCGAGCGAACCCGTGCCGGCCCGGTAGGCGGCGTTCGCGAGCTGCACGCGCTGGTCGGCGGCGGGCAGCAGCGACGCGCTCAGGTTCGCGATGCGCGCGCGGCCGCTCGCCAGCGTCTCGGATTGCGTGCGGATATCGGCCTGCACCTGGCGCAGCGTGTCCTCGTACATCAGGCGCGCCTTCGTCGCGAGTTCGGCTTTCTCGGCGACGTCGCGGTTCTGGCGGTTCTTGCGGTTGATCGGCAGCGGGATCGTGACGCCGACCGACACCATGTTCGAATACGCGCCGCCGCGCTGCTGGTACGCGATCTCCCACGTCCAGTTCGGGCTGCGCTCGCTGTTCGCCACCGCGGTGCCGGCTTCGGCGACCGCGATGTCGTTCGACGCGGCGACGAGCGCCGGTTGCGACAGCCGCAGTTCGTCCGGCGGCAGCGACGACACGAAGGATTCGGGCGCAGGCGGCGTGCCCGTTACGTCCGCGACGGGCGCGGCCGTCCAGCGGCCGAGCGCGATGAGTGCGGTGCGATACGACTGCTGCGCCTTGAGCACCTGATCCTGCGTTTGCGCGAGCATCGCGCGGGCCTGCACGACATCGCCCGCGCTCGCCTTCGCGCCGCGATACGACGCCTGCGTCGCGTCGAGTTCATGGTGCATGTGATCGAGCAGCGCCTGCTGAAGCGCGAGCGCCTGCTTCGCATAGATTGCGTCGAGCCACGCGGTCGCGGTCTGCCGGCGCACGTCGGCAAGCTGCACGAGATAACCCGCGCGTTCGCGGCCGACCTGTTCGTCGGCCAGCGCCGAGCGCAGCCGCCGCTTGTCGCCGGATACCCACTCCTGCTCGATGCCGACGCGGCGCATCGTCATGAAGTCCTGGCCGACGGTGAAGCGCTGCCCACCGTTGACGGGCAGGTTGTCGATGCCGGCCTTGAGCATCGGGTCCGGCAACTGGCCGGCCTTGACGGCCGCTTCGGAACTTGCGCGCACCGAAGCCTGCGCGGCCTGCATCGACGCGGAATGATCGGTGGCGGACTGCAGCGCTGCGTCCAGCGTGAATGGCGACTGCTGCGCGTGAACGGCGCCCGCCGCCAGCAGCGCGGCCCACAGCACGGGCGCGCGCCGACACGCACGCCGCATCCGCGGCGTGCAGAAATCGAATGACATGGTCTAACCCCAACGTCGGAACCCAAAGGGATTCCACGTCCTGCGCACAGGACGAACCTCACCGCGACGGCGGTGAACCGGTCAAATCGGGATCAGCTGATGCGTGGAGGGCGCCACAACCCGCTCGGGTCGCGGGCCGGGACGGACTGCGTGTAGTGGAAGACGATCGTGCTGGCGAATGCAGCGGGACGGCTGATATCGGCGCGGGCGGCCGGATGATAGAGACTGCCGAACTGGCATTGGGCCGTCACCTTGCAGGCCATGCCCTTGGCTTTGGCCTTCGTGGCGCCGGCGGATGGCGATTTCATCGAATCGCAATCGCTCATGTCGGCGGACATGGGCATGTTCATGCCCGTGTCCGCTTCCATCGACATCGTGTGCTGCATCGGACATTCACCGGTCAGGCCGCTGGCTGCCAGCCCGCTGATGGGCAGCACCGCGCAAAGCAGCAGCAGGATGAAGGTCCGAAGCAATTTCATGGCGGCGATTATAGCGCGGCATTTTGCGGCGTGGCGGCACGTCGATGCGACGCAACGGCGCGCGCAGCGGCAGCCGCCCGCGCACCGCCGCCGCGTGTTACCGCAACATGCCGTCCGCCGCCAGCACGGCCTGCACCGCCGGCCGTGCCCGCACGCGCTCGTACCACGCGCGCAGATGTTCATGCCGGCTCAGGTCGATATCCGTGTTGTACACCGAGCGCATCCAGTCGGCCTTGCCCCAGCCGGTCAGCGCGAACAGGTACGCATCGGCGACGGTGAACGTGTCGCCCGTCACGAACGTGTTGCCGTCGAGCTGCCGGTCGATCCAGGCGAAGCGGCTGTCGAGCTTCTGCCGCGCGGGCTCCACGTACTTCCCCGCCTGCACCGCGTACAACAGTGGGATGAAGCCCTTGTGGATCTCGGTGCCGAGGAAGTTCAGCCATTCCATCAGCCGGTAACGCGCGAGCGTGCCGTAGGCCGGCGCGAGCGCGGCTTCCGGGCGCCGATCCGCGAGATACTGCGCGATCACCGGGCCTTCGCGCAGCATCGTGCCGTCGTCGAGTTCGAGCAGCGGCACGTAGCCGAGTTCGGTCACGTCGTAGTAATTGCTGCCGTCTTCGACGACATGCTTGCGCGGGTCGACCTTGACGATCTCCGCGTCGATGCCGGCTTCGCGCAGCACGATGCAGATGGCCTGGGAACAGCTGCCGGGAGCGTGATAAAGCTTCATGCGTTTCCTTGGTGGGTTGTCCGTGTATCGATTCGCCGCGACGCGGGCGCTAATATCTCGCATCGACGCCACACTGAGAAGACGGCAGTCGTTTGTGCCGTAGTCACAAAAAATTTACCGACCAGGGTTCAGCAGGATGAAAACGAGTGCGACAGGATGTTCCGTTGAAGAAGCGATGCGCCTGCTCGGCGGCCGCTGGCGGCTGCTGCTGGTGTCGTATCTGCTCGACGGGCCGCGGCGCTTCAGCGACCTGCGCCGCGACATGCCGGGCATCTCGCAGCGCATGCTGACGCTCGACCTGCGCGCGCTCGAAGATGCGGGGCTCGTGCGGCGCACCGTGTATCCGGAAGTGCCGGTGCGGGTCGAGTACGATCTGACCGATGACGGCGGCCGGCTGCGGCCCATCGTCGAGGTGATGCGCGAATTCGGGCTGTGGCTGAAGGCGCGCGACGCCGATACGTCTTGCGATGGAAGCGTGATCGAAACGGCAACGCACGCACCGCGATAACACCAGACAACCCTTGAAACAGGAACCTACGTTCATGGAACTTCATGCCACCGTCGGCGCGGCGATATCCGATCCCGACGACGACGAAAGCTTCGCCAACATCTACTGTCACGACGCGGAGCAGGACTATTGCTTCGCGTTGTCGCGCTTTCCGGACGACGCGCTGATCGAAGTGATGGTGCGCGACCAGATCACCTGGCGCGTCAAGGATCTGTCGGTGCGCCTGACGGACGACACGATCGACGTCGAGATCGAACCGGGCATCGCGGCACGTCTCGACGGTCACACGCGTTACGTGATTCATCTCGCGCCGGGCCAGTACGACCCGGTCGCGCTGCGCGCCGCGCTGAAGGAGATCTTCGTCGGCAAGAACGGCTATCGCGACGACGGCACGCGCGGTTAGCCTGCCGCCTTCACGTGCACCCTCATCCTTCGCTCCGACGCCTGCTCATGACGCGTTCTCCCCTTCCCCGCCTCGCCGCGCTGCTGCTCGCCGCATGCGCCGCGTTCGCCCCCGCCGCGCACGCGGCCAAACCGCTGCTCACGTTCAAGGTCGACGACACCGTCACCGCGCGCGTCGAGCGCGCCGACGGCGCGCACATCACCGTGCGCTTCCTGCCGAGCGGGAAAACGCAGACGCTCGACGTCACCGTCACCGACGAGGAAGGCCACTATCACCTCGAGTCGGACGACTACAACTTCGACGGCCACCGCGATCTCTCCGTGCGCGCGCTGCTCG
This sequence comes from Burkholderia stabilis, assembly GCF_001742165.1. NCBI lineage: Bacteria > Pseudomonadati > Pseudomonadota > Betaproteobacteria > Burkholderiales > Burkholderiaceae > Burkholderia > Burkholderia stabilis. Next base: position 2,638,933 of record NZ_CP016443.1, on the reverse strand, counting down.
GCATGGTCAACGCAAGCTACGGCATCTACCTGTACAACGCCGCACGCCAGCAGTTCGAGCCGCTGCAAATGCCGGCGGCGAACATGCCGCACGGCAACTGCGACGACCTGATCAACATCGACGCCAAACCGAAGGAGCGCACGCTGTACAGCTCGTGCCGCGGCGGCCCGATCTGGTACACCGATGCGTACCGCTTCGACGGCAACGGCCGGATGTATCTGTACCAGTCCAGCGAAGCGGTGACGGACGACCTGCGCGGCTTGCTCGACGGCGACAACGGCCCGTCGTCGATGCTGCTGACCTACGACGAGCACGGCAAGCGCGTGTCGCGCCGCCCGCAGGCATACGGCGGCGGCACGGTCACGTTCAAGGTGCACGCGGCGCGCCTGCCGCTGCACGACACGATGAGCGACGCACCCACGCGCCGCTACGTCGTTGCCGGCGACACGCTGGAGCTGATCGACGCGAGCGACGATTTCCAGTGGCTGAAGGTGCGGTATCGCAATCCGCACGCCGGCGCCGTGCAAGGCTGGGTGAGCGCGAAAGAAGCGACGGCCGAATGATCTCCGGCGCGGCGTTCCCGCCACGCTTTCCCACATATTGAGCGCGCAAAGTCCCATTAATAGGGATGCCTGTTCAAATGTTGACGCACTTCGCTCCACGGCTCTAACGTTCGCCCCAACGCCATTCGATTCGGCCGCCCCGCTCGCGGGCGCCGGCCGGGCACAGAACACAGGAGACAACCGTGGCCCAATCCGCGTCACGCACCCGCGCCAACCCGCCCGAGCGGCCGCACGCACACGCCGCCACCGCAACCGATGCCGCCGCGCGCGCCGCTGCCACCACGCCGCCGAGCCGCAAGCGGCTGCTGATCCTCGCGCTGCTGTTCGTCACGGTCGTCATCAACTATCTGGATCGCAGCAACCTGTCGATCGCCGCGCCCGCATTGTTCAAGGAGCTGAACATCGATCCCGTCCGCGCGGGCCTCGTGTTCTCCGCGTTCGGTTGGACCTACGCGCTGATGCAGATTCCCGGCGGCTGGCTCGTCGACAAGGTGTCGCCGCGCGTGCTGTACGCGGGCGCGCTGGCGCTGTGGTCGGCCGCGACGCTGCTGCTCGGTTTCGCGGGTTCGTTCGTTGGGCTGATCGTGCTGCGTCTCGCGGTGGGCGCGCTCGAAGCGCCGGCGTACCCGATCAACAACCGTGTGGTCACGACGTGGTTCCCGACCCGCGAGCGCGCCAGCGCGATCGGCGGCTACACGTCGGGCCAGTTCGTCGGGCTCGCGTTCCTCACGCCGGTGCTCGCGTGGCTGCAGGTGCATCTCGGCTGGCACATGGTGTTCGTCGCGACCGGCCTCGCGGGCATCGCATGGGCCGCGATCTGGTATGCGGTGTATCGCGAGCCGCGCGCGTTTCGCGGCGTCAATGCGGCCGAAATCGCGCTGATCCGCGACGGCGGCGGGCTCGTCGATCTCGAGGACCGCATCGCGGCGCGCAGCGAACGCGCGCCGTCGACGTGGCGCGATCTCGGCGTCGTGCTCGGCCGCCGCAAGCTGTGGGGCATCTATCTCGGCCAGTTCGCGCTGAACTCGACGCTGTGGTTCTTTCTCACGTGGTTCCCGACCTATCTCGTCAAGTATCGCGGGATGGACTTCATCAAGTCGGGCTTTCTCGCGTCGCTGCCGTTCCTCGCCGCGTTCGTCGGCGTGCTGTGTTCGGGCGTGCTGTCGGACTGGCTGATGCGCCGCGGCGCGTCGCAGGGTTTCGCGCGCAAGCTGCCGATCATCTCGGGGCTGCTGATCTCGACCTGCATCATCGGCGCGAACTACGTGAGCTCGACCGGCTGGGTGATCGCGTTCATGACGATCGCGTTCTTCGGCAACGGCTTCGCGTCGATCACGTGGTCGCTCGTGTCGGGGCTCGCACCCGCGCGGCTGCTCGGCCTCACGGGCGGCATGTTCAACCTGATCGGCAACCTGTCCGCGATCGCGACGCCGATCGTGATCGGGCTGCTCGTGAACGGCGCGGACTTCTCGCGCGCGATCACCTACATCGCCGCGATGGCGCTCGCGGGCAGCCTGTCGTACGGGCTGCTCGTCGGCAAGGTCGAGCGCATCGACGCCTGAGCGCCGAAAGGGCGGCACGCGCGTGCCGCCCATGCGTACTGCTACACGTGCATCAGAACCGCTGGAACCCGTCGCGCGCGAGGTCGTGGGGATTACCGGCCACGTAGTCGAGCGCGCACGCATCGGTATCGATGCCGACCGTCAGCAGCGTTTCCCAGCGTTCGGTATCGGGCATCGACAGGTCCGGATGGAAACACACCACGGCCTGATCGCCGGCCGCGCCGCACATCGCCGCCGCGCGCTCGCGCACATCGGCGCTCGTCATCCCCGTCACGACATCGTTCAGGTGCGCGAAGCGCTCGCGCGTCGTCGAGCTGTCGGGCATGCACTCGCCGCCGCTCAGCGCGTGATCGAGGAAGTGGTTCGTATGCAGCAGCCAGCCGTCCGGGCGCGGCACCACGACGCCGACGCCCGACGGGCTCATCTCGATGCTCGCCGCGCGCGGGTTCGCGTCGTGCCGCGTGAACACGGTCAGCACCGTCGATGCGCTCACGCGCGCAGTGCGCGCAATGTCGATCGCCTCCTGCACCGTCGTCGCTTCTTCGAGCAAGCGCCGCGCGATCGCGTGCACGGGCACGCCCGCGCTATCGTTGTCGCTCGCGTGATGCAGGATGTTGAAATGCAGCCCGAGCCCCGCGCTGTTCACGCCGAGCTTCGCCAGCATCCCGAATTCGGAGAACAGCTTGACGGTGCGGCCGTTCGGCATGGCGAACTGCATCAGCAAGCCCTGCGGCGCGAGGCTGTCGTGCCAGTCCCAGGTTTGCAGCGTGCGCGGCGCATTCGGGCCGGCTGGCGCGTAGACGGTCGTCGAGCATTCGCCTTCGGCCGACGCGGGCGCGGTGGCGAGAATCTCGGTGCGCGCGTTCAGGCATGCGAGCTGCCAGCGCGGCAGGTCGACGCCGTCGCCGATCGCCTGCACTTCGTCGGCGAGGCGCGGGCACCACGCTTCGAGTTCGGCAAGGCTCGCTTCGCCGATCTCCCGCGCGCGCTGCGGATCGATGCCGAGCTTCGGGAAGAACGCGAGATAAAGCGCGACCGTCTCGCGGATCTCGGCGGCGAAACGCGCGCCGATCTGGCGGCCGCGTTCGCGCGGATCGGTGATGTCGGTCACGAAGGTGTGCAGCTTCACGATGGGGTCTCCTGTATCGAATGGGAGCAAGGCGCGCTTGCTCCGGAATGGGATGTGCCGCGCGGCGGCGCAATGCGAACGGATGCGTGAATCGCGGCGCGATCCGTCGTATCCTCATGCAGCCGGCGTATCTGTTCCAGCGTAACGGATGTGTGCGCGCCGGTCGCGCCCGGTTTTTGCATAACTTCTGTGCCTGTCAGGAATAGATTCACATGGACAAGATGACCGCGCTCACGATGTTCGTCGCGACAGCCGAACACGGCGGCTTCAGCCGTGCCGCCGAACAACTCGGCAAGACGCCGTCGGCCGTGACGAAAGGCGTCACGCAGCTCGAAGCCGATCTCGGCGCGCGGTTGTTCGAGCGCACGACGCGGCGCATGGCGCTGACGGAAGCCGGGCACCTCTATCTCGACGCCGCACGCCAGGCGCTGATGCAGTTGCAGCTCGCCGGCGAGGAAGTCGAGCAGTTGCAGCACGAACTGCGCGGCAACCTGCGCATCGCGACATCACCCGCGTTCGGCCCGGCGTTCTTCACGCAGGTGTGTTGCCGTTTCATGCGCGAGCATCCGCTCGTGCGCCTCGAAGTGGAGATGACCGAAGCCGACCCGCTCGACGGCAGCTACGATCTCGCGTTGCGCGACGGGCCGACCGACCTGCCCGGCGTGATCGCGCAGCCGCTGCTGGAGAACCGTCTCGTGCTGTGCGCGAGCCCCGGCTACATCGAACGCAAAGGCGCCGACGTCACGCTCGACAACTACCAGACGCACGACTGGCTGATCTTTCGTCATCCGCTAATCAACCGGCATTTCTGGTGGGTCGGGCACGACGACGAACGCATCCGCGTGAAGCAGCCGACGCCGCGGCTGTCGAGCGGCAACTACGACTTCCTGCTCGCATGCCTGCTCGACGGCCACGGCTTGCAGTTCGCGCCCGCGTGGAGCGTCGCGCGTTATCTCGCGCAGGGCGAGCTCGTCGAAGTGCGCACCGAGCTGTCGCGCGAGATGAGCGCATTCGGCCCGTGGATTCACGTACTGTTCCTCCCGCATCGCCGGCACACGCGCAAGGTGCGCGTGTTCATCCAGTTCCTGCGCGAGCAACTGCAGGCGCTCGGCCTGAACCTCGCGCCGCAGGGCACGCCGCTGCCACCGCCCGAGCCGGACGCGGCGCGCCCCTGACGCGTCGGCGCACCGCGCCGGTCGACGCGGTCAGAACGAGTAGATGAACTGCATCCCGGCCAGGTCGTTGCTGCGCGCGTACGTGCCGTTGCTCTTCAGGAACACTGGATGGTTCGCCGCGTCGTGGCGGTATTCGAGCTTCACGGTGATCTGCTGGGTCGGATAGAACAGCAGGTCGGCCGTGATCGCATAGCGTTGCGCGCCCTTGCACTCGGTGCCGTTCGTCGACGAGCCCTGGAAGCACGACGGATCGATGCCGAAGCCGCTCGACCCGTTCACCGACGGATTGCCGCCCGCGAGCCCGTACTGGATGTTCGTGCCGCCGCCGCCGTTCGCGGTATTGTTCAGGTAGTCGAAGCGCAGCGTCGCGCCCATGCGGCCGACCCACGACGTCGTCCACTTCGTGTGACCGAGCAGCGACATCCCGTACCAGCGCGCGGTGCCACCGTTCCAGGCGCCCTTCTGCAGTTCGCCGTAATCGACCTGCGCGTTGATCTGCGTCTTGTCGTGCGTATAGGTCATGTCGGCTTCCACGTACTTGTAGAGGCCGGTCGGCGACGAGCCGTTGCACTGGTAGCCGTAGCCGCCCGCCGTCGGGCACGGCGAGAACAGCGACTGCCGGCCGAGCATCGCGGAGATGCCGAAGTCGTAGGCGGTCGACGTCGCGTTGTCGAAGCGCGCGGTGATCGTCGGCGTCCAGTTGGTCTTCGTCGTGTTGTTCGCCGCGTTCGCGATCGCGCCGGCCGTGCGCAGCACCTCGTTGCCGATCACCACCTGCCAGAAGCGCGTCATCGCCGCGTTGTTGCCCTTCAGCCCGATGCCGACGAGGTTGCCCGGCTCGCTGAAGTCGTACAGCAGCCCGTGCGTGAGCGTCAGCATCTGGTTCGACGGCTGCACCTCGTAGCCCGCGAGGCTCGGCATCATCCCGACTTCGAAGGTGCGCGTCGTGCTGAGCGGCACGGTCACCAGGGCCTGCGTGATGATGTTGTTGCCGACGCCACCATGCGCGTTGCTGAACACGTTGCCGAAACCGCGGTTCGGCTGGATCACGATCTCCGCCGACGGCGCCATCGGGCCGACGCCGAAGGTCTTCTTGATGTCGAGGTAGACGTCGCCGATCGTGCTGTTGAAGTAGTCGTACGCACCCGGGTCGTGATTCAGGAACTGGAAGCCGGACGTGCGTTGCGCGCGGTTGAACAGGTACACGGGATCGACGTAGCCGGTGATGCTCAGGCCCGCGAGCGGGCCGGTCGTCGCGGCTTCCTGCAGCGAGTCGACCTTCAGCGACGCGTTCGAAATCTGTTCGCGCATCTGCTGCAGGTCGTCGTTGGTGAACGCGGGCGCCGAGTCGGACGCGGCAGCGCCCGCCGCCGTGTTGACGGAGCCGATCGGCACGCTGCCCGTTGCGGCAACGGTCGCCGTGCCGGGCCGCTTCGAGGCGATCATGCTCGCGCGCAGTTCGTTCACCTGCTGCTGCAGCGCGGTGACCTGCGCCTGCAGCGCCTTCATCCTGCTCGCGTCGGTCGTCTGCGGAGTATGCGCGAATGCCGAAGCCGCTTCGAACGCGAGCAGGCACAGCGCCGTCATGTGTTTGATTTTCATGTCGTGGGTGGTCGTCGGGACGAGCGCGCCCCCGCCCGCCGCGAAAAGCGGCGGGGCGCGCGAAAGATAGGCGGGAGTACGGGGGACGGCTTACTCGGTCTTCAGCTTCGTCCAGAGACGGTTCTGCAGACGCATCAGGTCAGGCGGGATCGGTTTGCTGAGGCTCAGCTTGCGGATGACGTCGGCCGGCGGAAACACGGCCGGATCGCTCGTCACCTCGGCGCGCACGAGGCGCTTCGACGACGGCACGGCCGACGGATACGACGTATCGTTGGTCAGGTTCGCGCTCTCTTTCTCTGACAGCACGAAGTTGACGAACTTCAACGCGGCGTCCGGATGCGGCGCATCCTTCGGGATCGCCATCATGTCGAACCACATCGCGCTGCCCTCGTTCGGTATCACGTACTTGATGTGATACGACTTCTTCGCGGAAGCGGCCGCGATGCGCGCCGAGTTCACGTCGCCCGACCAGCCGAGCGCGAGGCAGATGTCGCCGCCCGCGAGATCGTTGATGTAGCTGCTCGAATTGAACTGCGTGATGTACGGCCGCACCGATTTCAGCAGCTCGTACGCGGCCTGGTAGTCGGCCGGGTTCGTCGTGTTCGCGTCCTTCTTCAGGTAGACCAGCGCCATCCCGAACGCATCGACCGGCGAATCGAGCACCGACACGCCGCAGCCTTTCAGCTTCTGCGCGTATTTCGGGTCGAACAACAGCGCCCAGCTGTCGAGCGGCGCGTCGTTGCCGAGCGCGGCCTTGACCTTCTCGACGTTCATCCCGAGGCCATCCGTGCCCCACGTCCACGGAATGCCGAACTGGTTGCCCGGATCGTCCTTCGACAGCACCTTCATGATTTCCGGATCGAGCAGCCCGTAGTTCGGCACCTGGCTCTTGTCGATCTTGCGGAAGATGCCGGCCTGCAGCTGGCGCGCCCAGAAGATGTCGGACGGCACGACGACGTCGTAGCCCGACGTGCCCGACAGCAGCTTCGCCTGCAGCGTCTCGTTCGAATCGAACTCCTGGTAGACAACCTTGATGCCGGTCGCCTTCTCGAAGTTCGCGATCGTCGCCTTGCCGATCGAGTTGCCCCAGTTGTACACGTTGACGACGTCCGCCGCGTGCGCGACGGGCGCGCCCGCCCAGACGAGGCCGCCCAGCGCGAGCGCCGCGCATGCCGTTTTCAGATGATGTTTCCAGTCCCCTGCCATATTTTCCTCCGTCGATATCATGATCCGTTCGCGCCGAACGGTGTTTGCTTCGGTCAGGAAAAATGTAGCCAGAGGAAATTGGCCGGTCTGCCCTGCCAATAGGGGGACACGCCGCACAATCGGCGCATCCGGTGCGCGCCGGATGCGCCGGCCGGCCCAAAACGGAAGCATTCCGAAAGTTTCGTCAACGCTTCGTCAGCCGGCATGCGGTCGATCAGCGTGCGCCGATGCCCGTGCGCGCGCGAAAATCGTCGCCGACGTGCGTGATGTCGCCGTCCATCATCGTCAGCGCGACGTCGATGCGGCCGATATCGTACTGGCCGACTTCGAACAGGTCGTTCTCGAGCACGACAAGGTCCGCGCGCTTGCCGGGCGTCAGCGAGCCGATCTCGTGCTCCATCCCGAGCTGGTACGCGCCGTGGATCGTGTACGCGGCGATCAGCTGCGGAATGCTCAGGCGCTCGGCGATGTCCGGGAACACCGCCGCATCGGGCTCGCCCGCGAGCTGGCGCGTATGGCCCGACTCGATGTGTTCGAGCGGCTTGTGCTGGCAGCGGCACTGGCACGCGAGGCCGTCCATGCCGATCGACACCGTCACGCCTTCGTCGAGGAACGTGCGGAACTTGTACATGTTGCTCCAGCGCTCGTGGCCGTAGTGGTCGCGCAATTGCTCGGTGTACGCGTCGACCACGCCCCATTGCAGCTGCGTGTTCGCCATCACGCCCGCGCGGCGGAAACGCGGGATATCGTCCGGATGCGTGAGGAACGCGTGCGTGATCACGTGGCGACGGTCGCGCGGCGGGTTCGCGCGGTTGACCTCGTCGAAGCCGTCGAGCGCCATCCGCACGGCCGCGTCGCCGACGCAATGCACCATCACGTTCGCGTTCGCGCGATCGGCCTCGACGAGATAGCGGTTGAACGTGTCGGCCGGCATCGTCGGTGCGCCGCAGGTGTCGGGGCGATCCGCGTACGGTTCGAGCAGGTACGCGGTGTGGTTCGCCTCGGTGCCGTCGAGGAACAGCTTCAGCGCGCGCGCCTTCACGAGCGGCGAATCGTATTGCTCGCGATACCGGACGAGCGTGCCGACCGGATCGTCGATCTCGCCGATCACCGCGACGCTGCCGACCACGCGCAGCTTCAGGTCGCCCGCCCGCTCCATCGTCTGCAGCGTCTCGTACAGCAGCGACTGGTCGCCGCTCGGGTCGAAGAACCCCGCGTCGAACACGGTCGTCACGCCAGCCGCGCACAGCTTCTTCTGCCACGGCGGAATCGATTTCAGGTACAGGTCGATGCCGGTCGGCAGCAGGCCGGCCGCGCTGATCCGCTGCATCAGCAGCGAATACGCGGCGCCGTCGACGATGAGCCCGGTCGGCTCGCCCGTCACCGCGTCCTTCTCGAACCAGCTCGCGCCTTCCTGCACGGGCGGCGTCGACGCATCGATGCCGGCGATCTCCAGCGCCTTCGAGTTCACCCACATCGTATGGAAGTCGGTCGACAGCAGGCACACGGGGCGATCCGCGCAGATCGCGTCGAGCGTCTCCTTGCGCAGCAGCGCCGGCGGGATCGTCGCCTGCACCCAGCCCATCCCGGTGATCGCCGGCTCGTCCGGATGCGTGTCGACGTACGCGCGCAGCGCGGCGAGCACCTTCTGCGGGTCCTCGTAGTTCACGAACGCCTGGAACGCGAACGCGGTCGTCTCGAAGTGCCAGTGCGACTCGACGAAGCCCGGCAGCACGAGCCGGCCTGCCGCGTCGACGACCTTCGTCTGCGCACCGATGTAAGCCTGCACGGCCGCCGTGTCGCCGACATGGACGATCCGGCCGTCGCGCACGGCGACGGCCTGTGCCCACGGCTTGTGCGGATCGACGGTATAGACCTTCGCGTTGGTCAGAACGAAATCCGCCGGCGTCGCGGCGGTCTGCGTCGGTTGAATCTGCATTGCCTGTCCTTTCTGGTCATCGGGTTTTCGAAGCGCTTTCACTATAGGCAGACGATTCGCACGGGTCTGCCCCCCCGACGCAGGGGCTTTCGCGAATTCCGGCGGCGCAGGCACGCGGCGTGTCGTCGTTTTGGGGACAACGCCCGAAATCCGTGCCCCTGATCCGGTCATTCCCCGGCTGACGCGCGCGCGGCGTTCGCGTAACGTCGCGCTGTCCCTTGACCGCTCCCGCCCGACCATGCGAATTCTCCAGCCCGACCCGGCCGCCCGTGGCCACTACCTGATCGGCGTCCGCCCCGATACGCTCGGCTCGACGTTGCGCGCGGTCGGCACGCCGGGCTTCGTCGGCGCGGTGACCGAATTCGTCAACGACAGCATCGATGCCGACGCCGTGCATCTCGAGCGCTGGCGCGCCGACACGGGCAGCACGTCGGGCCACGTGGTCGAATGGCTCGGCAGCGGCAGCCTGCGCTTCGCGGCCGATACGCTGCGCGTGATGGACCTCTACTACCAGGACTACTGTCACGCCGATCCGCTGGTCGCGCCGCTGCGCGGCCAGGCCGGCACGCTGCTGGTGCAGCGTCATGTCGACGGCATCGCGCAAGGCGAATTCCGCCGCCGGATCTTCGATGAGCCCGGTATCGCGCAGGAGTGCCTGCTCGTGCACGGCAACGCGCACGTGCAGTACGCGCTCGGCCTCGCGCGCACCGTCGGGCGGGCCGCGTTCACGACGGACGAGCTGTTCCATTTCCGGCAGATGGTCGATCTGCTGTTCCCGATGTTCGAACTGCATGCGCGCACCTGCGCGGCGCGGCGCGTGACGTCGGGATCGGGGTCGGCGAATGCCGCGTCGCAGGCCGGTTTCGACGCGCGTCTCGAACGGCAGGACGTGCAGCTGTCGCGCCGCGAGCACGAGATCTGCCGGCTGATGCTGTGCGGGCGCTCGGTGCCCGAGGCCGCGCAGCAGCTCGACGTGAAGCTGTCGACGGCCGAGTCGTACGTGAAGCGCGCCTTCGCGAAGCTCGGCGTGCGCACGCGCCGCGAGCTGTTCGACTGGGTGCTTGTCGACTGCTGAGCCGGCGCCGCGCGCTTACGCCGCCAGCGCAACCGCCTTGATGTTGAAGGCGCGCAGCAGGTCCTCGCAGAACGCGTCGACGATCGGCTTGTCGCTCGTGCTGCGCTTCATCGCGAGGTGCAGCGGCACGTCGAAGCTGAAGGTCGAACGGCCGACCGCCTTCACGAGCCCGCGCTGCTCGAACGGCTCCGCGTAATGCGCGGGCAGGTAGCCGAGATGGCCGCCCGACAGGATCAGGATCGTTGCGGCCTCGATGCTGTCCGCGCTCGCGGTCACGCGCCGCTCGGGCAGCGGATACTGCTCCTCCGGCACCGGATAGGTGCGCCACACCCAGTCGTGCGCCTGCAGGTCGTCGGCCGACACCGGGCGCGACGCATGAAACAGCGGATGCCCGCGCCCGCAGTAGATCACCTGCTGCTCGGTGAACAGCGGCGTGTACAGCAGGCCCGGCACGCGATGCCAGAAATAGCCGATCGCGAGATCGAGCTGGTTGTTGACGAGGCTTTCTTCGAGTTCCTGCGGTGACGCGACCTTCATCGAGAACGTGACGGCCTGGTCGCGCTTGCGAAACGCGCCGATCGCTTCGGCCAGGCGCGCATTCTCGACGAGCGGCGCCTGCCCGATCAGGCCGATCGACAGCGTGCCGACCAGCTTGCGGTCGATGTCGCGCACGCGCGCGACGAATTCGGACGTCGCCGCGACGAGCGTGCGCGCGGTCGCCGCGAAGCGTTCGCCCTTCGACGTGAGGCGAAAGCCGCCGCGGCCGCGATCGCACAGCTTGAAGCCGACGCGCGCTTCGAGCGCCGACAGCTGCGTGCTGATGGTCGACTGCCGCACGCCGAGCGACGCCTCGGCGGCCGTGATGCCGCGTGCGTCGACGACGGCCAGGAAGACCCGGATGAGCCGGAGATCGAGATCGGAAGTATTCGAGAACATGCTGAGCGCCGCCTTCGCCGATGAACCGAACCGGACGCGCACCGCCATCGGCAGCGGCGCGCGCCGCATCCGTCAATCAGGTGTCGCCGCGAGCGCGCGTTCCATGCCGAACACGGCCGGCCGCAGCCGCCCGTAGCACAGGAACGCCACCGCACACAGCACGATCGCCGCAATCAGCGCCGACTGCGTGCCCGCGTTCTCGATCAGCGAGCCACCCGCGACCGAACCGACGCCGTAGCCGAGCGCGACGCAGCCCGGCGACAGCGCGGCCGACTTGCCGATCAGGTCGTACTGCGGGATCGTCGCGTAGATCAGCAACGCGCCGCCCGTCCAGCAGCCGATGAACACGACCGCGCCGAGCGCGAACGTCGCGACCGACGCCGGCATCGCGAGCAGCACGGCCGCGACCGCGCAGCCGCCGAGATTCACGAGCGTCCAGCGGCGCAGGCCCGCACCGGCGCCGAGCTTCGGCATCGCCGCGCAGATCACGAGGCTCGCGACGTTCGCGACGCCGAGCACGAGCGACACCGACTTGCCGCTCAGGCCCGCATCGGTGCCGATCTTCTCGAGGAAGGTCCACACGACGCCGACGCCGCCGTACAGCGCGAGCTGCGCGCACAGCACGAGCATCGCGCCGCGGCGATCGATGCTGCCGGCGATGCCGGCGGGCGTCGGCGCGGCCAGCGTCTCGCCGCGGCGAAACAGCGGCGTCGCGAGCACGAACACGCCGAGCACGCACGCGACGAAGCCGAACACGCCGTGCGCGCCCCATGCGCCGCTCAGCATCGGGAAGATGTACGCGAGCAGCACCATGCTCCACATCACCTGCCCCATCAGCATCATCCCGAGATTGCGTTCCGGCGCGCGCGAATACGACAGGTAGCGCAGCGCGATGCCGTTCAGCCCGCCCGAACCGACGCCCGCGATGAACTGCAGCGCCGAATAAGCCACAAGCCCGTGCGTCGCGAGCGTGCCGAGATTCGCGCCGGCCGCGAGCGTCACCGCGCCCGCGAGCACGAGCCGGACCGGCTGGCGGCCGAGCACGAACGCGACGAGCAGCGTGCCCGTCGATTCGCCGAGCACCTCGACGAAGCTGGACAGGCCCAGCGCCGCTTCGCCGAAGCCCCAATGGCGCTCGACCTGCCCGACGATCGCGGGCAGGCCGAGAAATACCGTCGGCCCGAGTATGCCGAGCAGCAGCATCACGACGACGAACAGCGCGCTTTCCTGTCGCGCTTCATCCTGCAGGTTGACTACGTTCATCCGGTGTCTCTCCCCGTGTCCGCCAGGCGGACCGTCCCCTTGCGGGATTCTGGTGTGTCTTGCATGCAGGCGGCCCGGCGCCGGGCCGCCGCGTCATTTACATCGGGAAGCCCATCGCCTTGAGGCCGCTGATCCACGCGCGTTTCCAGCCGCCTTCGGCATCCGCGCCGTCGAACGCATGGAACGTGATCTTCGCGGCGACCCAGCGCATCGGCTCCGGCGGGATGTAGCTCGGGCTCTGGTTCGCGATGTCGAGCTTGCGCTCGGGGCTGTCGCGATCGAACAGGATGTTCAGCCCCATGAACGCGCCGAACCGGCTCGCCGCGACGCCGAAGCCCGTATAGCCGGCGACGAACACGGCCTTGTCGCCGAGATAACGCTTCGCGAACACCGAGCCGCGCGAGCAGTAGTCGATCGGGCCGCCCCACGCATGCGAGAAGCGCACGTCGCTCAGTTGCGGGAAGGTGCGGTAGAACGCCTCCGCGAGCCGGTAGTAGGTTTCGCGCTGGCCGTCCTGGTGCGGCTCCGGATCGCCGTCGAAGTGATAGCTCACCAGGCCGCCGAAGATGATGTTGTTGTTCTTCGTCAGGCGGAAATAGTTGAGCTGCGTGCGCGTGTCGTACACGCCCTGACGATTCTTCCAGCCGATCCGTGCGAGCTGCTCGTCAGTGAGCGGCTCGGTCGCGAGCACGTGGTCGCGCACCTGCATCACGCGGCGGTTGATGTCGGGAATCCCGACCTTCGCGGTGCCGCTGCCGAACACGACGCGCGGCGCGCGCACGCTGCCCTTCGGCGTCTTCACGACCACCGTGCTGCCTTCGTCGGTCACGGTCGTGAGCGGCGTGTGCTCGTACAGCTTCACGCCGAGCGACAGCGCCGCGCGCTTCAGCCCCCACGCGAGCTTCGCCGGATGCACGATCCCGCTGCGGTTGCGCGACCACAGCGCGCCCGCGAACATCGGCGAATTCAGCTGTGCGAGCGTTTCCTCTCGGTTCAGCAGCACGACGTCGTGGCCGTATTCGCGATGCAGGTCGTAATCGCCCTTCAGGTGCGCGATGTGCTCGGGATCGACCGCCACCGTCATCTCGCCGTTCCATTCGATGTCGGCGTCGATGTCGTAGCGCTTCAGCGTCTCCTCGAACCCGTCGAGGTTGTGATGGCCGAATTCCTCGAGCTGCGCGATGTCGTTCGGGAACACGCGTACCGCGTTCGGCAGCCCGTGCATCACCGACGTCGAGATGATCCCGCCCGCGCGGCCCGATGCGCCGTGCGCAACCTTGCCGGCCTCGATCAGCACCACGTTCAGGTGCGGCATCTGTTCCTTCGCCTGCACGGCCGACCACAGCCCCGTGAAGCCGCCGCCGACGATCAGCAGGTCGGCCGTCACGTCGCCGACGAGTTCCGGCTCGGTTGCCGGCGCGGCCGGGTTGTCGAGCCAGTACGGGAACAGCTTCGTGTTCGCGAGCGCCGCTTCGGCGCCCAGCGCGACCGGCGCGCCACGCATTGCGTGCGCCTCTACCGGCGCGGTCTGTTTTGCTTCGTTGACTTCCATTTCCATGATCCCAGCCATCCCGCGCGATCGCGGTCATCCTGCCGCGCCGCGATGCACGCGCGACGGACTTCGCTTGCGGTCGATCGAAAACGAAACCGCCGCCGGGCTCGCGTCACACGGACGACGGCGCCACGGCGGCGATTTCTCACATCACGACTTTTCGAGCAGCACGTAGAACTTCTTCGCGTCCTCGATCGTCTCCCAGCGGCCCGCGAAGCCGGCCGGCAGCAGATAGCCCTGGCCCGGCGTGAATTCCTTGCGGTTGCCTTCGACGTCGGTCAGCGCGATCCGGCCCTCGACGAGCCACACGGCTTCGTCGGCTGCGGTTTCGGGAAACTCCACCGAGCCGACCTTGCCTTCCCACCAGCCGATGATGTAGTTGCCGCTCTTGCCTTCGGCCGCGCGCCAGTCGCTTTCGTCCATGCCGAAGTCGAGCTTCGTGAATTCGCCCATGCCTGCGCCCAGCGGCAGGATGTCCTTGATCAGTTTGGTCATCTGAATCTTTCGTCTCGTGATTGAAAAAAGCAGAGACAAAGTTACTCATTTACACTGCCCCGGTATGCCCCCCTTCGGGGGGACAAGCCGTGTTTTGCGGGGCAAACGGGTCGGCAGGACACCCGACGGTGTTTCCCCCTACTGACGTTTTTCGTTGCAAACGCTAGAATCCGGCCGCCTTAGACCGGGGAACCGCATGCTGCTCAACGTGAACCCCTTCCACCGCGACAACGACCGTTTCAACGTGTCGTTCAAGTCGCTCGGCGAGCTGATCGAGACGGTCGGCACGCCGCATTTCGTGCCGCGCCTCACGCAATTGCTCAACGAAGTGGTGCCGCTCGACGTCGCGCACGTCGAACGCTCGCGCGTCGACGGCACGATGCCCACCGGCTACCGATGCGAATGGATCGGCAGCAGCGGCATCGGCGCGGCAAGCGCCGACGTGTCCGACGTGATGACGCTCTACTACGAGCGCTTTCTCGACAGCGACCCGCTGTTCGCGGGGCTGCGCGGCAAGACGGGCACGATGCTCGTCGTGCGCGACATCGCGGCGATCCCGCCGGGCGAATTCCGCCAGCGATTGTTCGACGACGTGCATATCGGGCACGAATGCGTGCTCGCGCGCGGCACGCGCTATTCGCAGCATTCGATCGCGCTCGAGCGCGGCCGCGACCGGCCGCCGTTTACGCTCGCGGAGATGAACCGCTTTCGCAGCATCAGCGACGTGCTGTTCCCGCTGCTCGAACTGCACGCATCGACCACGGCCGCGCGGCGCATCGCGCACCCGACGCCCGAAGTCCATCCGCTCGCGCAATTCGATGCGCGAATCGCCGCCGACGGCGTGAAGCTGTCGAAGCGCGAATACGAAACCTGCAAGCACCTGCTCTCCGGCAAGACCGTGCCGGAAACGGCCGACATCCTCGGCGTGCGCGTCGCGTCGGCCGAGTCGTACGTGAAGCGCGCATTCGCGAAGCTCGGCGTGCGCACGAAGCGTGAACTCGCCGCGTGGGGCTCGGCAACCGTGGCCTTCCCTGCCGCCGGATCGCCCGACGGCGTCCCGCCGCCGGGCCGGCCCGCGATCTCCGGCTGACGCGGCCGCCTTCGGTTGCGCCGCGTCGATGCGGCAGCGCCGCTCGCATCGAAACCCGTCGATGTAAACGTTGCGACTTCAAAATCTTCGCGCGTACGTTCTCCTCTACCATCGGCCGATCGCTTTACACCAGACAAGAGGAGACGGTCCCATGCCCCGCGAACTCAACCAGCCGATGGGCGGCAACGAGATGCCGCGCTTTGGCGGCATCGCCACGATGATGCGCCTGCCGCAGGCCGACACGACCGACGGCCTCGACGTGTGCTTCGTCGGCGTGCCGCTCGACCTCGGCACGTCGAACCGCTCGGGTTCGCGCTTCGGCCCGCGCCAGATCCGCACCGAATCCGTGCTGCTGCGCCCGTACAACATGGCCACGCGCGCCGCGCCGTTCGACTCGCTGCAGGTTGCCGATATCGGCGACGTCGCGACCAACCCGTACGACCTGAAGGATTCGGTGCGCCGCATCGAGCAAGCGTACGACGCGATCGTCTCGAACGGCTGCCGGCCGATCACGCTCGGCGGCGACCACACGATCGCGTGGCCGATCCTGCGCGCGCTGCACAAGAAGTACGGCCAGGTCGCCGTCGTGCACGTCGACGCGCACGCGGACGTGAACGACACGATGTTCGGCGAGAAGATCGCGCACGGCACGCCGTTCCGCCGCGCGGTGGAAGACGGCCTGCTGCAATGCGACAAGGTCACGCAGATCGGCTTGCGCGGCACCGGCTACCACGCGGAAGATTTCGACTGGTGCCGCCAGCAGGGCTTCACCGTCGTGCAGGCGGAAGAATGCTGGAACAAGTCGCTCGCGCCGCTGATGGCGCAGGTGCGCGAACGCGTCGGCGATACGCCGGTTTATCTGAGCTTCGACATCGACGGTCTCGATCCGTCGTTCGCACCCGGTACCGGCACGCCGGAAATCGGCGGCCTCACCGTGCAGCAGGGCCTCGAAATCGTGCGCGGGATGAAGGGCTTGAACATCGTCGGCGCGGATCTCGTCGAAGTGTCGCCGCCGTACGACCCGACCGGCACCACCGCGCTCACGGGCGCGAACCTCGCCTTCGAGATGCTCTGCGTGATGCCGGGCGTCGCCTACCGCTAACCCGATCGACACCGACAGGATGACCCTCATGTCCACCGCCGAGCTTTCCCCTTCCGCCACGACGTTCGTGCTGCCCGCCGCGCGCATCGCCGGCCAGCCGGTGCGCACGCATTCCGATGAAGCCGGTGCGCCGATCTTCAACGCGTCGACCGGCCCGACGATCGGCTGGCAGGAATTCGCGACGGCCGCGCACGTCGATGCGGCAGTCCGCGCCGCGCGCGACGCCTTCGCCGGCTGGCGCGACACGCCGCCCGCCGAGCGCGGCCGCGTACTCGCGCAGATCGCCGCGCGCGTCGAAGCCGAACGCGAGCGCCTCGCGGCGCTGCAGATGCAGGTGAGCGGCAAGCCGCCGTTCGAGGCCGAAGCCGACGTCGGCGACGTCGCCGCGACGTTCGCGTACTACGCGAAGCTGTGCGAAGACCCGGCGTTGTTCGCGGCCGAGCCCGTCGCGCTGCCGAGCGACGCCGTCACGGCCGAGCGCTTCCACGACGCGGTCGGTGTCGCCGCGCTGATCATGCCGTGGAACTTCCCGATGGTCACGACCGCATGGAAGCTCGCGCCCGCGCTCGCGGCCGGCTGCGCGGTCGTGCTGAAGCCGTCCGAGCTCACGTCGCCGACCGAGCATGCGTTGCTCGACATCATCATCGAAGCCGGCGTACCGGCCGGTGTCGTCAACGTCGTGAACGGCGGCGCCGAAACCGGCGCGGCGCTGACCGCGCATCCGCTGATCGACAAGATCTCGTTTACCGGCAGCACGGCGGCCGGCCGCAAGGTGATGCAGGCCGCGGCCGAAGACATGAAACGCGTGACGCTCGAGCTCGGCGGCAAGTCGTCGCTGATCGTGCGCGAGGACGCCGATCTCGACGTCGCCGTCTCGCTCGCGGTCGCGGGCGCGTTCACGAACGCAGGCCAGATGTGCTCGGCCACCGCGCGCATCCTCGTGCACGACAGCGTCTTCCGCAGCTTCATGGCCGCGTTCGAGACGGCCGTGCGCGCGCTCGTCGTCGCGCCGCCAGCGGCGGAGCAGGTCGCGATGGGGCCGCTGATCTCGGCCGCGCAGCGCACGCGCGTCGAAGCGATGCTCGAGCACGGCATCGAGGCGGGGGCGCGCGTCGCGTTCAGCGGCCGTGTCGCGGATGCCGGCGGCGAAGGCTTCTTCATGGCGCCGGTCGTGATCGCCGAACCGGCCGCCGACAACCCGCTGTGGACCGACGAAGTGTTCGGCCCCGTCGCATGCGTGAAATCGTTCCGCACCGACGACGAAGCGATCGCACTCGCGAACGACACGCGCTACGGGCTCGTCGCGACCGTCGTGACGCGCGACGCAGCCATCGCGAAGCAGTACCAGCAGCGCGTGCGCGCCGGGCTCGTGTGGATCAACGCGCCGCAGCTGATCTACCCGCACGTGTGCTGGGGCGGCTTCGGGCTCAGCGGGATCGGCCGCGAGCTCGGCGTCGCGGGGCTGCGCAGCTATCAGGAACTGCGCCACGCGATGCACGCAATCGACTGACCAGAGCGGCCGTTCAGGCCGTTGGCGACACCGTGCCTCGGCGCGGTGTCGTTTTTTTTTGCAGGAATGCGAGCCGGCAACGAGGTTGTCGTTGTGAACTGTGGAACCGGTGCCTCGCATTAACTCTCAGAGCCGAATAGATCGCCGCCCCCCCTCGGGGCAGTCTGCATTTGAAAACGAAACGTCGTTGACATATCGACGTAATCGAATGATTTTCAGCACGAATTCAATGATCTGAACAATCGTGCCGGTGCGTTCCTCGATCCACGTTCGCCATTGTCGCTTGCATCCCCGGCGGCTATCACCTATCAATCAAGCTGCAAGAAGACAAATAAAGCCAAGTCAGTCATAGGCACGTTCGGGGGTAGTCATGTCCATCACAAAACTGACGGTCGCTCTGGCGACGGTGTTCCTGTACCCACTCGCTTGCGCACAAGGGCTCGAAACACGGGCCACCTGGATGGAACAGTGCCCAAGCGAACCGCGCGTCAGTGGCAACGGCAATCGTATATTGCCGATCGTGGCAGCACTTATCCCTTATGCCATCAGTGCCGGTATCGATTACGCCAGCGCCGCCCTGACGAAGGCTGTAAGCGACAAAGCAGAAACGAGCTCCGCCAGCGTCGACGACCATCTCTATGAAATCGATGCCACCGGCGGGCTATATCCTTCAAAGACAATCCAGTGTCTCGTCGTCATTCGAGGCATTTTTGACGGCACACAAAGTGCACCCGAATTTGCGACGTGGGCGACCGGAAGTTTGGCCGGACTGCAAACTCCGTACTTCAGATTCGAAGCGAAACTGATCAACAGCGACAACGACAAAGGCGTATATCGGTTACAGCCAATCTATGCAGAGAGTCTGAGAGCGGAGAGTCGCTCGATGTTTGCTTCGTCTCGACGCGACTACAACGTTTCGGTGACACTGACGCAATTCTCGTCATCCACCCCGTTCGCATCGACGACATTCACCATGACCGTCGAATCGCCGGGTCCCGATGGGAAACTCGGCGCCGATGTGCTCAAGCGGCTAGTCAGCGGCCCGATAACCATTCCCTCGTCATCTTCCGATATCACGGCAGAGCGCAAGAAACGCGAGAAAAAGACCGCTCGGGAAATCATTGCCGCCACCATTCTCGATGCCGACTGGGAATCACGACGCCCCAAGACGGATCCTCGGCCTGACGAATTCTCTCGACCTGAAGTACAGCATGCACTGCACGCGTATTGCGCCAATATTCAGAACAAGAACAAGACCCTTGCCGCCGATCACAAGTACTACGACGAGCGTTGCATCCACGACCTCGCCACGGAGAGTGCGGGTCTTGACACGACTATCGACAAGGCACTGATCAGCCAAGAATCCGTGGCGTGGGCTACCAAGGTCTGTCCGAGCTATCAGGTGACAGCCGACAACAGGCTATCCGGGTGCAAACTGACAACCAACCTCACGCCAGTCGGCTTGTTTTTCTCCAATGTGACCTTGACCGAAACTCGCCATGGCGCCGCGTGGGCAAAGGTGTTTGCCAAGGCAATTGAGGACTCCAAGGAAACGATCAAATCGTCGGCTAAATCCTTGCTCCCGTCCGAACAGGAAAAAGCTCGCCAGACTGCCCAAGATACCGCCCGGCAGAATGCGCAAGGCGTCATGCTGGCCGATCTGGTCGTCCAAAACGCGCAAGAATCACTGGACCAACTTGTCGCTTCCCAGGCGCCGCGCGCCGATATAACGACGGCGAGAATTGCACTGCTCAAGGCCAAGATCAGCCGCAACGATGCGTATCGAAAAGCAGGACTTCCCCTTCCCGATCCTGAAGTAGGCTGAATCTACCGGATATTCGAGGATATCGTCCATGTACGCGAGACACATGATTCTGGTCGCGTGGGCCGGGCTAACGGTACTTGCCGCCACCAATGTATGCGTCGGTGCCGACAATAAAACGATCGTCCAGACACCAGTTGTCGGCCAGGGCTTCGCCGATGCCCAGAAAAAAGCCGCAAGCGCCGCGAACGCCTACGCGTCCACGCTGGCGAAGAAGGGGACTCCGACGTATACCGCCGAGCTTCGAAGAGCACTGACGCTGGCCTATCCGACGAGCATTCTGTCATCACCCAAGGCGATAAACGAATTTTCGAGCTATCTCAGGAATAATTCGAAAGACCTGTCGGAAGCGACGCCACAGCAATTGCATGCGTCGATCGTCGATATCGTCGGAGGCACACCCGTCGACGGTGATGATCGACCATTGCCCCCGCGCCCGTCCATTCCGACCGTGACCAAAGTCGATCGCGATCCGCGATTTGCCCGCAATTTCCTGGCTTTATTGTCCGAATCGCATGACCGCGTCTACGGCGGCCTCCCCACCAAACAATTCCCCAATACGGTTGCCCTGTCGGGAAAAGGACTATGCACCGGCGTCGTGGTTGGCAAAAATGCCGTCCTGACCGCCCAACACTGCATCTGTGACGGGGCGACCGAATCTGTATTCGTTGGAGCCGACATGCTCGGCAACGGCGATGAATACAAAGTCAAGTCGACAGCAGTCATGAAAGCATGCGGCTCACCGAAAGCAAGCATGGCCGACGTCGGCATCATCTTCACGGAGAACGCATTTCGGGATCCAGTCGAACCGGCCAAGATGGCATCACCGACTCAAATCGATCGCGCAACGACGCTGCGGGCCGTCGGCTTCGGACGCACGGAAGACAATGTCAGCGGCCGCAAGATGATGGTCGATCTTCCAGTCGCATCGCCGAATTGCACAGGCGTCGTTCAAATACCAGGCGGCTCTGCGAGCGACACGATCTACTACGGATGCAATGCCCATTTCGAATTGGTCGCGGGCCAACCCTTGCTTGGCAAGGACACATGCAATGGCGACAGCGGCGGTCCTCTGTTCGTGGAAGACAAAGACCCAACAACCGGAGCCAAGACGTTCAGTCTCGCCGCCATTACGTCCCGGGCGGTCGAAACACCCGGCATGGCCGCTTGCGGTGATGGCGGCATCTACGTTCGAGTAGACAGCGCTGTCCGGTCCTGGATCGATACACAACTGAAACCCGTCGCCGTCGGAACGCGCTAGTCACCGAATTGCTCTCCCGTTATCGGGACTCGCGCGTCATTCGTCGTCCACCTTCTCATTCACCACAACTCCTCCTAATTCGGCGTCGGTCGACCACGTTATCGATATATTCCGTAGAATATATCGACACCTGCACACCCGGAGAAACGCCATGGCCCGCACGCCGACGGATCGCCCCCCGCTGCGCGCCGCACGGGAACAGCCGCTGATCCGCAAGATCAGCGCGCTCAAGCCGTTGTCGAGCGACGCACGCGCGCAGCAGGTCACGGATGTCGTCGATGCGTTCCGGCGCCTGCGCGGCAGCGTCGTGCGCTTCATCCGGATGTTCTCGGCCGCGCGCGATGCGATCGCGCCGGACGATGCGCTGTCCACGATGGGCTTTCGCGAGCTGCTGTCGACGCTCGAAACCGCCGCGCGCGCCGCCCGCTTCACACGCCTGCCCGATCTCGAACAGGCGATCGCGCACGCGCACCGCCTCGAACGCACGCGCGACGACGTGTTCTCCGAATCGTTCAGCAACGACCCGGTGGCGATGCGCGACACGGTCGCCGCGCTGGAGCGCGTCGACGTACTGTTCGTCGGGCTGTGCGTCGAGTACGTGATGGCGCGCCACGCGCCGGCATCGCGCCCTGTTTCGACTGCGGCCCCGGCCGCACTGCCGCGCAACGACTGTTCCACCGTGCTCTGCTAACCGCCTCGCCCCGCCTGGCTCGGTGATTTCCCCGGAATTTCACCCGTTATATTCCGTGGTATATTTCGCGAATCTTTCGCGCATCCGTCTCCGGTCCGACAGTGCCGGATAGAGGTCAACATGCACGCTCCGCCCTTTCGCCTTGCCCGTACGGCAGGCCTTTCGTCGCCCGGCGGCCATCCGGCCGCGGCAACCGGCGCGCGGGTCGACGCATGCTGCGCGCCGTCGCGCGCGCAACTGGCCGAACTGAAGCGCCGCGCACGCCTGTCCGAACTCGATGCGAACCTGCACTGCTCGATCATCGGCACCTGCCTGACCACGCACGAACTGCGCAAGCTCGTACCGAAATTCACCGATCTCGACCGCCAGCGCTCGACCGACCTGGAAATCCATCACGCTGCCGTCGAGCTTGCGATCGAAGGCGCCGCCGGCGGCAAGGCGTTGCACAAGGCGCTCGACGAACGCTATGCGGGTGCGATACGCGCGTTCGACGGCGCGAAGGATGCGGACGAGCTCCTCGCGCGCTGGAAGGAAGCCCTGAAGAACGGCGACATTCCGCCCGCATACTGGGCGCTGATGACGCATCCGCGCACGACGATGGGCGTGCGCCAGGTCGCGTTCGGCGATCTGCACATGCTGTCGCACCTGGTCGGCTCGGCCAATCGCGCCGATATCCGGCGGCTGGTCGCGCTGGAGGAAGAGAATACGGCACTGCACGCGAAAGTCGAACGACAGCAGGCGCGCCTGCAGGAGATGAGCGCGCAGCGTGACGCGGCACTGAAAGAGCTGGATGCGATCAACGCGCGCCAGAGCGCGCAGCCGCTGGCCGCCGAAAGCGTGTTGCGCAACGAAGTGCACGAACTGCGCGAAGCGCTGGCCGCGCGCGACGAACGTCTCGCGCTTCACACGAGCCGTCGCGAGGCAGCCGAACAGCGGATCGCCGCCGAACAGGCGAGCGCCCGCGCGATGCGCGCGCGGCTCGACGACCTGATGGCGATGGTGAAGACGCTGCGCGCCGAAGCGAGCGCGATCGAACAGGCGGTGCAGGCATCGACCGACGATCCGGCCGAGCAGACGGTGGACACACTGTCGATGCTTCGGCACCGGCGGCTCGTCTATGTCGGCGGGCGGCCCGGTTCGAACCGCGCGATCCGCCGGATCGTCGAGACGGCGGGCGGCGAGGTCACGATGCACGACGGCGGCATCGAGGATCGCAAGGGCCTGCTGGCCGCGGCGTTACCGGGCGCGCACATGGTCGTGTTCCCGGTCGACTGCATCGATCACGATTCGGTGAACCTGCTCAAGCGCATCTGCGAACGCCATCACATCGCGTACTACCCGCTGCGGACCGCCAGCGTCGCCAGTTTCGTCGAACTGATCGGGCGGCTCGATGCGCAGGCGCGCGATGTCGTTGCACCGGAGGCCGCCGCGGGCGACCCGTCGCGCTTTTGCCTGCGGCACGGGTAGGCACGCATCAGCCTGAAGAAGCCTTCAGCGGCGCACCATTTTCGTGAGCGCGGCGATCTCGTCCGCGCAGGCCGCATACGCGCGTTCCTCGATCCCGCGATAGAGGCGGATGATCTCCTCGCCGACCGGCGTCAGCACGCTGCCGCCGCCGCTCTGCCCGCCATGCTCCGACACCGTCGCCGGTGACTTCAGCGAGCGGTTCAGCTCGTCCATCAGCAGCCACGCGCGCCGGTACGACATCTTCATGCTGCGCGCCGCCGCCGAAATCGAACCATGCTCGCGCACGGCCTCCAGCAACGCGACCTTGCCCGGGCCGAGCGCGATCGTGTCGGCCTGCTGGATACGCATCCTGAAGCGCGCCTCTGGCTTGGGGAGTGCCGAAGTCTTCATGTTGTCCCGCCGTTTGAACGATGCGGGCAAGCATACACGATGGCCGGCGCGGCGAACGCCGTCGGCACGCGCGCCGGCTCAGACCTCGAGCACGCGCGCGACGATGCCGGCCAGCCGCTTCACGTGGCGCGGCGCGGGCAGGAGGTCGGCGCCGGAGAACAGCAGCGGCGCGCCGTCGTCGAGCGACAGCGGCGCATCGCCACATTCGAACGCGACGATCACGCGCTCGCCAATCGGCGTATTGAACAGTTCGTGCCATGAGAACGTGACCGCATAGCCGTCGTGCGCATGCGCGATGAACACCATGCGCTTGAAGTCGCCCGGCTCGGCGTTGTGCAGCCCGGCTGCTTCGATCAGGTCCTTCAGCCGCGCGCCGCGATACGGCGCGACCGAACGGATAAAACGGTTCGTCGTGAAGCAGCGCAGGTCGAACGGCTCGGCCGTCGCGCTCGCGTATTGGCGCAGATCGTCGAGCGTGACCGTCATCGGCCGCACGAATGCGCCCGTCAGCGTGATCGAGCCCGCCGCCGTGTGATGCGCCTGATGCGCCGAAGGCGCCGCCGTCCCTGCCATCTCCATCGCCCGCCTCCGTGACGGCGCCGCCGGCTGGCGCGCCTTCGCTGTATCGGCGGATATATTACGACGGGAAACCGCCGACGGGCAGAACACACGCCGCATGGGCGGCATAACGACAGCAGAGCGCCCGCCCGGCGCGTGCCTGCATCACGACAGCACGATGTTCTTCACGACCTTCCTGATGCTCTTGAAGCTGTCGACCGACTCCGCCTTCTGGTCCGTCACCAGCGTGCCGATCCGCGCCGGCTCGCAGAAGCTGATCCGGCTGTTCGTGCCGAGCTTGCTGAAATCGGCCAGGATCGCCACGTCCGCCGCGTTGCTCACCATCGCGCGCGCCACCTCGGTTTCCATCCGGTCGAAATTGGTCGCGCCCCGCACATGATCGACGCCGACCGGCGACAGCAGCGCGAGATCGGCGCGGTAGCGGAAGATTTCCGCGATCGTGCCGTCGCCGACCGTCGCGGCCGCGCGGCTGCCGATCATCCCGCCGAGCAGGATCGTTTCGTTCTTCGCCTGCGACGGGTCGCTCGAACGCATCTTCAACGCGACGTCGATCGAATTCGTAACGATCGTGAGACCCGACAGCTTCGCGAGTTCTTCGGCCAGCAGCGTGGTGGTCGTGCCCGCGTCGATGAACAGCGTCTGCGAGCCCGTGACCAGCCTGGCCGCCGCGCGAGCGATCGCCAGCTTCGCCTTGACGTGCGTCTGCGCGCGCTCGGCGATCGGCGCTTCGTCGCCCACCTGCACCGCGCCGCCGTGCACGCGCTTCAATTCCCCCATCGCCTCGAGGTCGACGAGATCGCGGCGCACGGTTTCCCGCGACACGTTCAGGTCGGCCATGATCCGGTCGGTGGAAACGCGCTGCATCTTCGATAGCAGAAGCCGGATTCTCTGATATCGCTCTTCTTGCCACATGAAATGTCCTCGGAGTGAACGTCAATGTTATTCGAACGGAAGTGTTACGCCGCGCTCTCCTCCATCTTTTTGATGCCGCCGAGGGTCTGCAGGGATTGACGGACGGCCTGGAATTCGGCGCTCGTCATCTTCGAAAACACGACATGGATGCGATCGTCGTCCGGTGCGGCGTCGTCCTGTTCGATGATGAACTGGACGATGCGCGCCTGATCGATGCCGGGCATCGCCTGCAGCGACGTCAGCTTCACGGCGCCGCGGCTCGCGAGAATGCGCACGCCCCAGCGCTGCCGCGTGGCGAAGAAGCGTTTCTCGATCGGCTTCAGCCCGGCGAGGATCGCCAGCACGATCGCCGTCGCGGCGATCGCGGCCACGTACATGCCGCCGCCCACGGCCAGCCCGACCGCCGCGACGACCCACAGGCTCGCCGCGGTCGTCAGGCCGCGGATGATCTCGCCGCGCAACATGATCGATCCCGCGCCGAGAAAGCCGATGCCCGACACGACCTGTGCGGCGACCCGCGACGGGTCCAGCGACACGTTCTTCGCGTCCTGGATATCCGCGAAGCCGAACGCCGACACGACCATCACGAGCGCCGCGCCCACGGCCACCAGCATGTGCGTGCGCAGGCCGGCCGCCCACGACAGCCGTTCGCGCTCGATGCCGACGATGCTGCCGAGCAATGCCGCCAACAACAGGCGGGAAATGATTTCCAGCTGACTGATCATCCGGGTTCTCCTTGCGTTGCCTATCCACTTGATGACGCGCGGCCCGTCCCGGCCACCGCCCCGACTTTTCCTGCGCCTGCTCGCCCGCCCCTCCGACGACGAGCAAGTTGTATTTTTGTGCGATCTTGCGATTTTGTGCTTTCTAATATACGGTACGAAAAACTGCACGGCTAGACCCAAGTTCGTTTGTTTCATCCGATCTGCACGATCAATCGTCTTACCAATCAGGCAACACGATCCGGAACACTTGCTTAGGAGACCAACATGGCAAAGAAGGCATGGCTGCTGGCCGCAACGCTGCTGGCGACACTCGCGACGACCCCCGTTCTCGCATCCGAAGGGGACGTCTGCAAGAAGGTGACGCTCGGCGATGTCGGCTGGAGCGACATCGCCGCCACCACCGGCGTCGCGATGATGCTGCTCGACGGGCTCGGCTACGACGCGACCAAGACGATCGCGTCGCCGCCGATCGTGCTGGCCGGCGTGAAGAAGGCGCAGATCGACGCGTTCCTCGGCTACTGGGATCCGAGCATGACGCCCACGGTGAAGCCGTTCGTGGATGCCGGCGCCGTGCATCAGTTGCCGCAGCCCAACCTAGTCGGCGCGCGCTACACGCTGGCCGTGCCGCAATTCGCGTCGGACAAGGGCCTCAAGAGCTTCGCCGACATCGCGAAGTTCCGCGACCAGCTCGACGGCAAGATCTACGGGATCGGCGCCGGCAACAATGGCAACGCGCTGATCCAGCGCATGATCGACAAGAACGAATTCGGGCTCGGCGGCTTCAAGCTGGTCGAATCGAGCGAGGCCGGGATGCTCGTGCAGGTGACGCGCGCCGTGCAGGAACACCGGATGATTGTGTTTCTCGCGTGGGAACCGCATCCGATGAACATCAACTACAAGATCTCCTACCTCGACGGCGGCGACAGCGTATTCGGTCCGAACTACGGATCGGCGAAGGTCTACACGCTCGTCACGCCCGGCTATCTCGAACGCTGCCCGAACGTCGGCCGGCTGCTGACCAACCTGAAATTCACGACCGACGAAGAGAACCAGCTGATGGTCCCGATCATGAATCATGCGGACCCGGTCGCAGTCGCGAAGGAATGGGCGAAGAAGCATCCCGGCGTGCTGTCGAAGTGGCTCGACGGCGTCACGACCATCGACGGGAAAAACGCCAAGGACGCGATCGAGAAGCTGATCGGCGCGTAAGCCCGCAATACAAGGAACCCAGCATGCACAAGAATCTCGCGCTGTTCGACCTCGATCACACGCTGTTGCCGCTCGACAGCGACCAGGCCTGGGCCCGCTTCATTTCGCGGGTCGGCTGGCGGGAAGACGACGCGCATGCCGCACTGATCGACGAGCACTACGGCCACTACGCGGCCGGCACGCTCGACATGAACGCGTATCTCGCCGTGACGCTCGCGCCGCTCACCCGCTACTCGCGCGAGCAACTCGAGCGCTGGCATGCGCAGTTCATGGACGAGGTGATCCGGCCGGCCATCACGCCGCAGGCGCGCGCGCTGGTCGACCGGCATCGCGAAAACGGCGATCTCTGCTGCATCGTGACGGCGACCAACGTGTTCGTCACGCGGCCGATCGCAGCCGAGTTCGGCATCGAGTATCTGCTCGGCATCGAGCTCGATACCGACGACGGCACGCCCGGCGGGCAGTTCACCGGGCGCAGCACCGGCGTGCCGAGCTTCCGCGAAGGCAAGATCGTGCGCACGGCCGAATGGCTCGATTCGCTTGGCTATGCGCCGTCGGATTTCGAACGGACCTACTTCTACAGCGATTCGATCAACGACGTGCCGCTGCTCGACTACGTCACGCATCCGGTCGCGACCAATCCCGACGATCAGCTTTCGCAAGTCGCAGGCAGGCGCGGATGGCCTGTCATGAATCTGTTTTGATTCGGACGTTATTCTCCGCAGTTCATTTCATGTCAGGAGGGGTGATGAATTTCAGAGCGTCGAACGCCAAGCTTCATCAATCAGGAATCCGACTCAATGACGAGCGGAGCAGTTCAATGTCGTCGACCGGCGCCGAGCGCCGCTTTCGGCACTGGCCCGGCGTGATCGCGATCGCGCTGCTGTGCACGCTGGCCGGTTGCGGCGACGGCGATTCGGGCGCAGCGGGCAATGCCGCCACCGCACTCGCATCGGCACCGGGTTCGGCGTCCGCGCCGGTCCTGCACTGCGCGAGCGCGTGCCACTGAGCCTGCGCATGCCCCACGGCAGCGGTGCCCTGCCCGTGCGCCCCACCGCACGCGGCGACACCCGGCACGTCCGATTGGCAATCCACGACAGAGAACGAACATGCAAAACAAACCCTCGACACGACGTCAGTTCCTCGCCGATGCGCTGAAGCTCGCCGGCGCCACCGCGGTCACCGGCATGCTGCCCGAGAGCATCCTGCGCGCGCAGTCGATTCCGGCGGCGACCGTCACCGGCACCCTTCAGGACGTCAAGCACGTCGTGATCCTGATGCAGGAAAACCGGTCGTTCGACCACTATCTCGGCACGCTGCGCGGTGCGCGCGGCTTCGGCGATCCGCGGCCCGTCGTGATTTCGAACGGCTATCCGGTCTGGCGCCAGCCCTGGATGCTGTCCTACGTATTCCCGTTCAACCCGTCGCCGCCCGTTTCCGGCGTCGCGAACGGCGACACCTACTACGGCGACCTCGATCACTCGTGGGGCGGCACGCACAATGCGTGGAACAACGGCAAGTACGACAACTGGGCCGATGCGAAGGGCAGCGGCACGATGTACTACTTCACGCAGAACGACATCCCGTTCTATTACGCGCTGGCGAGCGCGTTCACGGTGTGCGACGACTACCACTGTTCGATGCTCGGCCCGACGGACCCGAACCGCCTGTATCTGTGGACCGGCTGCTGCGGCAACGTGCCGGGCTATTCGCCGTACACGACGAACACGATGACCGGCACCGGCTGGACGACGATGCCCGAACGCCTGAACACGGCCGGCGTCACGTGGAAGTTCTACCAGGACAAGGGCAACGGGCTGGATTCCGGCCACGGCTACGGCGAATACAACGGTTCCAAAAGTGACCTCTGGTGGAACGGCAACTATGGCGACAACGTCATCCTGAACTTCAGGCAGTACCAGAACCTCGGCGCCAACGACCCGCTTGCGCCCGCGCTCAACGGCACGCAGATCGATCCGACCGGCGGCGGCAAGGAATACGACACGAATCTGTTCAGCCAGCTGCGGGCCGACGTCGCGAACGGCACGCTGCCGCAGGTGTCGTGGATCGCCGCGCCGTATGCGTATTGCGAGCATCCGTCGTGGGCCGCGAGCGGCGGCGAATGGTACGTGAGCAACGTCCTCAATGCGCTGACGTCGAATCCGGCGGTATGGGCCAGCACGGTGCTGCTCGTGATGTACGACGAGAACGACGGCCTGTTCGATCACGTGCCGCCGGCCGTCCCGTCGAGCGCCTACGCGGGCACCGGCCAGTCGACGGTGTCGACCGCCGCGGAATTCGTCGCCAGTAGCGGCAGCGCGTCGGACGGATCGGCAAACGGCGACGTGCCGATCGGGCTCGGCCCGCGCGTGCCGATGTTCGTGATCTCGCCGTGGTCGAAAGGCGGCAAGGTCAATTCGCAGGTTTTCGATCACACGTCGGTGATCCGCTTCCTGGAAGCGCGCTTCGGGCTGCAGGAAACGAACATCACACCATGGCGTCGCGCGGTGTGCGGCGATCTCACGTCGGCATTCGATTTCGCGAATCCCGACCAGACGATTCCGTCGATCCCGGCCGCGGCCAGCAACATGGACCCGAACGGCTCGACGGTCTCGATCCCTGCCGCGACCACCACCGCGGTGCCGGCGCAAACGGCCGGGCGCAACACCGCGTGCCGGCTGCCGTACGAGTTCTTCGTGCAGGGCAAGGTCAACCGCTCCGCCAAGACGCTCGCGTTGATGATGACCAATACCGGCACGGCCGGCGTGCATCTGCAGGCGTGGGTCGACGGCACGAGCACGATTCCGCGGCAGTACACGATCGGCGCCGGCACGAGTGCGTGCGCGAGCCTGTCGGATACGCTCGCGCTGAATTCGGGCGGCGGCTACGACTACTCGATCTACGGCCCGAACGGGTTCCTGCAGACGTTGCGCGGCAACATCGGCGCGTCGGGGAATACCGGATCGGCCGCCGAAGTGAGCCTCTGCTACGACGTGCAGAACGGCAACGTGCAGATCACCCTCGACAACTCCGCCGGTTCGAGCGCGACGACGTTCCAGCTCGTCGACAACGCATACGGGATGAACACGCCGCAATCGGTCAGCGTGCCCGCCGGCGCGACGCAGGCCGTCACGTGGTACGGCGACGCCGGCTGGTACGACGCGAGCATCCGCGACGCGAACGATCCGAATTTCCTGCGCCGCGTGGCCGGTTGCGTGCAGGCGCAATCCGGCGTCCTGCTGACGGATTCGGCGATCGGCAATACGAACGGGAAATTCGTCGCGGCGCTGGCGGCGCAAGGCGCGTCGTACGGCACGCTGCGGTTCGACTATGTCGCGCCGCCGTGGCGTCACAGCCCGAAGAACTGGGTCGGCATCTATGCGCGCGGCGCGCAGCCGACCAAGGGCAACTACAAGTCGTGGGCGTACCTGCCCAAGAGCACCGGCTCGCTGCTGTTCTCGTCGAGCGCGAACAGCTCGCTGGCGTCGGGCCAGTACGACGCGTGGTATCTGTTCGACGACGGCTACACGCCGCTCGCGGGGCCCGTTGCAATCAGCATCTGACGTCGCGGCCGCACCGCCGTCGCGTGCCGGCCCCGGGCCGGCGCGCATGCGCGGTGCGCGTCGCCGGGCGCCGCGCTTACACGAGCAGGTCTTCGTAGAACGCGCCGAACGGCCGCGTCGGGTGCGCGATCTGGATTTCGAGGATCCACAAACCGGCGGCCGGCGCGCCGTCGAAATCGCCGAGATTGCCGGCCTTGTAGATCGCGTGCGGGAAATCGCTGACGCGATGCCCCTTGATGTCGACGTTCAGCCGGAAGCCGTGCGCATCCGCGCGTTGCGCCGCGAATTCGTACAGCGCGATGCCCGCGCATCCGGTGGTCCGCCAATGATGCTCGACCTCGTCGTAGATGACGCGCGCCGCGCGCGCACATGCGTGCATGTCCGGATCGTCGCCGCACACGAACGTCGCGCCCGCGTCGCCCTCGTGCTTCGCCCAGACGGCGCCGAGATCGATGAAGAAGATGTCGGCGGCGGCGAGCACCGGGTCCGCCACCGAACGCTCCTTGAACGTACGCAGCGTGTTTTCGCCGAAGCGGACGAGGATCGGATGCCAGATTCGATCCATTCCGAGATCCTTCAGCACGCTCGACCCCAGCGCGTTGGCCTCCGATTCCCGCATGCCGGGCCGGACGCCCGCGGCGATCGCGTCGACGGCCTGCCAGGTCATGGTTCTTGCGTGCTGCATTGCGTCGAGCGAGAAAGCCTCGCCGACGGCTTCGCGGTGCGTCGCATTCAAAATCGTGCTCCCGTGCTGGTGAATGTGGGTCGGTGCAATCGATCGTCACGCCGATATGCATGCTCGAATATATCGCTTTCCACGCTGACGCGTTGCGCGGTCATCGTGTCGCCCACAGCAAAACGGGCGCTCCGACGGAGCGCCCGCTGTCGTGCCGGTTCGGGTTCCGGACGTTGCGACGGGCGCTGCCTGCATCGGCAGCGCCCATTTTCCCGTCAATCAGAACTTGTGACGCAGGCCGATACGCGTAACGAGCTGCGTGTTCGCGCCCGCGTTGCCGATGAACGACGGCGACGAGCCGATCTCGGCCTGCACCGGCGTCGCGCGGCCGTTGATCGTGTTGCTGCCCGACGCCTTCTGGAAGGCCGCGCTCACGTACACGTCCGTGCCCTTCGACAGCGCATAGTCCACCGCCGCGTTGACCTGGTGCCACTTGCCTTCAAAGCGGCCGTCGAGCTTCGAGAACGTATAACCGAGCCCGCCGCTCAATGCCGGCGTAAACGCATAACGACCGCCGATTTCGTAGTTGTTCAGCTTCGACGTTTCGCCCGACAGCGGCGCGAACTTCGTATGCGTCCAGTTCGCCCATACGAGGCCGGCCGCGATCGCGTAACGCGCGCCGACGCCGACCGTCTCCAGGTCGCGCAACCCGAGCGTGTTGATGTTCGCGATGCTCACGCCGAACGCCGGCGATGCGCCGTTCGGGAAGCGGATGTTCGTGTACGCCGCGCCGATGCCGAACGGGCCTTGCGCATAATTCGCGCCGAAGCTGTATGCGCTCGACGAACCCTGCGCGCCGTTCGCGCCGGTCGTGGTCGGCGTGCCCGCGAACTGCGTCGAGTTCGAGAAGCCGTACATCGCGCCGAACGTGAGGCCCGCGAAATTCGCGCTCTGGAACTTCACCGCGTTGTTGATGCGGCTCGACGTCAGCTGGTCGAGATCGTTGATGTGGTACGCGTAGTTGCCGGCCGGCGTCTGGCTGCCCATCGTGTAGTTCCCGCCGATGTAGTCGGTCGAGAACGAGTACTGGCGGCCGAACGTCAGCGAGCCGATCCCGTTCTTCGACAGCCCGACGAACGCCTGCCGGCCGAATATCGCACCGCCCTGGCCGATCGTGCCGTCGCCGCTGCTGAAGCCGTTCTCCAGCACGAACAGCGCCTTCAGACCGCCGCCGAGATCCTCGGTGCCGCGGATGCCCCAGCGGCTGCCCGACGCAACGCCGTCGCCGTACTTGACGAGCTTGCCGTGCCCGCCCGTCGTCGCGACCTTGTTCGAATACGTGATACCCGCATCGATCAACCCGTAGAGCGTGACGCTGCTTTGCGCGTGCGCGGCGCTGCCGAACATGCCGAGTGCGGCCGCAGCCACGATGGTCTTTTTCATTCTGCTTCCTTTTGTTGTAGACGCGCGCGCCCGCGTCGCAGCCAGACGCGCCGCGTGTTGATGAAAACCGTATGACGGACGAGCGCAAGCCGCCGGATCGCCGGACGAGCACACACCTCATGCGGGTGTGCACGATGTTCCATCTCGATGCCAGTGTGGGCTTGCTGAAGCGGCATGCCGCAGGGCGGCCGCTCGTGTTGCAGCGTCGGGAAGCGTGCGCACCGGTTGCGCATGCCATGACGACGCGTTGCTCCGGCGATGCAGGTCAGAATCTCTTCCGGCTTTCGTGGAGCGGGTGGACGACGCGACGCCAGACAGCGCCGCGACCTTCGATATATTTTTCGAAATATATCGAGTTGTCACCAAACGGTAAACAATTATTCGGGTTCCTGTCGTCTTTCATCCACAGGCGTTCGACCGTCGGCATGAACCGGCGACATGACCCGACGCGGACAGCCTCGCAGCGAGGTCGACGCAGGGTCCGCGCCGAAATCCAGCATAATCAGGCGGTTGAGCGCATGCCGCGAACGGCGCGCGAACGGCGCACATGCATGCGAAGTCGCCGGTTTATCGTTTGCGCGCAGCCTGCAGCCGGGGATGCGGCAAGTCTGTGCCGGTATCGCGCGCAGCCAATTGTGCAGGTGCAAAGAAACGAAGAACGAACGGACGCGATCCGATGCGCCTCATGGCGCGCGCGATCGAGCCGCGGACAAGACCACATCATTCCGCCGAAGACAGGACACCGACACATGGACCGAGCCGACGAGCACATCAGCATCGAACAGGCGAGCGGGCTTCCCGCCGACGAACTGGAGCGATGCGACTTCTCGTTCGAAATCGCATGGGAGCTGAATGCGCCGTATCAGGACTTGCTCGATCTTCGCGCGCTGCCGGTGCGGCGCAAGGACTACGGCTTCGATCCGGCCGGCTGGGCGCATGACGCGTCAGGCAGCGCGGCCCTGTTTCGCGCGACGGCCGACGGGCGGCTCGCCGGATTCGTGGCGATCTCGCAAAGCTGGAACGGGATGGCCGAGATCGCCGAGCTTGCCGTCGATCGCCGCTACCGGCGCCAGGGTATCGGGCAGTTCCTGCTGGCAGCCGCCGAAGCCTGGGCGCGCAGCCGCGGGTTCGGCTTCATGCGGCTGGAAACGCAGGCGAACAATGTCGCGGCCTGCTCCACGTATGCGCGCGCGGGCTTCACGCTCGGCGGCCACGACCGCTTCCTGTATGCCGACGGCGAGAACGACGGGGAAGTCGCGCTGTTCTGGTACAAGGACCTGCGCGACGGGCAGACCGCACGCAGCCGCACGGTCGACCCGGAATCGGTGCGGCCGGTACCCTGACGCACCGACGCCGGCTGCTTCACCGCAGCATCACTTCCGCGTCGCGACGATGAACAGACGCGGGAACGGCAACAGCACGGTGCCGTCGCCGAGCGCCGGATAACCGTTGGGGCCGGCGAGCGCATCGCGATAGCGCGCGAGGAACGCGCGCTGTTCGCCGTCATCGAGCGCGGCGAGGAACGGCCGCAGCGCGCTGCCCTTGAACCATTCGACCACCGCGTCGGCGCCGCCGCGCAGCGGGTGGTAGTAAGTCGTGCGCCACACGTCCACGCGCGCGCACAGCGGCGACAGCAGCGCGTAGTAGTACCGTGCGTCGAACCGCTCCGTGCGCGCCGCACCTTTCAGCTTGTCCGCCCACGGCCCCGCCGCGGCGACTTCGCGCATCAGCCGGTGCGCGGGCTCGTGCAGGTTGTCGGGCATCTGAACCGCCAGATGGCCGCCCGGCGCGAGCCGGCCGACGAGCATCGGAAACAGCGTGTCGTGCGCAGGCACCCATTGCAATACCGCGTTCGACAGGATCAGGTCATAGCCGCCCGGGTCGTCCCACGCGGCCACGTCGGCGATATCGAAACGCAGCCCCGGCAGGCGCTTGCGCGCGGCCGCGATCATGTCCGCCGATGCGTCGATCCCGTGGATCGTCGCGTCGGGTGCGCGTGCGATCAATGCTTCCGTCGAATTGCCGGGCCCGCAGCCGATGTCGATCGCGGTATGGATCGGCGTGTTCGGCACGGCGGCCAGCAGGTCGCGCACCGGCCGCGTGCGTTCGTCCTCGAATTGCACGTACTGGTTCGCGTATTGATCGAGTGGGGTCGTCACGATGGTTCTCCTGGTCGGCGTGGACGGCGTCGCCGCATCCGGACGCGGGATGCGCGCGGCCGTCGATGCAGCGAATTCTGCGACGCCCGGCGTACTTCAGTAAAATGAATTTAATATCGTTATTGATTCAAAATTCTGATGAAGATCGATACGCTGGGGGTACAGGCTTTCGTCGCGATCGCCGACGGCGGCAGCTTCAGGCAGGCGGCCGATACGCTGCACGTCACGCAGACGGCCATCACGCAACGGCTGCGCAAGCTCGAATCGTTTCTCGGCGTCGCGCTGGTCGAGCGCACGACGCGCCGCACCACGCTCACCGAGATCGGCCGGCGCTTCCTGCCGCAGGCGCGCCGGCTGCTGAACGAGCTCTCCGACGCGCTGACCGAAATCCGCGAGACGGGCCTGAGCCAGCGCGGCGACGTCACGATCGCGTGCGTGCCGACGGTCGGCGTGCAATATCTGCCGCGCATCCTGCGCGCGTTCTCCGGGCATCGCCCGCACGATCGCGTGAAGATCCTCGATCACGCATCGGCGTCGGTGCTGCAGGCCGTGCTGCGGCGCGAAGCCGAATTCGGCATCAGCATCGCCGGCGATCAGCACCCCGAACTCGTCAGCGTGCCGCTTACGCACGATCCTTATGTACTCGTCTGCCGCGACGATCATCCGCTCGCGAAGCGGCGGCGCATCCGCTGGGCCGCGTTGCAGCCGCATCCGCTGATCTTCGCCGGCGAAGTGAGCGGCAATCGCGGGCTGCTCGAAGGCGCGCTGAAAAACAGCGGCGTCTCGCTGCATTCGTTCTACGAAGTGCAGCGCAGTTCGACGGCGCTCGGGCTCGTCGCGGAAGGGCTCGGTGCGGCCGTGGTGCCGAAGCTCGCGCTCCAGAAGAATGCGTATCCGATGATCCGCACGATCGAGCTCGTCGAGCCGTCGGTGTCGCGCACGCTCGTGCTCGTGACGCGCAAGTCCGCGCAACTGTCGCCTGCGGCGCGCGCGCTCTACGACATGATCGTCGAGCGCGCGACGCCGCAGCAATAACGGCGGCACGGTTTCCCTGCTCTTATTTGGCGCCGTCTTGCGCGCCGAGATACTGCCGTTCGAGCCGTGCGATCGTGCCGTCGGCCTTCAACCGCGCAAGCGCCGAATCGAGCAATTGCAGCGTTTGCGCATCGCCCTTGCGCACGCCGATCACGCTCGACGCGCCGATGATCGCCGGATCGTCGATGCGCGGCCCCGACAGCGCGAAGCGCGCGCCCTGCGGCTTGTCGAGAAAACCGAGCCGCGCGGCCGTACCGAGCGCCAGCGTGCCGTCGAGGCGCCCGTTCGCGAGGTCGGCATAAATGCTGTTCTGGTCCGCGTATTCGTGCATGACGACGCCGCGCGGCTCCCAGTTCGCCTTCACGAACGCGGCCTGCGTCGAGCCCTGCAGCACGCCGATGCGCTTGCCGGCCAGCGACGCCGGGTCGGGCGTCAGGTGGCGATCGCGCGCGGCCACCAGCCGGATGTCGGCCGCATAGAGCGGCTGCGAGAAATCCATCACGCGGCGCCGCGCGGCGGTCGGCGCCATCGACGCGTCGATCGCGTCGAACTTGCGCGCGGCGAGCCCCGCGACGAGGCCGTCGAAGCTGCTCTCGACCCACACGCAGCGCACTTGCGCAGCCGCGCACAGCGCGTTGCCGATATCGATGTCGAGGCCGGCGAGGCGGCCGTCGGGCGTCTTGTACTCGTAAGGCGGATAGGTCGGGTCGGTGCCGAAACGCAGCGTCGCGCCGGCCGCGGCCACGTCGCCCGCGGCCATCGATGCGGCAACGGCCAGCACCGCCGCCAGCGCGCGGACGAAACCGCGCGGCTGTCGTGCTTCAGAAATCATCGCGATTGTCTCCAGGTCTTTCTCGTCATGCCGCCAGCCGCGCATGCGCGAGCGTCACGAAATAGCGCACGCCGAGCGGCAGCACGTCGTCGTTGAAATCGAATTCGGGGTGATGGCAGTACACGCCGCCCTGCCCGATCAATGCATACGCGCCGGGCCGGCGCAACAGGAATTCGGAGAAATCCTCCGAGCCGTTGAGCGGCGCGAAATCGCGCAGCACGTTCTGCGCGCCGAACACGTCGGCGGCGGCAGCGGCAGCCGCTTCGGCCTGCTCGCGGTGATTGACGGTCGCCGGCGAGCTGTTCGCGAATTCGACCGAAATCGCGCACTCGCTCGCCAGCGCGATCCCTTCACAGATACCGCGAATCCGCGTTTTCGCCAGCGTGCGCACGCGTTCGTCGAACGTGCGCAGCGTGCCGGTCAGCGCCGCGTGGCTCGGAATCACGTTCGGCGCGCTGCCCGCATGCACGCTGCCGATGCTCAGCACGGCCGTCGCGCTCGGCTCGGTCGTGCGGCTCACGACCGTCTGCAACGCGCAGATCAGTTGCGCGGCGGCCATCACCGGGTCCTTGGTCTACTCCGGCGCCGAGCCGTGGCCGCCGACGCCCGTGATCGAAATCAGGATCTCGTCGCATGACGCCAGCATCGCGCCATCGCGCACGCCGAACGTGCCGGGCTCGAAATGCGGCGCATTGTGCAGCGCATAAATTTCGTCGTAGCCGAAACGATCCTCGAGGCCGTCCGCGAGCATCGCGTTCGCGCCGCCCCCCGTTTCTTCAGCCGGCTGGAACACCAGCACGATCGTGCCCGCGAAATCGCGGTGGCGGCTGAAGTGGCAAGCCGCGCCCAGCAGCATCGCCGTATGCCCGTCGTGCCCGCAGCCATGAAACACGCCGTTGCGCAGCGACCGGTGCAGCGGGCGGCCCTCCTCTTCCATCGGCAGCGCGTCCATGTCGGCGCGCAGCGCAATCGTGCGGCCCGCGCCGCGCTGTCCGCGCACGACGCCGACCACGCCCGTGCCGCCGATCCCCACATGCGTTTCGATGTCCCACGCGCGCAGCTTCGCGGCGACCAGTTCGCCGGTGCGGTGCTCGTCGAACGCGGTTTCGGGGTTGGCGTGGATGTCGCGGCGCAGCGCGACGAGTTCGTCGAGATCGACGTCGATACCGTTCGGGGTCAAGCCTGCCTCCTTGCCTTGTATACTCGTGCCGGCTTGCCGGCCGGTGCCCACACGATAAGCGCGTCGGGCCGCCTGCCGATTTCCAATTTCTCATGCGCATAGCGAATGCTTATGGAACGCGGCACCCTGAAGACGGCGCAGTTGCAGATGCTCGTCGCGATCGCCGAGCACGGCACGCTGATGGCCGCGGCCGACGCGTTGAGCGTGTCGCAGCCGGCCGTCACCAAAAGCATCAAGGAACTGGAAGCGCGTGTCGGCGTGCAGTTGCTGGAGCGCAGCGGCGCGGGCGTGCGGCTCACGCGTTACGGCGAAGCGCTGCTGCGTCATGCGCGCACGGTGGTGGCCGAGATCGCGCTGGCCGAGCGCGAGCTGGAAGCGATGCGCTCCGGGGCGGGACGCATGCTGTCGGTCGGCGTGTCGCTGCTTGCCGCGTCGATCGTCGTGCCCGACGCGCTGCGGGCATTCCGGGCCGAATGCCCCGACGTGCTGCTCAACGTATACGAATGTCCGCCGATGCAGATCATCGACGGGTTGCGCGACGGCTCGTTCGACCTGTGCGTCGCGTTCGTCGCCGACAGCGACCGCACGGCCGAATATCGCGTCGTCCCGCTCGGCACGTCGACACAATCGCTTGCGGTCGCGCACGGCGATCCGCTGGCCGGCGAAACGCAGCTCGAACGGCTCGCCGGCGCGCACTGGCTCTACAACCACACGCGCGACAGCTGGCCCGCGTTCTGGCGGGCGCTATGCGGGAAAAGCGTGCATGCGCCGATGCCGCGCGTGACCGTCTGCACGTCGCAGCGGCTCTACGGCGAACTCGCGCGGGAGCCCGGCGTCGTCAGCGTGTGGCCGGATTTCCTGCTCGACGGCGGCGTGCGCGACGGCCGGCTGGCGCGGCTGCAATCGGATGCGCACCTGTCGCCGCTGACGCTCGGGCTGATGCATCGCAAGGATCTGGTGCCCGGTGCGAGCATGACGGCGTTCGTCGAATGCCTGCAACGGGCGGCGCATCGGTCGCCGTGATCCCCGCGGCCTGTATCGCATCGCCCGGCCGGGTCGGCCGCGCGGCGACGCTGCTCAAAGCGTCTTGACCATGAACACGCGCGCGGTCCCTTCCGGCTCGCACGGCACTTCGCCGAACGTCTCGTAACCCTGCTTCCGGTAGAAATCGGGCGCCTGAAACGAGATCGTGTACAGCACTGCGCGCGCGCATCCGCGCCGTTTCGCTTCCGCTTCGGCCTCGCGTAGCAGCCTGCTGCCGAATCCGCCGCCGCGCAGCGATTCGGGCAGATAGAACAGGTCGATGAAAAAGAGGCCGAGCGAAGTGCGGCCGGAGAGGCCGCCCAGGATCTCGCCGGTCGCGGGATCGGACACGTAGACGTCGAGCGCGGCCGCGTCGGCACGGCCCGTCATCGCGTGGTTGAATTCGCCGAGCTTGCGGCTGATGAAGTCTCGTGCGGCCGGCTGCTCGGTGTCGGTCAGCTGAAGGGTAACGTCGGGATGGGCTGTCATCGGGCGAACGCGTGCGTGAAATGGCCGCCGGGTGTGCAGCACCGCTGCGGGCGTCGCATGACTATAGCGCGTCGCCCGCGTATCGGCATGCGGCCGACCCGGCCGCTGCAAAAGCACAAACGGCGGGTGCATCACGCGCCCGCCGCTTCGTTTCACGTCGCGCCCGCTCACGCCACCGCGAACGCCGCCTTCATGTCGGCCACCCGGCGCCGCTCGCGCGCGATCATCATCCGGTTCACGACGATCACGCCGATCGTCACGGCCGTGATGAACAGCGTCGCCAGTGCGTTCATCTCCGGGTTCAGCCCCAGCCGCACCCGCGAGAACACCACCAGCGGCAGCGTCGTCGACCCCGGCCCCGACAGGAACGCCGACAGCACCAGGTCGTCGATCGACAGCGTGAACGACAGCAGCCACCCCGACAGCAGCGCCTGCGAGATCAGCGGCAGCGTCACCACGAAGAACACCTTCAGCGGCGTCGCGCCCAGATCCAGCGCCGCCTCCTCCAGCGACTTGTTCATCTCCTTCACGCGCGACTGCACGATGATCGCCACGTACGACACGCACAGCATCACGTGACCGATCCAGATCGTCAGCATCCCGCGACCCTTCGGCCAGCCGAACATCTGCTCCAGCGCCACGAACAGCAGCAGCAGCGAGATGCCCTGGATCACTTCCGGAATCACCAGCGGCGCGTTGATCATCCCCGTGTACAGCGTGAAGCCCTTGAAGCGGCCGAAGCGCGCGAGCACGAAACCCGCCCACGTGCCGATCACGACCGACGCGGTGGCCGTCAGGAGACCGATCTTCAGCGACAGCCACGCGGCCGTCAGCAGCTCGTCGTCGTCCAGCAACGCCGCGTACCACTTCAGCGAGAAGCCCGACCACACCGTCACCAGCTTCGACTCGTTGAACGAGTACACGATCAGGCTGATGATCGGGATGTACAGGAACAGGAACCCGAAGGCGAGGACGCCCGTCGACAGCGGTTTGCTCGGCTTGATCATTTCGCTTCCTCCAGTTCCTTGACCTGGTAGTACTGGAACAGCGCCATCGGCACCAGCAGCAGCATCACCATCGCGACCGTCACCGCGGACGCCATCGGCCAGTCCATGTTGTTGAAGAACTCATCCCACATCACGCGGCCGATCATCAGCGTGTCGGCGCCGCCCAGCAGCTCCGGAATCACGTACTCGCCCACCGCCGGGATGAACACCAGCAGGCTGCCGGCGATGATCCCGTTCTTCGACAGCGGCAGCGTGATCCGCGTGAACGCGACCCACGGTTTCGCGCCGAGGTCGTATGCGGCTTCGAGCAGCGTGAGGTCCATCTTCACGAGGTGCGCGTACAGCGGCATCACCATGAACGGCAGGTACGAATAGACCATCCCGATGTAGACGCCCGCATCGCTGTGATACAGCCGCAGCGGCGTGTGGATGATCCCCAGCGCGATCAGCGTGTGGTTCAGCAGGCCGTCGTCCTTCAGGATGCCGATCCATGCGTACACGCGGATCAGGAACGACGTCCAGAACGGCAGCATCACGGCCATCATCAGCACGTTGCGCCGGTTCGGTTCCGAGCGCGCGATGTAGTACGCCATCGGGTAGCCGATCAGCAGGCACAGCACCGTCGACACGGCGGCCATCTTCAGCGAGCTGAGGTAGGTCGCGATGTACAGGTCGTCCTGCAGCAGGAACGCATAGTGCGACAGCTGCAGCGCGAAGTGCACGACGCCGTCCTTGAACTCGACGAGCGACGTGTACGGCGGGATGCCCATCACCTGGTCGGCGAAGCTGATCTTCAGCACCAGCACGAACGGCAGCGCGAAGAACACGGCCAGCCAGAGGAACGGCACGCCGATCGCGACGCTGCGGCCCGACGGCAGGAAACGCGACAGCGCGGCGAAACGGCTCGGGCGCGGGCGGCCGGCGCCGGTGCTCGCGGCGCTCGACGACACCGAGGCGGACGGAGTGGAAGCAGAGGTTCTCATCGTGTCGTCCTCACTGCGTCAGCACGACGCCGCTGGCCGGCGACCACGACACGAACACGTCGTCGTTCCAGGCCGGTGCGTCATCGTTCATCAGGTGCGAGCTCGACAGGTTCGATACGACCGTCTTGCCGCTCGGCAGGCGCACGTGATACAGCGAGTAGCTGCCCATGTACGCGATGTCGGTCACGACACCGCGCGCCCAGTTGTGTTTCGAGCCGGGCTTCTCGCGCGACACGTGGATGCGCTCCGGGCGCACCGAGATGCCGACCGGCATCCCGAGCGGGCCCGTCACGCCGTGGCTCACGTACATACGTGCTTCGAGATCGTCGCTCTCGACGAAGATGTGATCGGGCTCGTCCTCGACGACGCGGCCTTCGAACAGGTTCGTCGAGCCGATGAATTCGGCCGAGAAGCGGCTGTTCGGAAACTCGTATACCTCGCCCGGCGCGCCGATCTGCACGATCTTGCCTTCGCTCATCACCGCGAGGCGGCTGGCCATCGTCATCGCTTCTTCCTGGTCGTGCGTGACCATCACGCAGGTCACGTCGACCTTCTCGATGATGTTGACCAGTTCGAGCTGGGTTTTCTGGCGGATCTTCTTGTCGAGCGCGGACATCGGCTCGTCGAGCAGCAGCAGCTTCGGGCGCTTGACCAGCGAGCGGGCCAGCGCGACACGCTGCTGCTGGCCGCCGGAGAGCTGGTGCGGCTTGCGCTGCGCGTACTTGCTCATCTGCACGAGCGCGAGCGCGTCGGCCACGCGCTCCTTGATCTCGTTCTTCGGCGTGCCTTCCTGCTTCAGGCCGAACGCGACGTTCGATTCGACCGACATGTGCGGGAACAGCGCGTACGACTGGAACATCATGTTGACCGGGCGGCGGTACGGCGGCAGCGACGCGAGGTCCTCGCCGTCGACGAAGATCTTGCCGGAGGTGGCCGTCTCAAGCCCGGCGAGCATGCGCAGCAGCGTGGACTTGCCGCAGCCCGAGCTGCCGAGCAGCGCGAACAGCTCGTTCTTCGCGATCGTCAGGTTCACGTTGTCGACGGCCGTGCTGTCGCCGAATTTTTTCACGACGTTTTCGATGCGCACGAAGGCGTCGTTCGGTTTGAGCATGTCCGTCGTCGCGCGACGTGCCGCTTCAGGTGTACTGAATGAATCCCGTTTCATGATGGTCCGTATTGAGCAGGTAAGCGAATGTCAGGCGTCAGGCGCGACCGGTCGGGCGGCCGCGCGGTGCTGGCGGAGAGGGATCGAGCGATTCCTCGTCCGCAACGAATGGCGCAATGAAACAGGTAGGGGGCAACGCACGGCGATCGGCGGCAATCAGCTGCGGCCGGAAGCGGCCGCCGCGCTGGCTGTCAGATTGATTTCATCGGTTTTCATCGGGCTTTCCGCACGTTTCTGTCGTCTCCAGTGCGAATTTTTAAACCCGTCAAAAACGTTATGGATCGCAGATTTCCGTTCCGGACATTGAACGGGATCGATGTTTGGGCAGGCGGGAAAACGGGGGCACGACACGGCCCCGCGCGGCAGCGCGCGCCCGGCGGCACGGGAGCCGCCAGACGAAGCGGAGGGTGGGGAAAACGAGCAGCCGGGGCGGCCGCACCGCGCGACAGGGGCGTCGCGCGGGTCACGTCACTTTGCGTTCAGTTCCTTCCAGCGCCGGTAGACGCCGATCGCGTCGGCGTGTTTCTGCTGCACCATCGGCAGCCGCCGCTCGCCGACCGGCTTCGCATATTCGGCATAGAACGTGTCCAGCTCGAAATATTGGCGGTCGTCGCGGTAGAACGGCGCGTAGTCCTCGCGCGTCGTGATGTAGATCACGCGCTTCGGGCTGCAGTAGTACAGCGATCCGAGGCACATCGGGCACGGGCTCGCGAGAATGTAGATCTCGCAGTCGGTCAGGTGCTCGGTGCCGAGCTTGCGGCACGCGTCGCGCACCGCGAGGATCTCCGCATGCGCGGTCGGGTCGCTGGTCTGCGCGACAAGGTTCGGGCTCTCTGCAACGATCTCGCCGTCGCGGACAATCACCGTCGCGAACGGGCGGCCGCCCTCTTCCACGTTCTTCATCGCAAGATCGATCGTGCGTTTCACAAAATCCATGGCTGCGTCCTCGCTGAAACGGAATGGCGGGAACGTGCGCCAGCCGGCGCAAGTCGGGGAAACCTGCGCGGCACCCTAAGCGCGACGCCGCGCAAGCGTCAGAACGGCTTGGTGGGCAGGTACTTGCCGTCGAGCGTGATCACGGCGCGCGAACCGCCTTCGGGGTCATCGACCTTCTTCACGTCGAGCCGGAAATTGATCGCGCTGATGATGCCGTCGCCGAACTTCTCGTGAACGAGCGCCTTCAGCGTCGTGCCGTACACCTGCAGCATTTCGTAGAAGCGGTAAATGGTCGGATCGGTCGGCACGCGATCGTCGATGCTGCCGCGCAGCGGGATCGTCTGCAACAGCAGCACCGCGTCGTCGTCGAGGCCGAGCTTGTCGGCGACGACGCGCGCCGCGTCGGCCGGCAACGCATGCTGGCCGAGCAGCGCGGCCGTGACGAACGCCTCGCTCAGGCCCGTGCCTTCGGTGAGCTGCGCGAACGACAGGTTCCTGCGCGCTTTCGCGAGAACGACGGTTTCGGCCAGCGCGTGGCGGGCAGTCTGGCTGTGCTGGGACTGGATCATGGCAATACCTCGTGGACGGGTGGGAAAGGTTCAGGCCACGACGGCGC
This sequence comes from Burkholderia stabilis, assembly GCF_001742165.1. NCBI lineage: Bacteria > Pseudomonadati > Pseudomonadota > Betaproteobacteria > Burkholderiales > Burkholderiaceae > Burkholderia > Burkholderia stabilis. The sequence goes on along the minus strand of NZ_CP016443.1, from coordinate 2,594,571 downwards.
GCGTCGCGGGCGTGGCGCGGACTTCGGGATGGTCCGCGAGCGGGACGAACCGGCCGGTCGCGCCGTCGAAGGCGTCGATGCAGCCCGATTCGATGTCGTAGACCCAGCCATGCAGCGCGAGACGCCCTTCTTCGAGCGCGAGCCGCACGGCGGGGTGCGTCTTCAGGTTCGCCAGTTGCGCGACGACGTTCTCGCGCACCATCGAGTCGATCCGCTCGCGCTCGCTGCGATGCGTGCGCGCCTCGTTCACGACGCGCGCCGAATCGGCATAACGCAACCAGTGGCCGACAGCCGGCATGTGATCCATGCACTGGCAGGTCGCGATCGCGGTCATCGCGCCGCAATCGGAATGCCCGCAGATCACGACGTCGGTCACGCGCAGCGCGGCCACCGCGTATTCGACCGACGCCGACACGCCGCCCGGCTCGGGGCCGTACGACGGCACGATGTTGCCGGCGTTGCGGATCACGAACAGGTCGCCCGGCTCGCGCTGTGTGACGAGTTCGGGCACGAGCCGGCTGTCCGAACACGAGATGAACAGCGCCCGCGGGTTCTGGCTGCGCGCGAGATCGCGGAACAGCGCGGCGCGCGCCGGATAGGCGTCGCGCTGAAACTTCAGAAAGCCTTCGATGATGTCCTTCATCGCGTGTCCTCCGGTGCTGACGAAATCGATGAAGGGCAGGTTACGCCGCGCTTCCAATAACGTAAAAGACTGATTTATGATCGACCGGATAAGCAAGACTTATAGGAACCGCCATGCTGCTGCGCCATATCAACTACTTCCTGGCCGTCGCCGAACACCGCAGCTTCACGCGCGCCGCCGCCGCGCTGCACGTGTCACAACCCGCGTTGTCGCAGCAGATCCGCCAGCTCGAGGAAACGCTCGGCGCGCAGCTGTTCGATCGCAGCGGGCGCGTGACACGTTTGACGGATGCCGGCGACGTCTATTTCCGCTATGCGCGGCAGACGCTGCACGATCTCGCGGAAGGCCGGCGCGCCATTCACGACGTGCAGGATCTCAGCCGCGGCTCGCTGCGCATCGCGGTCACGCCGACCTTCACGAGCTATCTCGTCGGGCCGCTCGTCGAGGCGTTTCACGGTCGTTATCCGGAGGTTTCGCTGTCGGTGCACGAGATGTCGCAGGAGCGTATCGAGGCGCTGCTCGTCGACGACGAGCTCGATGTCGGCATCGCATTCGAGGGCGTGCAGACGGCGGACATCGAAGTGGAAACGCTGCTGGTCGAGACGCTCGCGCTAGTCGTGAGCCGCGGGCACGCGCTCGCCGGGAAACGCAAGGCGGGCCTGCGCGCGCTGCACGACGCGCCGCTCGTGCTGCTGACCGCCGAGTTCGCGACACGCGCGCAGATCGACCGTTATTTCCGCGAGCACGATGTGCGGCCGCGCGTGCTGATGGAGGCGAATTCGCTCGGTGCGGTGATCGAGATCGTGCGCCGCACGAACCTCGCGACGCTGCTGCCCGAGACGATCGCAACCGGGCACGACGATCTCGTTGCCGTCGCGCTCGATCCGGCCGTGTTGCGGCGCACGGCCGTGCTGCTGCAGCGCAAGGGCGCATACCGGAGCGCGGCCGCGCGCGCGTTCGTCGAGCTGGCGCTCGCGCTGGGGGCGGGGAAAACGAAGGAGGAAGGCGATTCACGTCCGGCGCGCCGAAGGGCGGCCGGCAAATGAACGCCTGATGCTACATCGACTCGACGCGACGCGAAAAGTCGCGTCAGTTGTACCCGAGAATCGCCACCGCCGCGACATCCGGCCGATCAAGCGTATTCCCGACGAGCGACGTCATCGGCTCCTGCAGCACGGCCTGATACGACGTGACGCGTGCGTCGTCCGGCACACCGGCATCGTCCGGTGCGGGTTCGTCGAACGCGTCGAAAGCGCTGTAAAACCCGGGTTGCTTCTGCGAAAAAGTCATCTCCACTCCTTTCCTTGATTATGTTTTCGATGTTCTAACTGGCCTGCTTCAATACCGCCGCGTGCGCAGGCGCGCCTTCATGCGAGGCTTCCGATCGCGCAAGCTGCGCGCGCGTGCGCCGCGTGATGTGAATCACCGCGAACACGACCGGCGCGATCAGCAAGCCTTCCGCCAGCTCGGGATCGACCGGCAGGTTCATCACGTGCAGCGCCTTGAACGCCGCCGTCGCGAGCGACAGCACGTAGTACGAAATGGCCGCCACCGACAGCCCCTCGACCGCGTGCTGCAGATGAAGCTGGTTGCGCGCGGTGCGCTCCATGCCCGCCAGCAGGCGCGTCACGTCCTTTTCCTGCGCGAGATTCACGCGCGTGCGCAACAGGTCGACCGCGCGCGCGATCCGCGCGGCGATCTGCTCGTGGCGCGCCCATACGCTGCGGCACGTCTCCATCGCCGGCGCGAAGCGTCGCTCCATGAATTCGGCGATCGTCGGCATGCCTTCGATGCGCTCCTCGCGCAATTCCTGGATGCGCGCCAGCACGAGCTTTTCATACGCACGCGACGCGCTGAAGCGCGCGCCCGATCCCGACAGCGATTCGACCCGCACCGCGAGATGCGTGAGCTTGACGAGCAGCGCGGTGTCGTCGCCGTCGGCGCCGCTCGCGTCCATCCGCTGCATCAGCGCGTGCAGCGCCGCGTGGATCTCGTCGAGCTCGCGGCTCATCCGCCGCGCGACTGGCAGCGCGAGCAGCGCCATCATCCGGTACGTTTCGATTTCGTAGAGACGCTGCAGCAGGCGGCCGCCCTGCTCCTCGCGGAAATCCTCATCGACGACGAGAAAACGCATGAAGCCGTCGTCGCGCACGTGCCAGTCGCAGAACACCTTGCCGCCGCCGAGCACGCTGCTGCCGACGAGCGCGGGCCCGTCGATCCAGCGGCGCAGGTCGCCGCACGCGAGCTTCGCGGCATCGCCCGACAGCAGTTCCATCCTGACCGCGACGAACCGGATGCCCGCGAGCCGCGCGAACCACGCGGCCGGAATGCCTTCGATCGCGAGATCGTCGAAATAGCCGGTGTCGCGGCGCGGCGCGACGAACGTGAAGGTCGAGAATTCGGTGTGGCGTTCCCACTTCAGGTGCCAACCGCACGGCGATTGCACCGCGTAGTGCGTCGCGCCTTCGTGCGGCGCGGGGACACCCGTATCGCGGCACAGCGCGTGCAGCAGCGTTTCGTGGATGTCGGGCTGGCCGTCCGCGTAGATCGCGTAATGCGTGAGCGACACGGCTTCGGCGAGCCGCAGGAACGGCCGGGCATGCAATTCCGCGGCCAGTGCGGCGCGCAACGGATGGTCGATCATCGAGACACCACTTTCCCTGTTCAAGCCTGCGTGCCGGGCGAAACGCCAGCGTGATCGCACTATGGCAGACACACAGCAACAATAAAAACGCATAATGCTGATCGTTACGTTCAGTTTTCCTGATACCCATGAAGATGCTCGATCACGACGTGCTGGCCACCGTCGTCGCCGTCGCGGAGACCGGCAACATGACCCGCGCCGCCGAGGCCGTGAACCGCTCGCAGTCGGCCGTGAGCATGCAGATCAAGAGCCTGGAAGACGCGATCGGCCGGCCGCTGTTCGTGCGCAAGCCGCGCAGCATCGTGCTGACGCGCGAAGGCGAGGTGCTGCTGGGATTCGCCAGACGAATGCTGGCGCTGCGCGACGAGGCGTGGGCGGCCGTGGTGCGGCCGGAAGTGACCGGCAAGGTCGTGATCGGCGTGCCGGACGACTATGCGTCGTCGCTGCTGCCGTCGGTCCTGAAGAAATTCTCGGCGACCTATCCGAAGGTCGAGATCCAGGTGATGGGGCTGCCGAGCAGCGCGCTCGCGCCGTTGATCAAGGAAGGCACCGTCGATCTCGTGTGCGGCACGCGCATCAAGGGGCTGACCGGCGACTTCATCCGCCACGAGCCGATGGCGTGGGCCGCGATGACGAACGGGCCGCGCGTGTGGGAGGAGCGGCCGCTGCCGATCGCGGTGTTCATGCCGGGCAGCGTCGCGCGCGAGAACGCGATCCGCAGCCTCGAACGTGCGAAGGTGCCGTACCGCACGTCCTATGAAAGCCCGAGCCTGCTCGGGCTGCTCAGCATGGTCGAGGCCGGGCTCGCGGTCGCGCCGCTCGCACGCTGCGCGATTCCCGCGCAACTGTCGATGCTCGGCCGCTCGCACGGGCTGCCCGACCTGCCGCCGCTCGAACTGATCCTCGCGCGCAGCACGAAATCGAAACGTCCGCCGTGCGACTTTCTCGCGGAACAGCTGATGGAGGATCTGCAGCGGCAGACGGGGCAAACCGCCGACGCGTGATCAGCGCGTCGCGTCATACCCCGCCGCGCACAGCGCCGTATTGACGGTCGCCGCCGCCGCATCGACCAGCGCTTCGAGCGTATCGCCGCACACGTGCATGTTTTCCGGCGCGACGTGTTCGGCACGCCGCCAGCCCCACTGCGGCCCCGACGCAACCGACAGCGTCGCGCCGAACCGGTTGCCGTGGCGGCAGCCGAAGATGCTCACGCGCTGCTCGCTCACATATTCCTGCTCCGGCAGGCACAGCCGGATCTCGACCGCGACCTGATCGGGATCGTTGACCCGCGCGGCCGGACTGACCGCCGGCGCGAACACCTTGCCGATCCGCAGCGTCACGCAGTTTTCCCATGCCGCGAGCGGCCCGCCAGCCGCGTCGACACGCTCGGTGTCGACCGACCACTGATGCCCGTCGGGCACGACGATCGCCTGATGCAGCAGCATTTCGGCGACGCGCACCGTCGTCACGAGCTGCCGCGCGAGCTGCCGGTCCGACGGCAGCGACGCCGTCCGCACGCGGCGGCTTGCCGGCCGCGTGGCACGCATGGCTTCCCGCATCTCTTTCGCAAGGTACATGGACCCTCCACATTCAGGCGCCGCGCCGGCCAGGGCGCAGCGCGCAACCGTCCGCCGCCGCCGGGTGGACGACACGGCGACCAGCGATTCGGCAGCGCATCGATCGAACCGGAAACGAGCGAGCAGTCATCCGGCGCGCAATCACCGCCCCGCCGCTCACCGGGCCTTCTGCCCGACGCGCAGGCGCCGCGCGACGGGCCCGATCACGGCATCGGCCTGCTGCGCGATCAGCATGTGCAGCGTGAAATCCAGATCTTCCGGCGCGATGTCGAAGTGCACGTGGATCACGTCGCGCACGGCGCGCGCGCTGACGACATACACGCCGAGCGGGGAATGCAGCAGCGCGGCGAGCCGCTCGCGCGCGCATTCGCCGGAATCGGCCGTCAGCGTGACGGGCAACTGCAGGCGCGGGCGCGGCGGCGGGAAAGGCAGGACGTTGGCGCGGGTGCCGGCGCGCAACTGGCGGCCGGCGACATCGAAGGCGGGAACGGGATGGATGAAGGTCATGGAGCGGACGGAAGCCGTCTCGGCTGTTCGACACATCCCCAGCTTAGAAGACACGGCATAAACGCCGTGCAAAAAAACGGTGCGGCGGCGCAAAAAACGGCATGCGGCACAACGGGGGCCGCCGGCCTCGATACCGCCTCGATCGGGCTGTCACCAAGCGTCCCGGCAACCGTGCACCCGCCGGGACCACGCTCCGCAGACGTCATGCGCACAGCTCACCCTGCGGCGCTTTCCGCGCCCGGATGGCCCCGCTACGCGAACGCCTCGAGCGACGCGCGCCGCCGTTCGTCGACCATCGATTCGAGCAGCGACACGAGATCGTCGGTCATCGGGTCGCAGATGCCGGGCGAGCGATGCAGTTCGAGATCGGCCGCCGGCAGCGGCGGCAGCCCGTCCGCTTCGTCGAGCACGCGCCAGTTCTCGGGCAGCGTGCAGCGATCGATCATCGTCACGGCCGCGCCGTGGTTCACCGCGATCTTGATGCCGGTCGGGCTCTGGCTCGTATAGACGACGTGATACGGCCGCTCGGCCGTCGCGAGCGCCTGCAGCCCTCGCTGCCGGTAGCAGCACGTCTCCGGAAACAACGCGAGCGGCACCGACGCGCGCGGACCGAGCGAGAAGTCGCGGTGCGCGGCCCACACGACGTCGTGACGGCCGAGCAGCCGCCCGCCCGCGTTCGACCCATGCCGCACGACGAGCGCGACATCGAGCTCGCCGGCCTGCAGCCGCTCCAGCAGTTCGAGCGACGTCCGGCACTGCACATGCAGGCGCGCACCCGGCCGCAACGCATAGAACGACTTCAGCAGGTCGGGCAGCCACAGCTCCGCATAGTCCTCGGGCAGCCCGAAGCGCACGACGCCGCGATCGCTGCTCGCCTGCTTCAGCGCGATGATCGCGTCGTTCTGCACCTGGATGATCCGCCGCGCATGGATCAGGAAATTCTCGCCGTCGCGCGACAGTTCGAGCCGCCGGCTGTTGCGCATGAACAGGTGCGTGTCGAGCCGCTCCTCGAGCGTGCGGATGCGCAGGCTGATCGTCGACTGCGTGCGATGCAGCTGCCGGGCCGCCGCGGTGAAGCCGCCGCTTTCGACGACCGCGACGAATGCCCGGATCAGCTCCGGATCGAGCGAAGTCAGCTTCGACCAGTCGGGCTTCGAGAGCACACCGGGCCGCCCCGCGTTTTCCGCCCCGAAGGAAGGCCCCTTGGGGGCGTGCCCCGCCCGGGGCGCCTCGTGCAACGCGACAGGTTTCTCAATGGCAGCCATCGGAATTACTCGCTTTCGAAAATGGAAGGGAGGACGAAAGATAGGGCTCGGAGTACGCCGATTGTTGTCCGGATGCGCGCGGCCCTCCAACCCCTGCCCGGGTATGACAAACCCGGAGCCGGCACGCGAATGCCCGCCCGCCGATCCCGCCCCGCGTGCCGCCACGATGGCGGCCGCGGGCCGCCCGGCGGGCGTTTGCGCGACGACCCGAGGGCTTTCCCGGAGACGACGAAAACTCATAGCCCGATCAGGAAACATCGATTCACCGGCCGCGCCGCGGCCCACCACAATCGCCTCACACCCAACCTCATCGACGAGACATTGCAATGACCGCACCGCAACCCAGGCAGCTCTATATCGGCGAAGGCTTCGAAGGCCCCGGCGTCAACCTCGCGCACATCAACGTGCTGGTCGGCCCGCGCAACGGCCCGGCCGGGCAGGCATTCGCGACCGCGCTCGCGACGCCGTCGGCCGGCCACGCGCCGTTCGTCGTGATCGCGCAGCCGGGCGTGCCGACCAAGCCGCTCACGCTGTACGTGAACAAGGCGCAGATCGCCAGCGACTTCCACGGCAATGCGACGTGGGGCGCGTCGCAGGCCGGCATCGCGAAGGCCGTGGCCGAAGCGCTCGAGAACGGCACGCTGCCGCCCGAAGCGGAGAACGACTGGGTCGTCGTATCGGCGAACTGGGTCAACCCGCAGACCGACGACCTCGACGCCGTGTTCGAGAACAACTATCGCGCGTGCCGCAACGCGATCGTCGCCGCGATGGAAGGGCTGCCGCATCGCGACGCGGTGTTCGCCGCCGCGCGCGACGTATCGAACCCGTTCTACACGCCGAAAAAGAACTGACAGACAACGCGCGGCCGGCCAGGCCGCACCAGGAGGAAGCATGGAATACGTCCGCCTCGGCCAGTCCGGCCTGAAGGTGTCCCGCCTGTGTCTCGGCACGATGAACATGGGCACGCCCGAGTGGAAGCCGTGGATCTTCGACGAAGCGCAGAGCGAGCCGATCGTGCGCCGCGCGCTCGACGCCGGCGTCAACTTCATCGATCTCGCGGATTTCTATTCGACGGGCGTCGGCGAGGAAGTGGTCGGCCGCATCCTGAAGCGCAACGCGCGCCGCGAGGAGCTCGTCGTGACGACCAAGGTCGGCTACGACATGGACACCTACCCGAACGCGGGCGGCCATTCGCGCAAGCACGTGCTCGACGGCATCGACGGGTCGCTGAAGCGCCTCGGGATGGATTACGTCGACATCTTCATGCTGCATTTCTTCGACGTGAACACGCCCGTCGAGGAGACGATGAGCACGCTGCACGACATCGTGCGCGCGGGCAAGGCGCGCTATATCGGCGTATCGACGATGTACACGTGGCAGTTCGCGAAAATCATGCAGGCGTGCGAGCGCAATGGCTGGGAAAAGCCGATCAACATGCAGTTGCAGCTGAACCTTGCCTATCGCGAGGAAGAGCGCGAGATGGTGCCGTACTGCATCGACCAGGGCGTCGGCGTGTCGGTGTTCAGCCCGCTCGCGCGCGGCCTGCTGACCTGCGAGCCGCAATCGACGCGCAACCAGACCGACTTCTTCACCGCGCAGATGTACGGCGATGCGTCGTCGCTCGCGATCGCCGCGTCGGTCGCAAAGGTCGCGAAGCGGCGCGGCGTGCCGCCCGCGCAAATCGCGCAGGCGTGGGTGCTGAGCCGGCCCGGCATCGCCAGCATGCTGGTCGGCGCGGATTCCGTCGCGCAGTTCGACAGCGCGCTCGGCGCGCTCGAAACGCAACTCACCGACGAAGAACTGCACGAGCTAGAACGCAACTACACGCCGTGCGACCTGATCAACGACTACACGGCCGGCAAGCGCATCGCGCGCGAATCGCGCCCGGCGCAAGGCAGTTTCGCGGCAGACTGAAGCACGGAAGGAACGAAACACGATGAACGAATTTCTGAGAACCGGCCATTACATCGGCGGTGAATGGTACGAAGCGCACGGCGCGAGCGACGCGACCTATCCGGTGCTGAACCCGGCGACCGGCGAGACGATCGCGAAGGTCGCGAAAGGCGGCGCCGACGATACGCAACGCGCGATCGATGCCGCCGCGCACGCGTTTCCCGCGTGGCGCGCGCTAACCGCGAAGGAACGCGGCGCCCGCGTGAAGCGCTGGGGCGAGCTGATGCTCGAACACCGCGACGCGCTCGCCGAGCTGCTGACGCGCGAACAGGGCAAGCCGCTCGCGGAAGCGCGCGGCGAAGTGGCGTACGCGGCGAGCTTTCTCGAATGGTTCGCGGAAGAAGCGAAGCGCATGTACGGCGACGTGATCCCGAGCCCGAAGCCGAATGCGCAGATCGTCGTCACGCGTGAGCCGGTCGGCGTCGTCGCGGCGATCACGCCGTGGAATTTCCCGCTCGCGATGATCACGCGCAAGGCCGGCCCGGCGCTCGCGGCCGGCTGCACGATGGTGCTGAAGCCGTCCGAGGAAACGCCGCTGTCGGCATTCGCGCTCGCGGTGCTCGCCGAGCGCGCGGGCGTGCCGGCCGGCGTGTTCAACGTCGTGTCGGGCGACGCGGTAGCGATCGGCGAGACGCTGACGAGTTCATCCGTCGTGCGCAAGCTGTCGTTCACGGGCTCGACGCGCGTCGGCAAGCTGCTCGCGAAGCAGTCGGCCGACACGCTGAAGAAGCTGTCGCTCGAACTCGGCGGCAATGCGCCGTTCATCGTGTTCGACGATGCCGATCTCGATGCGGCGGTCGAAGGCGCGCTTGCGTCGAAGTTCCGCAACACCGGGCAAACCTGCGTGTGCGTGAACCGCTTCCTCGTGCAGGACGGCGTGTATGACGCGTTCACGCGCAAGCTCGCGGACGCCGTGCGCAAGCTGCGCGTCGGCAACGCGCTCGCCGGCGACGTCGACCAGGGGCCGCTGATCAACGAGGCGGCGCTCGGCAAGGTCGAGCGTCACGTCGCCGATGCCGCCGCGAAAGGCGCGAGCGTGCTCACCGGCGGCAAGCGCCACGCGCTGGGCGGCACCTTCTACGAGCCGACCGTGCTGACCGGCATGACGCCCGACATGCTGATCGCCGAAGAGGAAACCTTCGGCCCCGTCGCCGGGTGCTTCCGCTTCGCGACCGAAGAAGAAGCCGTCGCCGCGGCGAACGACACGCCGTTCGGGCTGTCCGCGTACTTCTACACGCGCGACCTCGGCCGCGCGTGGCGCGTGTCGGGCGCGCTGGAAAGCGGGATGGTCGGCGTCAACGACGGGATCATCTCGACCGAAGTCGCGCCGTTCGGCGGCGTCAAGCAATCGGGGCTCGGCCGCGAAGGCTCGAAGTACGGCCTCGATGAATACGTGGAACTCAAGTACACGCTGATGGCCGGCCTCGGCCGCTGACCCCTGACCCCTGACCCCTGACCGCTCTCCGCGGTCGATCCGCGCCGCGCGCCGCCCGGCCGCGCGGCGCCTCGCACGGCTTCGCGGCGTCGTTCGACGCCCGCGCGCCCCACGCATGACAAATCCGGAGGCAGCTTGAATCAAGCCAATGTTCAACCCGGCACGGCGCGCGCCTTGCCGCTCACGCGCGGCGCCGACGCGCCGCCACGCGCCGTCGCGCTCGACGACGTGCCGCTCAACCGCTTCCACGTGAAGATCGCGGGCCTCACGTTCGGCGCGCATTTCACCGAGGGCTACACGCTCGGCACGATCGGCTATGCGCTGGCCGCGCTCGGCAAGCAGATGCCGATCGACGCGTTCTGGATGGGGATGATCGGCAGCTCGGCGCTGATCGGCATCTTCTTCGGCAGCCTCGTGTTCGGCTGGCTGTCCGACCGGATGGGCCGGCAGAAGATTTTCCTGACGAGCTTCGTGATCATCACGGCGGCCGCGTTCGCGCAGTTCTTCGTGAGCTCGCCGCTCGAACTGTGCGTGCTGCGCGTGCTGATCGGCTTCGGGATGGGCGGCGACTTCACGGTCGGCCATGCGATCCTCGCCGAATTCTCGCCGCGCAAGCATCGCGGCGCGCTGCTCGGTTCGTTCAGCGTGATCTGGACGATCGGTTATGTCGCCGCGAACGTGCTCGGCCTCGCGTACAGCGACGTCGCGCCCGACACGTGGCGCTGGCTGCTCGCGTCGGCCGCATTGCCCGCGCTGATCGTGCTGGTGCTGCGGATCGGCACGCCCGAATCGCCGCGCTGGCTGCTCGGCAAGGGCCGCGTGAAGGAGGCGCGTGCAATCGTCGCGAAGCATTTCGGGCCGCACGTGATGCTCGACGGTTCCGCCGAGCCGCATGCGAACGCGGGCTTCGGCCGGCTGTTCCAGCCCGACCTGATCCGCCGGACAGCCTTCAACTGCGCGTTCTTCGTGTGCCTCGTGATTCCGTATTTCGCGATCTACACGTTCCTGCCGACGATCCTGAAGACGATCGGTCTCGCCGAAGGCTTTGGCGCGGACCTGTTGCTGAACGCGTTCCTCGTGCTGGGCGCGCTGATCGGCATCTGGCTGACGATCCGGCTGTCGCGGCGCGGCTTCCTGATCGGCTCGTTCGCGGTGACGTGCGCGTCGCTCGTCGCGCTGGCCGTGCTGCCGTCGTCGGCGGCCATCGCGATGATCGTCGCGTTTGCAGTCTTCACGCTGACGATGTCGGCATTCAGCAACCTCGTCGGCGTGTTCCCGCCGGAATGCTTCCCGACCGAAGTGCGCGCGAGCGGCGTCGGCCTGGCGATCGCGTGCAGCCGGCTCGGCTCGGCGATCGGCACGTTCCTGCTGCCGGTCGGCATCGCAACGCTGGGCTTTCACGCGACGATGTTCGCGCTCGCGGGTGTGTTGCTGGTGGGGATGATCGTGTCGATCGCGTGGGCGCCGGAGACGAAGCATCTGACGCTCGAGGAAGCGTCGGGGCATTGACGGACGACGCGGGTTTCGTGCGTGCCCGCATCGTCTTGTCCGGAACGGCAGCATCGACAGACAGCGCGTGTGATGCGGCGATGCTCAACGCGATTTGAACGAACCCGGCTTCGGCCGGGTTCGTTCATTCTGGCTGGCAGTTTTCGTATTCCCGACGAGACGAGACGAGACGCGACGCGACTCGCGAAATCGCTCAGAACAGGATCGACGCGTAGTCCCGCGCGCCGTGCAGTATGTGAAGAATGTCGATCCGCGCCGGCGGATCGCCCACCACCCGGTAGAAGATCTGATAGTTGCCGTACACGCGATGCCGCACGCCATGGCGCTCGAAGCGCGGCACCAGCGGAAACGCCAACGGCATCCCGGCGAGGCCCAGACACTGGTCGCGAATCTCCCGCACGAAAGTCACGGCGCGTTGCGGGTTGTCGCGCGCGATGAAATCGGCAATCGCTTCGAGTTCGGCAATCGCGAAATCCGACAGGCGGACGCTCACGCCTGACGATCCACCTGTGCCCGGTACTTCGCCTCGAGGCGATCGAATACGGCTTGCGCATCGGCGCCGCGTCCTGCTTGCGCATCGGCCAGGCTGCGCGCGATCACCGCGTCCAGCGCATTCAGTTGCGCCTCGCGATCCTGAATCAGGCGCACGCCTTCCCGTAGCACTTCGCTCTTGGACCCGTAGCGCCCCGATTCGACCAGCTTCGCGACGTAAGCCTCCAGCTGCTGGCCCAGTTCGGCACTGATCATGACGACCTCCTGACGGCATTGAATTCGATGCATCCAGCCTAACCCGGTTATCAACTATTATCAAGGGAACACACTCCAGACGGATCGGCGCGCATACCGGCGCCGCCGATCGGGTGGATGAACGGAACGGGATGCCCGTCGGGCACGTTGCGGCGGCGCCCGGCATTCATCCGGCCGTCGCACGCTTTCATGTAGCCTTGCCCGACCCTCACCGTGCGAACGCCGATCATGATTGAAGACATCGTCACGCCACAACCCGGCCTGAAGGTCTATCCGCCCGACGCCGACGTGTTCGCCGAGCCCGCTGCCGCGCTCGCGCGTCACCTGCACCCGCTCGTGTCGATCGATCTGTCGGCGGTCGATCCGTCGTGGCAGGGCTGGGTCCATCTGCTGAGCCCCGTCGAGCCGTACGACGGGCTCGTCGGGCAGGCCACCGCCGCGTATCACAACGACTATCTGCGCGCGAACTGGATCGGGTTACGCCTCGATGAAAACAACCGTTACACGCTGCTCGGCGACTCGCGCTACTTCTATCTGGAAAACCCGCCCGGCGATCGCGATGCGCGCTACCGCCAGGAGCTGGAGAAGCACTACGCGGAGCAGCAGGCGAGCATCGAAGCCGCGCGCGTGCGTTTCGCGGAACACGGCCGCCTGTACTCGTCCAACCGGTTCGCGCCGGCCGAGCGCGACTTCAGCCAGGAAAAGCCGTGCAACCTGCTCGACCAGCTCGGCGGCACGGTCGGCTGGGGGAACTGGTCGGGCACCTCCGACTTCCCGATCGACGACAGCGATCCGGACGACATCCGGCCGATCGGCCCTGACGGCGCACGCTTTCGCTTCGTCGCCGGCGTGACCGGCTGGGAGTACCGCGCGATGGGCGCGGACTGGATTCTTCTGTTCTACGAACCGGTCAGCCGCGTTGCGCTGCTGACGTTCGACTGGACGTAAGGCGGGCGGAAGAGGCCATCACTTCGTCCCGTGATTGGCCGTTCGGCGGACTCTGCGAACCGGATTCGCGACGATATGCTGGGTGTTTTCCGCTTATCGCCCACAGCCATGCCCGCCCAGCGTGTCGATCTCAGTCATGTCCTGCCGTACGAGACGACGTACTTCGACGATCGGCTCGCGGTCGATCGAAACGATCTGGATATTGCCGCGTTGCTGGGCGTGGACGGCGACGTTTCCGACGCGTTGCTCGTTTCGTTGTGCGGAGCGCCGGCGGGGTCGGAAATTGAAGCGTACCTCGACAGTACGGACAGGCTGACATTCGCCGTCACCCACCCGATACTGATCCGATCGGTGAATCGCGTGTCCGTGCTCAAAACCAACGACACGTCCGCACTCGAACTCGGAACCATCGATTTCGTCGACAACGCTGCCGCCGGGCTCGGCGCAGTGATGCTGTGGCGCATCGTCAGAGCGTGTGCTACGTTGAAGATCGCCTGGATTCGCACATTCGCGATAGGTGGTCGCAAAGCGCCACCGGAGCCCGGCGGGCCGAGACGCCATGGATACTATGCATGGCCAAGATTCGGCTTCGATGCTCCCATTCCCGACCCGCATGGCGACGAGGCAGCACTGTTCCAGTACTTCCAGGGCTATCCGGTCGGGTTGGCCGACGGATCGCTTCGATCGCTGCGAGCACTGTACGCGACGCGATCCGGGCGGGACTTCTGGCGCACGGCCGGGTCGCATCGCCTGATGACATTCAACGTCGCGCCGCATGGCAAGTCCGTGCTGGCGCTGCAAGCCTATTTGATTGAAAGAGGGATTTACGAATGACCCAACAGCACCGTCCGATCGCCGGATTCCGCGTCGCGAAACCCGTGACCAGGCGCAGTCGCGTGACGAACGAGAATCGCTCCATTCGTGTCTCGGAAATCAGGCAACTCATTCGTGAACTCATCGCGCACGAGCATCACCCCGATCAAGCGCAAGTCCCGCGCACGCCTGCCGTCGAACACGGCGCACAGTCGGCCGGCGAGCCGGCGTTGCCGCCGCAAAGAAAAGTCTTCGACATAGGGCATGTCGATTGGTCGAAGAGCACTCTGCGCACCATTTCGATGGCCGACGCCGACGCGCGTTGTCGCCGGGAAACGCTGCTGCACTTCGGAATGGACCCCGACCTGTAACTTCCCGCGACCACGAGGAGCGCCCCTACCCCTTCCTCGCCACCTGCTCCCGCAACCACGCGGCGAACGCGATCACATGCCCGATCGCGACGCTCTCCGGTTCAACGTCGAGCCAGTACCCGAACGGCCCGATCGGCTGCACCGGCGACAGTCGCACGAGGCTGCCCTCACCGATCTCCTCCTCGATCATGTTCAGGTCGACGACCGCGAGCCCCGCGCCTTTGCGCGCCGCGCGGATCGCCTGTTCGAGCGTCGAGAACTCGATGCCGTCGCCGATCCGCCCGACAGGCACGCCCGCCTGCTCGCACCAGTCGGCCCACAGGGTCAGGCGCTTGCCCTCGTGCAACACATGCAGCGACGGCAGCCGGCCGAGCAGCACGTCGAGTGTATCGCCGCGATAACGCGGCGCGCCGACGAGCGCATGCCGCTCCATCATCAGCAGCTCCGACTGCATCCCGGGCCGCGCCGCGCGCCCGAAGCGGATGTGGCAATGGCAATCGTCGGCCGGCTCCGTGCGGATCGACAGCTCGACATCGGGCAGCGCCTCCGCGAGCGTGCCGAGCCGCGGCGAGAACCACTGCGTCGCAAACGTCGGCGGCAGCGACACCGTGAGGCGCCGCTTCGCATCCGGCCGCGCGGCCGCGATTTCGCCGACGCCGCGCTCGATCGTGTCGAACGCCTGCCCGATGAACGGCAGCAACCGCTGGCCGGCATCGGTCAGGTGCACGCCCTTGTGATCGCGCTCGAACAGCCGCGCGCCGAGCGCGTCCTCGAGCAGCCGGATCTGCCGGCTCACCGCGCCTTGCGTCACGCACAGCGAAACCGCCGCGCGATTGAAGCTCAGGTGACGCGCGGTCTCCTCGAAAAATCGCAGCGCGATCAACGATGGCAGGCGTCGCATGATGTGTGTTCCTCTCTTTCGTCTCGCTGCCGGCCAGCCGGCCGGCCATCTTGCGGGCAGCTTTATCGCAGAAAAGCGCGCCCGCCGTCAGGCAGTGAAAACCCGGATACCCGGCGTGCGCGGCGCGAGCATCGATCGTGCCGTTCATCACCCCGCGTCGTTGGCCGCCCGCCTACAATAAGCATCCCGCACCCAGGACGACACCGCCCCCGTGAGACGCAAGATGCCGGCGCTGAATGCGCTGAAAGCCTTCGAGATGGCCGGCCGCACCGGCAGCTTCACACGCGCGGCCGAACTGCTCAACGTGACGCAGAGCGCGGTGAGCCGCCAGGTTCGCCAGCTCGAAGGCCAGCTCGGCGAAACGCTGCTCGAGCGCCGCCATCACCAGCTCGAACTGACCGCGGCCGGCCGCGTGCTGCTGCGCGCGCTGCAACAGTCGTTCGACAAGATCGAGCTGACCGTGCGCAGCCTGCAGGAAAAAACCCATCTGAACCGCCTGCGCGTGAACGTGCCGCCGACCTTCGCCGCGCGCTGGCTGATGCCGCGACTCGGCCGGCTGCGCGACGCGCATCCCGAATTCGAGCTGAGCCTCACGACCCGCATTCACGACAGCCTCGGCGAATCGCGCGTGCTCGACTGCGCGATCCGGTTCGGCGACGGCGAATGGGACGGTTTCGACAACGCGCTGCTGATGCAGGAGCAGCATATCGCCGTCTGCGCGCCCGCGCTGTATGCGCGGCTGCGGCAGGACGGCGCGCCGATCGACCTGAGCCGCTTCACGCTGCTGCACGTGCTCGCGACCGACGACCAGCGCTACCAGACCTGGCATCACTGGCTGAAGGCGGCCGGTATCGGCGACGTCGACACGCGCGGCGGCTACGAATTCGACCTGCTCGACCATGCGATCCGCGCGGCGATCGACGGCCTCGGGATCACGATCGCCGACCGCCACATGGTCGCGCGCGAACTCGCGGCCGGGCAACTGATGCAGGTGCTCAACGTGCACGTCGACGGCCACCAGTCGTACTGGTTCGTCACGCGGCCCGAGCAGACGAACCTGCCGCACATCGTGCAGTTCCGCGACTGGCTGCAGCAGGAAGTGTGGCTCGCGAAGCGCCACCTCGAACCGTCGTCGCCGCTGCCGCAGGTGCCGCTGGCCTAGGGCCTGTTCCCGCTCATCGCGGGCTCGCACCGCCCCTCCCGCAAACGACGTTCCCCAAGCCGGGAGAACATGCCCCGGCAAGCGATCCGTCCCCGAGCGTCGATCGCGGGCCAAACCTTACCGTCTCCCGCACCCGCCCGCACTCGGACCAGTCGGAAAACGCGGCCCAGCCGCTCCCCGCGCGCCGCCGCGCCATCACCGCGCCCGCCTTGCCGGACGGGCGATTCCAGCCGATTCACCGAGTAACGTGCGTTTTTCTCATGCCCGGCTAGAAAATAAGTCGTTTGTCGTGCGCTAAACGCATGAACAGAATGGCCTCTATCCCGCGACGCGTGTTTCGCCACCAGAAGCGATCCGCCCGCATCCATCGGAGGAGCCTCTTCATGCGTACCGAACGCAACTACGTGAACGGCGGTTTCGTCGTCCCGGAAAGCGACGCGTTCATCGTCGTCCACAATCCCGCCACCGAAGCGCCGTTCGCGCGCGTGCCGGCCGCGACGCCCGCCGACGCGCTCGCCGCAGTCGACGCGGCCGCCGCCGCGCAAAAAGCGTGGCGCAAGCTGCCGAGCGCCGAGCGCGCGACCTACCTGCACCGCTTCGCCGACGCGCTGACCGCGCGCGCGCCGGACATCGGCGCAGCGCTCGCGCAGGAATCCGGCAAGAGCGTCGAGGATGCATCGAACGAAGCCGTCTACGCCGGCCAGATCACGCGCTTCCACGCCGAGTGGGCGCGCCGGATCGAAGGCGAGATCATCCCGAGCGACACGCCCGACGAGAACCTGTTCCTGCAGCGCGAGCCGATCGGCGTCGTCGCGTGCCTGATCCCGTTCAACTATCCCGTCTACACGCTGCTGCGCAAGGTCGCGCCCGCGCTGATCGCCGGCAACACGGTAGTCGTGCGGCCGAGCAACCACACGCCGGTGTCGGCGTTCGAGATCGCGAAGGCCGCCGACGATGCGGGCTTCCCGCCGGGCGTGATCAACATCCTGACGATGGATCACGCGACGGCCGAGGCGCTGTGCACACACCCGGCGGTCGGGATGATCACGCTGACCGGCAGCGTCAACGCGGGCCGCAAGGTCCTCGACTACTGCAAGGCGAACATCGCGAAGCCGTCGCTCGAACTCGGCGGCAAGACGCCCGCAATCATTGAGCCCGACGCCGACCTCGAACGCGCAGCCGCCGCGCTCGTCGCCTCGAAGACGACGCACTGCGGCCAGCTCTGCACGGCCATCGAGCGCGTGTACGTGCACGACAGCGTGCACGACCGTTTCGTCGCGCTGCTGAAGGAAAAAATGGGCGCGGTGCGCAGCGGCAACCGTGCGGCCGATCCGTCGAACATGGGCCCGCTCGTCAGCGCATCGGCGCGCGCGCACATCCACGGGATGGTCGAACGCGCGGTCGCGGCCGGCGCGACGCTCGAAACCGGCGGCGCGATGCCCGACGGCCCCGGCTTCTTCTACCCGGCCACGCTGCTCACCGGCTGCCGGCAGGACATGGAGATCGTGCAGGAGGAAACCTTCGGCCCGATCATGCCCGTGCTGCGCTACACGACGATCGACGAAGCGATCGCCTTCGCGAACGACCATCAGTTCGGGCTGTCGTCGGTGCTGTACACCGAGAACTACCGCACCGCGATGAAGATGGCCAACGCGATCGAGGCGGGCGAGCTGTACGTGAACCGCACGCCGGCCGACCCGTACCAGGGCTTCCACGCCGGCTGGAAACGCTCGGGCCTCGGCGGCGACGACGGCAAGCACGGGATGCTCGAATTCACGCAGACGCGCCTCGTCGTCATGAAGTACTGATACAGCGCCGACGCGCCGTTACCGGCGCGCGCCGCCCCTGATCCGAACCAACACAAAACAAATCTGCGGACCGCCGCCTGAAGGCGGTCCGATGGAGGAAGACATCATGCCGACCCAACCGTCGACGCCCGCCGCGTCGCTCGCGTTGCAAGACAAGACGCACGACGCGCACGCGTCGCACGACTCGCGCGCGCAGCGCTACCTGCAACTGCTGCTGCTCGTGATCGCCGCGGGCGCGATCTACCCGATGCTGTACCTGCGCCAGGTGTACCAGCCGACGATGCTGCAGTTCTTCCGCATCGACGACGTGCAGCTCGGCTACCTGTATTCGTCGCTCGGCACGATCTTCCTCGTCAGCTACCTGCCGAGCGGCTGGCTCGCCGATCGCCTGTCGCCGCGCTGGCTGATCTGCTTCTCGCTGATCGCCACAGGCGCGCTCGGGCTCGTCTACGCGACCGGGCCGTCGTTCAACACGCTCGTGCTGATCTTCGGCGGCTGGGGGCTGACCACGGGCCTCACGTTCTGGGCGGCCGTGATCAAGCGCGTGAACATGATCGCGGGGCCCGACGAACAGGGCCGCTTCTTCGGGCTGCTCGACGGCGGCCGCGGGCTCGTCGAGGCGCTGCTCGCGACGATCGCGATCACGCTGTTCGCCTACGTGACGCAAGCGCACGGCGGCACCGATGCGGCCGGCTTCAAGCTCGTCGTGCATCTGTATGCGTTCTTCTGCATCGCGCTCGGCGTGCTGCTCGCGCTGGTGAAGGAACCGGCGCGCGAAGGCGAACGCACGACGCCGGCCGAGCGCCGCCGGGGCAGCGTGCTGACCGACCTGAAGACGCTCGCGGCGATTCCCGAGCTGTGGCTCGTCGCGGCGATCGTGTTCTGCGGCTACCAGGTGTTCTGGGCGACCTACAGCTTCTCGGCATACCTGCACGAAGGCAATTTCGGGCTCAGCGCGACGGCGGCCGGTTTCATCACGACGCTCAAGCTGTGGATGCGCCCGGTCGGCGGCATCGGCGGCGGCTTCCTCGGCGACCGTGTGTCGAAGGTGTCGGTGCTGTTCTGGGCGCTCGTGCTCGCCGCGCTGTCGCTCGTCGGGCTGATCGCAGCGCCGCCGCACAGCCCGCAGGCGATGCTCGTCGTGCTCGTGCTGTTCATCGGCATCCTCACTTACGCGGTCCGCGGCCTGTACTGGTCGCTGCTCGACGACTGCAAGGTGCCGACGCATTGCGCGGGCCTCGCGATCGGCCTGATCTCGGTGCTCGGCTATTCGCCCGACGTGTTCGTGCCGCTGATCAACGGCTACGTGACGCAGACCTACCCGGGCGCGCACGGCTACCAGCTCTATTTCGGTTACATCGCGGCCATCGCGCTCTGCGGCGCGGGCGCCGCCGCGTTCCTCAAATACCGCCTCAACCGCATCAAGGAGTCCGCATGAAGATCGTTTCGCTCGAAACCCACATCGTCGCCGTGCCGCCACCGCATGTCGGCGGGATGTACTGGATCTTCGTGAAGCTCAAGACCGACGACGGGATCGAAGGCGTCGGCGAGATCTATTCGGCGACGTTCCACCCGAAGGCGATGGGCCCGATCATCGACGACGTGTTCGACCGCTACCTGCTGAACCACGACCCGCACCACGTCGAGCGGCTGTTCCGCCAGACGTATTCGAGCGGCTTCACGCAGCGGCCCGACCTGACGATGATGGGCGTCGTCAGCGGGCTGGAGATGGCGTGCTGGGACATCATCGGCAAGGCCGCCGGCAAGCCCGTGTACGAACTGCTCGGCGGGAAGATCCACGAGCGGCTGCGCTCGTACACGTACCTGTACCCGAAGAACGCGAAGGGCGAATACGACTACGACGATCCCGATCTCGCCGCCGAATGCGCGGCCGAGAACGTGAAGCTCGGCTTCACCGCGGTCAAGTTCGACCCGGCCGGCCCGTACACGGCCTACTCGGGCCATCAGTTGTCGCTTGAAGTGCTCGACCGCTGCGAACTGTTCTGCCGCCGCGTGCGCGAGGCGGTCGGCAGCAAGGCCGACCTGCTGTTCGGCACGCACGGGCAGATGGTGCCGTCGTCGGCGATCCGGCTCGCGAAGCGGCTCGAGAAATACGACCCGCTGTGGTTCGAGGAACCGGTGCCGCCGGGCCAGGAGGAAGCGATCGCCGAAGTCGCAAGGCACACGTCGATTCCGATCGCGACCGGCGAGCGCCTGACGACCAAGTACGAATTCCACAAGCTGCTGCAGGCGGGCGGCGCGTCGATCCTGCAGTTGAACGTCGCGCGCGTGGGCGGCCTGCTCGAAGCGAAGAAGATCGCGACGCTTGCGGAAGTGCACTACGCGCAGATCGCGCCGCACCTCTACAACGGGCCGGTGGGCGCGGCCGCGAGCATCCAGCTCGCGACCTGCACGCCGAACTTCCTGATCCAGGAAAGCATCATGACGTGGGGCGGTTTCCATTCGGAGGTCGTGAAGACGCCGATCCGCTGGGAAGACGGCTACATCATCCCGTCGAACGAGCCGGGCCTCGGCATCGAGCTCGACATGGACGTCGTGAAGCGCCACACGCCGTATACCGGCGAGCGGCTGCACCTGCAGATGGGCGAGAAGCCCGTCGACGTGAAGGATCTCGCCCCCGCGAAGGGCTGACCAGGAAAAACGCGACCATGACTTACGACTACATCATCGTCGGCGCGGGCTCGGCCGGCTGCATTCTCGCGAACCGCCTGAGCGAATCGGGCCGGCATTCGGTGCTGCTGCTGGAGGCGGGCGAACGCGACGCGTCGTTCTGGTTCAAGGTGCCGGTCGGCTTCACGAAGACCTACTACAACCGCCGCTACAACTGGATGTACTACAGCGAGCCGGAAGCGCAGCTCGGCGAGCGCAAGCTGTATTGCCCGCGCGGCAAGGTGGTCGGCGGGTCGGGGTCGATCAACGCGATGGTCTACGTGCGCGGCCAGCGCAGCGACTACGACGACTGGGCGGCAGCCGGCAATCCGGGCTGGGCGTACGACGACGTGCTGCCTTATTTCCGCAAGCTCGAAACGCACGCGGCCGGCACGACCGATCCGCAGCATCACGGCGCGACCGGGCCGATCCACATCACGTCGATGAAGGCCGACGTGCATCCGATCGTCCACGAGTTCCTGAAGGGCTGCGCGCAGCTGAACCTGCCGCGCACCGACGATTTCAACGGCGCGCAGTTCGAAGGCGCGGGCATCTACGACCTGAACACGAAGAACGGCGAACGCTGTTCGAGCAGCTTCGCGTACCTGCGCCCCGCGCTGGCGCGCGCGAACCTCACGCTGCGCTCGGGCGTGCTCGTGCGGCGCGTGACGTTCGACGGCACGCGCGCGACTGGCGTAGTCGTCGCGGGCGAACACGGCGACGAAACGCTCGTCGCCGCGCGCGAGGTGATCCTTGCAGCCGGCGCGGTCGATACGCCGAAACTGCTGCAACTGTCGGGCGTCGGCGATCCGGCGCTGCTCGCACGCCAGCGCGTGCCGCTCGTGCAGGCGTTGCCTGCGGTCGGCCGCAACCTGCAGGACCACCTGTGCGTGAGCTTCTACTTCAAGGCGAACCGGCCGACGCTGAACGACGAGATGGGCACGCTGCTCGGCAAGATGAAGATCGGGCTGCGCTACCTGCTGACGAAGCGCGGCCCGCTCGCGATGAGCGTGAACCAGGCCGGCGGCTTCTTCCGCGGCACGCGCGAGACCGCGGAACCGAACATCCAGCTTTACTTCAACCCGCTGTCGTACCGGATTCCGAAGAGCGACCGCGCGAGCATCACGCCCGAGCCGTATTCGGGTTTCCTGATCGCATTCAATCCGTGCCGGCCGACGAGCCGCGGCACGATCGAGATCGCGTCGAACCGCGCGGAGGACGCCGCGAAGATCCATATCAACGCGCTCACCACGCGGAAGGATCTCGACGAAGCCGTGCAGGGCAGCAAGGTGATCCGTGCGCTGATGCGCGCGCCGGCGCTGAAGTCGATGACCGTCGAGGAAATCTCGCCGGGGCCGCAGGTCGATTCCGACGAAGCGATGCTGCAGTACTTCCGCGAGCAGTCGGGTTCGATCTATCACCTGTGCGGCTCGTGCGCGATGGGGCCCGATGCGGCGACGTCGGTCGTCGATGCGTCGCTGCGCGTGCACGGTTTGCAGCAGCTGAGGATCGTCGATGCGTCGGTGTTCCCGAACATCACGTCGGGCAACATCAATGCGCCGACGATGATGGTCGCGGAGAAAGGCGCGGATCTGATCCTGGCGGATGCGGTGCGCGGCGAGATGGCAGGCGTGCAAACGCACGAACAGGAGCCCGTTTCACCCTAACGGGGGCAGCCATGTCGCTACGCCGTTGTCGATGCATTACCATTCACTGCGATGCATTCGCTCAGACGGCGACAGGCGTTGCTTCAAGCGACATAAGCCAACTTCGGGCACGCCCTTCCATGCTTTTCCAAAGGAACATACCTGAAAAGCCGTATCGGTATCCACGCGTATCTCTCCGAGAGTTTCCCCCTTTTTCAAGGATACGCGCGGTACCGACCCACTGCCGTCAATTCACTTGTCCGGTCTGCGCTATCTGCGAAAGCACTGTTCGTTGAGCAACGTACCACCGAACCAGACACTCGCGATCGTGACACGTTCTTTCCCGATAGTTCCACTGCTGTCGGGTACTCTCCTTGAATGCAGTCTTGTCGATTGCCGCCGCTCTCGCACGGGCGAACAGTGACGCCAGTTCGACATCTCGCGCAGAGAGGTCCGCATCGGAGCAAATGATTCGCTCCGAATCCGACCTCGCCTTCGAACAATCGAAGCTCGGAGCGAACATACCGACATTCGCAGCCGCCATCGCGGGACTCGACGTGGCTGGCGCAACCATACTCGCAGGCTGCACGCTAGAACCCGCATCGGGGTTTGCCAAATCTATCCGCTTCGGTGGGCCATCCTTCTTCGTAAGTACGTACTTGCCGCCGGAATACTGATAGATATGGTCCGCAACATAAACCGATTTGCCTGGCAAGCCATACGAAATGGCGACCTTCACGTCGTAGTGCGCCGGGTCCTTGCCTTTAATAAACGTCGTTTGTGACGAGAGTGACTCTTGGTCCGAGTGCCCCGTATCGCCATCGCTAACGATATTCATAAACTTCCCGTCTTTCTGTCGCAAAAACGCCGTGGTAGAGGTCGTCTCATAGCCCTGATGCATGTCGCCGCCACCGACCACCAACGCATATACGTCGTCACCTGCCGCTACCCATTCGAAATGATTTCCCACTGAACCGGAAGCGCCCATGGATGCGATGTAGGGCTGGTTGGATTCAATCTTCCACTTGTCGCCGTCTCGAACAAACACCGCCACTCCGAGCAATCCGGTACACGCGTGGCAGCCTCCACCTTGAGGCATCGAGTTGGTGACAAATACTTTCTTCGATTTACCACCTTCCAAAAAACTAAAGGTCGCCATGCTCTTCACTTGCATGACTCCGCCATTGTCCAACCCAAGATTTTCGCGCCAAGGAAGATCCGCTGGAACGGATACGTCATCCCAACGAGCCGTACCAGACGCTGGATCGTACGCGCCATACAGTAATTCAAGCGCCGCAGGTTCGTTGAACTCACCAGCTATCGCACGCGATGCCATTGCGATGCCGCAAGCCGCCTGCATCAGCTCGCCCATCCCGGGCTCGGATTTCGCAGCCACGGCACTGTCATTGCCCGGGTACTCTTTCTCGGCAGTGCCATCCTCGCGGTACTGAGTGCCGGCCATTCTCTGCGTAGCGTCTCGGCAGTTCGTCGCAATGTCGAACCGCGCATACCCGTGAGGAAATGCCTTGAGAGCGTGAATGATGTAACTGCTGCCATTCCGAGCGATGTCGGTAGGATTGAACCAAAGTTGAGCGGCATCACCAGACGCGCCGACCTGTTGATATCCAGGGTATTGACTACTTGTCGTCCCGGCGCCCAGCTTACTTTCGTCTTTTCCGCAACCACTCAATGCCAGTGCAGTAGCAACGATGCCTGCGGCCACCCGTCTCCGATTACGACAAAGCGAAAAAATGTTCATACCGTAGATGCCTCGCGCTCACCAGCTGGAGTAGTCGTACTTTTCGTATGGCTTTGGCGCAGCGATCGGGTATTTCGTTCAATTGCGAGCAGAACAAGAACCAGACTGAACAACGCAACAAGAAGGAGCCCCGCCGCTGTGACTTCAGCAACGATTTTTAGGGTTTCCCATTTTTGCAGCGACTTTGCTGCCGCAGCCTTGTATCGATCGCTCTTCACCTGCATATACGAGTTGATTGCATCAATCGCCGGGACCTTTTGGGCCTCAGCAGCGGTGACCACTGCACCAAGTTCGTCGATATATGCTTGACGCTCCGCTTCCGGTACGCCGTCAAGTTGGCCGCGGACAATCTTGCCGTTCTCTCCAGAGATGTATTTCTGAAGTGAAAACGGAATTTTGTATCCAGCGAGCGCACTCTCCTCAGGTCCTTGCCGAGTGGGAGGCTGTGCTCCGGTCGGATCCGCTACTTCGCCCGGCTTGACATTCGTTACTTTTAACGGGTCAACAATCTCTTGCGCGGGTACTTTTGTATCGATTCGGTCCTGCCATATCGATACGCCATAAACTAACCCACCAACGATCATGACAAGAAACACGGTCACGCAAAATAAGGCCACTGCGCGCGTGATATTGAAGAGCGCCTTGCGCTCGAATCCTTCGACAATACTCATGGTCTACCCCGGTTCGTTTTGATTTTTTCTGACCCTGCACTAGATCAGCGGAAAGATAGTATATGCAAATGCCGTAGGCTGACTATACCGTCGACGTGGTACTTTCCCAACGATGCTTCGAATTTTTACTATCTAATCAGGACATCTTGAAAGTGACTATTTCGAACATCGTATGGTAGGCGCTTCACACATCATTCACCCTGATACTACGTAAAAGATGCAGGATGAATGAGAGCGTTCTACGCTTTGGGAGACCGCGCCGGCAAGGTGACCACCTCCAAGACTTACGAGGGATATCGTCGAGAGGCAATCCATCTAGGCGAGGAATTTCAAATGCGGAGGTTCTCCATTGCTCGGGCACAACTGGATAAGTAACCGTCCGATAACACGCGCTGCATCTGCAAATACTTGAACACGGCGTTGTGCCGCCTCTCATTCACAGTTCGATGCACCCGCTCGGTTCACGCTCGCGCGCTTCTCGACGAATCGCTTCACACAAGCGTCCGCCGGGCGCGACAGGATGTCGTCTGGCGTCCCGACCTGCACGAGCGTGCCATCGCGTAGGATCGCGATCCGCAGCGCCCAATTGAGATCGTACGCGGAGAATGCTTCGTGCATCAGCAGTACGTCGATTTCGGCGGCCAACCCGACGCGCTGCCGTATCCTGCCTGACAGCTTGTCCGGGTAATGATCGCCGTAGCCGTCGAGCCCGACCTTCATTATGGTGCGCGATGGGGCCCGGTGTGGCGACGTCGGTCATCGCTACGCATGCACGGGTTGCAGGCACTGCGGATCGTCGATGCATCTGTGTGCCCAAACAGCACGTCGGGCAATATCAACGCACCAACGATGATGGTCGCGCATTAGAGCGGCAGCGTTCCCGCCGATGCGGGTCGGCGTGCGCAATGCGCTTGCGTGCCGTCCCGGCGATCGACTTCACTTCACAACGCAATCTCGACGCGCCGACTACGCCCAGTAGGACAACACGATCAACGGATCGCCCCCTTCCTTCGTTGCGCGCCAGTTGATGAACGCGCTGCATCCGACGAGCGCGTCGAATATCTCCGGATTGCGGTCCTTCAACGCTCCGGCGTCGTCGATCCGCAGCGACACGATGCCGTGTTCGTAGCAGTAATCGCTCATGCAATCGTTCCATGCGTCCATGTTCCGGCCGTAGTAACCCGGAAATTCGAATTCGCTCGCGAAGTAGTCGTGAAACTTCTCCCAGTCGTCGAGCATTTTTCCATCCACGCTGAACCGCTTCATCGCGCCCTCCCGCTCCCCTGAGAATCATTGAGGCCATTCGTCGTACCGCACGAAAGGCCGGTTCGCCCCCATCGAGACCGGATGCCCGTACCGCGTCGATTCCGTCGATCGCCGATGCATCGACCCGCGCCGCACCTCAACCCTCGGCTCATTCTCCATCCTCCGTCCCGCCCGGTACCGCCACCTCGTCGAACACCCGCACGATGCGGTCGATCATCGCGCTCATCCGCGCGGTATGCCGCAAGTCCTTGTGCGTCACCATCCAGACTTCGTAGGGACGCGCGCCGGTACGCGTCGGCCACACGCGCACCAGCCCGTCGCGCTCCGCGATCGGCACCGCGAGCTCGCTGAGCCCGAGCCCGGCGCGCACCGCCGCGCGCAGCATCAGGTTCGAATTCAGCCCCGACACGATTCGCCCCGCGCGAACCGGCTCGCCGACCATCGTCAGCGGCCCGCGTGCATTCAGGTGTGGCAGGAAGCACACGAGGTCGTGCCCTTCGAAGCCGGCGCCGGGCACCGGCTCGCCATGCCGGTCCAGATATTCCGCGGACGCGTACAGCCCCGTCGGCCACGCGGCGAGCCGGCGCGTGAGCAGATCGGGATTGTCGGGCTTAATCGTGCGGATCGCGATGTCGGCTTCGCGCTTGGCCAGGTTCTCCACCTGCGTCGACGTGTTCAGCAGCACGCGCACGTCCGGATGCTCGTCGTGCAGGTTGCGCATCGCCCGCATCACGAACTCGAGCCCGATCGTATCGGTCGTCGTCACGCGCACGTCGCCCGCGAGGCGCCGGTCGACGCCCTGGGTCTGCCGCACCAGATCGATCGCCGATTGTTCCATCTTCTCCACGTTGCGCAGCGCGACCTCGCCCACCGCGGTCGGCACGTATCCGGCCGACGTGCGCAGGAACAGCGTCGCGCCGAGCGCGCGCTCGAGCGCCGCGAGCCGCCTGCCGACCGTCGCCTGGTCGAGCCCGACCGCCCGCGCGGCGCCGCGCAGGCTGCGCTCCCGGTAGATGGCAAGAAAAATCCGGGTGTCGTCCCAGTTCAAGAGCGCTCTCCTGGTGTGATGCAGATTTGCATCTGTGGTCGTGAAAATCGCTGCGCGAATTCATCAACGCCCAAGCCTATACTTTTTTCACCGATCACTCACCCGTCTTTTCGAGGTAATCATGTCAGATACGCGCTTCTCCGTTCCCGCCGACATGGCGGCAGTCGAAATCACCCGCCCCGGCGGCCCCGAAGTCCTGGCGACGGCACGGCGCCCCGTGCCGCAGCCGAAGGCCGACGAAGTGCTGATCCGGGTCCACGCCGCCGGCGTGAACGGCCCGGACGTGCTGCAACGCAAGGGACACTACAACCCGCCGCCCGGCGCATCCGACATCCCGGGCCTCGAGATCGCGGGCGAAGTCGTCGCGACCGGCGAAGCCGTGCGCGGTTTCGCGCCGGGCGACCGGGTCAGCGCGCTGGTGACGGGCGGCGGTTATGCGGAATACGCGGTCGCCAACCATCTCACGACGATGAAGCTGCCGCCCG
This sequence comes from Burkholderia stabilis, assembly GCF_001742165.1. Taxonomy (NCBI): domain Bacteria; kingdom Pseudomonadati; phylum Pseudomonadota; class Betaproteobacteria; order Burkholderiales; family Burkholderiaceae; genus Burkholderia; species Burkholderia stabilis. The sequence continues at coordinate 2,566,743 of NZ_CP016443.1, read as the reverse complement.
GCCTCGACATGATCGAAGCCGCGGCGATGCCGGAAACGTTCATGACGGTCTGGCTGAACCTGATCCAGCGCGGGCGGCTGCAGGCGGGCGAGTCGGTGCTGATCCACGGCGGCGCGTCGGGCATCGGCACCACCGCGACGATGATCGCGAAGGCCATGGGCGCGTCGACCATCATCACGACGGTCGGCTCGGAAGGGCATCGCACCGCGAGCCTGCGGCTCGGCGCGGATCATGCGATCCACTACCAGGAGCAGGATTTCGTCGCCGAAGTCGACGCGATCACCGCCGGCAAGGGTGTTGACGTGATCCTCGACATCATCGCGGGCGACTACGTGGCGCGCAATTACCGGGCCGCGGCGATGAACGGGCGGATCCTGCAGGTCAGCGCGCTCGCCGGGCCGGCGAAGGAGCTCGACGTGTGGCCGATGATGACCAAGCGTCTCACGCATATCGGTTCGACGCTGCGCTCGCGCACGCCCGAGGAGAAAGGCGCGCTCATCGCCGAACTGGAACAACACCTGTGGCCGCATATCGCGGCCGGCACGGTCAAGCCGCAGGTGTTCCGAACCTTCCTGCTCGACGACGCGCGCGATTCGCACGTGCTGATCGATTCGGGCGTTCACATCGGCAAGATCGTGCTGACGACGGCCGCGCACCGCGCGGCCTGACCGGCCCCGCGCGTCAGTTCGCGCTCGTGCGTTTCTCGACGAACCGCCGCACGTAGTCGTCCGCCGGACGCGACAGGATGTCGTCCGGCGTGCCGACCTGCACGAGCGTGCCGTCCCTGAGGATCGCGATGCGGTCGCCGATTCGCAGCGCCTCGTCGAGATCGTGTGTGATGAACACGATCGTCTTCGCCAGCGTCGCCTGCAATTCGAGCAGCTGATCCTGCATCTCGGTGCGGATCAGCGGATCGAGCGCGGAGAACGCCTCGTCCATCAGCAGCACGTCGGTATCGGCGGCCAGCGCACGGGCCAGCCCGACGCGCTGCCGCATCCCGCCCGACAGCTCGTCCGGGTAATGATCGCCGTAGCCGTCGAGCCCGACCTTCGTCAGCCAGTTGCGCGCCGCGTCGGCCGCATCGTGCCGCTTCTCGCCGCGCGTGCGCAGCGCATACGCGGCGTTGTCGAGCACGGTCTGATGCGGCAGCAGCCCGAAGTTCTGGAACACCATGCTGACCTTGTAGCGGCGCAGCTCGCGCAGCCCGTGTGCATCGAGCTTGATCACGTCGCTGCCGTCGATCACGATCTCGCCGGCCGTCGGCTCGATCAGCCGGTTGAAGTGCCGCACGAGCGTCGACTTCCCGGAGCCCGAAAGCCCCATGATCACGAAGATCTCGCCCGACTCGATGCCGAGGCTTACGTCGTTGAGCCCGACGTTGCAGCCCGTTTCGGCCAGCACGTCGGCCTTGCGCTTGCCCGAGCGCAGCAGGTCGAGCACGCGCGCATGCGCGGCCTGCGGTCCGAACAGCTTGTACACGTGTTTGACGTCGATGGTCGCCATGTTCGCCTCCGTTCCTATGCGCGCGACGATTGCGTCGCCTGATTCGAATCGACGCCCGCCGACGACGCCTTGCGCGGCAGCCGGTACGGCACGCGCGATGCGCCCTTCTGCCGGCGCTGCTGCGCGAGCCGGCGGCGCGCGCGCCGCTCCTGGCCGAAGCCCTGGCTGATCCGGTCGATCACGATCGCGAGGATCACGATCGCGAGGCCGGCCTGCGTGCCCTTGCCGACGTCGAGCGTCTGGATGCCCGCGAGCACGTCCTCGCCGAGCCCGCGCGAGCCGATCATCGACGCGATCACGACCATCGACAGCGCCATCATCGTCGTCTGGTTGATGCCGGCCATGATGCTCGGCCGCGCGAGCGGCATCTGCACGTTCACGAGCAGTTGCCAGCGCGTCGTGCCGAACGCCCGCGCGGCTTCCGTCACGTCCGGGTCGACCTGGCGGATGCCGAGATCGGTCAGCCGGATCAGCGGCGGCAGCGCATAGATGATCGTCGCGAGGATCGCCGGCACCTTGCCGAGCCCGAACAGCATCAGCACCGGGATCAGGTACACGAAGCTCGGCAGCGTCTGCATCACGTCGAGCACCGGCAACAGCATCCGGCGCAGCCACGCGCTGCGCGACGCGAGGATGCCGACCGGCACGCCGATCGCGACCGACAGCACCGTCGAGACGAGCATCAGCGCGAGCGTCTGCATCAGCTTGTCCCACAGGCCAAAGCAGCCGATCGCGTAGAGCAGCAGCATGAAGAGCGCGCCGAGGCCGACGCGGCGCGTCGCATTCCACGCGATCGCGCCGACGACCAGCAGCACGAGCCACGGCGGCGCCACGCGCAGCGCGCCTTCGAGCGGCACGAGCAAGTAGCGCAGCAGCATCGTGCTGAAGTGATGGAAGCTGTCGCCGTACTGCGCGACGAAAGTCTCGAGCGCGCTGTTGACCCAGTCGGCGATCGACAGGTGCAGAAAGAAGCCGTTCATGATCGTTCTCCGTCGCGCCGCGAAGGCGCGTGACGGCGGCGGCAGGCGCGGGCCCGCCGCCGCGCGCAGGTTACGCGCCCTTCAGGCTGCCGGCGATCTTCTGCGCGACGTCGGCCGGCACCCACTGCTTCCACATGTCCTGGCGGGTCTTCAGGAACTGCGTGGCCATCGCCGCGCCGTCGATCTTCTTCGTCGTCATCTCGAGGATCGTCTGGTTCAGGAAGTCCATCGGAAAGCGCACCTTGCCGAAGACGCCGACGAGATCGGGGTTCGCATCCGCGAACGGCTTCGACACGCCGACCGTCAGCCGCGACACCATGTACGACGACGCGCACTGATGCGTGCTGCTCTCGTCGCGCAGCGTCTTCCAGCATGCTTCGTTATAGGCCGGCATCTTCAGCGCGGCGAACTTGTATTTCGCCATCAGCGCGGCCGGGCCCCAGTAATAGAACACGATCGGCGCGCCGCGCTGGTACGCGGACGCGATCGCCGCGTCGAGCGCCGCGCCCGTGCCCGGGTGGAAGTTCGTATATGACTGGTCGAGCTTCAGCACGCGCAGCAGGCGCGTGTTCACGCGCTCGCAGTCCCAGCCGGTCGGGCAGTTCAGGAAGCGGCCTTTGTCCGGTTCCTCCTCGTCGGCGAACACCTGCTTGTACTTCGGCAGATCGTCGACCGACACGAGCCCCGGCGCGACCGGCTTGATGTTGCGCGCCGGATCGCCCTTCACCACGTATTCGGGCACGAACCAGCCTTCGGTTGTGCCGCCCGGCAACGTGTCGCCGATCAGCTTCACGGCGCCCGACGCGACGGCCTTCGCGGTGATCTCGCTGCGGCCCGTCCACTGCTCGGCCCAGATCTGCAGGTCGTTGCGCGCGAGCGCCGTTTCGGTCGCGGCCGTGCTGCCCGGCACGACGTCCGTCTTGCAGCCGTAGCCCTTCTCCATGATCTGCCGCAACACCTCGGTCGCGAACGACCCGCTCTCCCACGTGATGCCCGCGAAATGGACCGTCTTGCCGTCCGCGCACGCGCCGCCGGCCGCGTGGGCCACGGGCGCGGACAGGATCGCCGCGGCGGCGAGAAGGACCGTTTTCAGTCGTCGAATCTGCATGGTGGGTCGTCTCCAAATCGAATCTGTTGTTTGTGCGCCGCGGCATGCGCGGCGGCCGGCGAATCGCGAATCCATCCACGTCCGGTCAGCCTGCATGTTTGAGCGGCCAATTTGTTTAGGGAAACGAGTAATTCCGATCATTGCAATCGGCAGCGCCAATCGATCGCCAGGCGCCCCGCTAGGCCCGCCGGACGGGGCTCCCGGCCGGTTTCTCGAGACGGCGCACGGGCCGGCGCGGGCCGTCTCGCGACAACGGCCGGCGGTTGTCCGGCCGGCGTGGCGCCACGGCCGCGCACGCGCCGTTTCGGCTGCCGAAACCGTCTGCCGCGCCCCCATTGGCGATCCCGATCCCATCCATCGAAATTACTCGCTTTCGATTCCGATTCGGCTTCGGAAGAATGCGCGGTGTCAACGGAGGAGACACGACCCGACGCCGCCGGTCGCCGCGCCGCCGCGCATCGCGCGCCCCGGCGCCGCACGCGCTGCGCCGGATCGCCCCGGATGACGGGACGCGCCTCGCCGGACGCGTTCACGACAACCGATACAAGCTGGATATCCCGGAGATCTCAATGAAAAAGACCCTGACGGCGCTCGCCGTAACGACCGCCTTTGCGTCCCCCGCGTTCGCGCAAAGCAGCGTCACGCTGTACGGCGTGATCGACGAAGGCCTGAACTACACGAACAACGTCGGCACCGGCCACGTCTACGAAATGGCGAGCGGCTATGCGCAGGGCAGCCGCTGGGGCCTGAAGGGCAGCGAGGATCTCGGCGGCGGCATGAAGGCGATCTTCCAGCTCGAAAACGGCTTCGACGTGAACAGCGGCCGGCTCAACCAGGGCGGCCGCATGTTCGGCCGCCAGGCGTACGTCGGCCTGAGCCAGACGCAATACGGCACGCTGACGTTCGGCCGCCAGTACGACTCCGTCGTCGACTATCTCGCGCCGACCACCGCCAACGGCAACTGGGGCGGCTACCTGCTCGCACACCCGTTCGACAACGACAACACCGACAACTCGTTCCGCCTCGACAACACGGTGAAGTACGCGAGCCCAAACTTCGGCGGCTTCCAGTTCGGCGGCGCTTACAGCTTCAGCAACAGCACGGGCTTCTCGGACAACCGCGCATACAGCTTCGGCGCGCAATACCAGAACAACGGGCTGCTGATCGGCGCCGCCTACCTGCAGGCGAACCATCCGGGCGACGGCTCGGCCGGCGCGATCACCGCGAACGACGCGAGCTACATCGCCGAGCGCATGCGCGTGTTCGGCGCGGGCATCAACTACACGTTCGGGCCCGCGACGGTCGGCTTCGCGTACACGAACTCGAACTACAAGAACCCGACCGGCAACGGCTACCTCGGCACGCCGGGCGCGATCATCGCGCCGGGAGCGACGGTCAGCGCGATCAAGTACCAGAACTTCGAGGTGAACGGTTCGTACCAGATCACGCCGGCGTTCATGGTGGGCGCGCAGTACGTGCTGTCGCTCGAGAAGTACGACGCGTCGACCGGCGACGCGAAGCCGAAGATCCACTCGGTCGGGCTGATGGCCGACTACAACCTGTCGAAGCGCACCGACGTGTACGTGCAGGCCGCGTACCAGCACATTGCCGGCGACAAGACGAACTCGATCCTCGACCAGGCGTTCATCCCCGGCACCGACGCGCCGTCGTCGACGTCGAACCAGGTGGCCGTGCGTCTCGCGCTGCGCCACAAGTTCTGACGCAGCCCGGTTCTCCGTTCTTCACGCGACACCCGCGCCGGTCGGCCCGAGGTGTCTTCGCCCGCCCGCAGGCATACGCCTGCCGGCGGGTTTTTTCATGGGGCGCGGCCCGGCAACCGTGACAGGTCAGCCAGCGTCGATCCACCGCTACACTGTGCGATTCCCGCGCGCGCCGTCCATGGCATCGGTCCTGCATACCCGGCGCGTCTTCCCTCTCCCGAAGGAGTCCCGCTTGAAACCCTGGCGCCGCACGCTGCTCGCCTTCACCGCCGGCCTGCTGGCCGCGGCTTCCGTTCAGGCCCGCCCCGTCTGCACCGTGGTTGCCGATGCAACCACCGGCCAGATGCTCGTGCAGCAAGGCGATTGCGCAACCCGTGTCACGCCCGCGTCGACGTTCAAGGTCGCGATCAGCCTGATGGGCTTCGATGCCGGCGTCCTGAAGGACGAACATACGCCAACGCTCGACTTCCACGCCGGCTACCCCGACTGGGGCGGTGCGCCCTGGCGCGAACCGACCGACCCGGCACGCTGGATGAAGCTGTCGATCTTCTGGTATTCGCAGCAGGTCGCGCAGGCGCTCGGGCAAGCGCGTTTCCAGCAGTACACGAGCGCATTCGGCTACGGCAACGCGGACGTCACCCGCCAGCAGGGCGAATCGAGCGGCGTGATGGGCGCCTGGGTCAATTCGTCGTTGCGGATCTCGCCGCTCGAACAGGTCGGCTTCATGCGCGGGATCGCGAACCGGACGCTGCCGGTCAGCGCGCATGCGTATGACATGACCGAGCGGATCACGCTGATCGACAGGCAGCCGGACGGCTGGATCGTGCACGGCAAGACCGGCACCGGGTCGCCGGGGCTCAAATACGACGCGTCGCACGCGTATGGCTGGTTCGTCGGCTGGGCGGCGAAGGGGACGCGCAAGCTCGCGTTCGCGTATCTGATCCAGGACGACCAGCGACAGACGCCGAACGCCGGCCTGCGTGCGCGCGACACGTTCCTCGACGCGCTGCCGGCGCTCGCCGAGCCGGGCCGGCCGCAATGAGCGCCGCCCCGCGCAACACGCGGATCGACCTGCTGCGCGGCGTGTCGATCCTGCTCGTCCTGCTGCATCACTTCAACATCGCGTATCCGCTGCGCGAGACGGCGCTCGCACGCGTGCTCGGCTGGGACACCGTGCATGCGGTCGTGCGCAACGGCAACTACGGCGTGACGATGTTCTTCGTGATCTCGGGCTACCTGATCACGTCGAATGCGCGCCGCCGCTGGGGCAGCCTCGGCGCGCTCGACGTGCGCGCGTTCTACGTATCGCGCGTCGCGCGCATCGTCCCGTGCCTGCTCCTGCTGCTCGCGCTCGTCAACGGCCTCGCGGCGGCCGGCGTGCCGATCTTCACGAACCACGCGCCGCAGGGCGTCGCCGTGTCGTTCTGGCTCGTGAACCTCGCGTCGCTCACGTTCTGGATGAACGTGCTGATCGGCGCCTACGGATGGGTCAACTACGCGCTCGGCGTGCTGTGGTCGCTATCCGTCGAAGAGGTGTTCTACCTGTCGTTTCCGCTGCTGTGCATCGCCCTGCGCCGCGACACGCGGCTGTTCGCGTTCTGGCTGCTGATCGCCGCGATCGGCCCCGTGTACCGCTTCACGCATCCGGGCGACGAAGGCGGTTTCCTGTATGCGTATTTCGCGTGCTTCGACGGCATCGCGATCGGCTGCTGCACCGCGTTGCTGGCCGAACGCGCGCGCTGGCAGGCGCTCGCGGCAGCGCCCGTGCAATGGCTCGCGGCAGCGGCGATGACAGCGCTCTATCTCGCGTGGCCGATCGCGGAAAGCCATGTCGCGGGCGTCTCCGCGATGGCGCTCGGCACCGCCGTGCTGCTGATCGGCGCGCATGCCGAACGCGCACGCGCGCACGGCCGCCTGCTCGCGCCGCTGCGCTGGAGCGGCCGGCTCAGCTACGAGCTGTATCTGTTCCATCTGATCGTGCTCGGCGTGCTGCGCACGTTCTGGCCGCCATCGGGCACGCACGGCGACGCCAAGCTGGGGTTGCTCGTCGCGTATCTGGCGCTGTCGGCCGCATTGAGCGCAGTCATCGCGCGCGGTTATGCGACGCCACTCGACCGCTTCATCAAACGGGTCGCGTCGCGGCCTTCGCCGCGCGTGCCGGACGGCGCGCGGTTCTAGCGCGCCGTCTGAAATCCAAGCGGGATATCTGCGGGAGAAGGAAAAAAACGGCCAGAGCCCGGCCGTATCGAGCGATACCGGCCGGTCTGACCGCAAGCCCCGCGTGAGAATGGTCGATCGACCGGGCGGCCGCGTCATCGGTTGATCGCGGCCGCCCGCCGGTCAATCCAGATAGTCGGCGTATTCCTTGCGCGTATAGCCGGCGAGCGTCGTCCACGGCAACGACTCGCGCCGCGCAGCCGGCGCCTGCGTCAACGTCAGCTTGCGCACGACGCGGCCGTCGGCGCTCCGGTATTCGATCGACAGCGGCGCCTGCAGCCGTTCGCTCCACAGGATCCGGTTCACTCCGCGCGCGCCGGGCGACTCGACCGCCTGCTCATACCAGAGCGTGCCGGGCGCGTCGCCGCGCTTCGCGGCCGCGAGCCGCTTCAACTGCGACGGCGGCGTCACGTAGTACGCGTTGTCCCACGAGCCGTCGAAGCCGGTGGTTTCGTACTCGGCCGGCGGCACGCCGACGACCGTCCGGGTCGCCGCATCCACGTATTCGATGCGCGCCGTCTTGCCGTCATACGTGACGTGCCGCGCGGCCGCCTGGAAGTTGAAGTGCTTGTGGCCGGCGTGAGCTGCCGCGCGCTGCATGCCCTGGGGAACGCGACCGTCGTGGTCATGGCCGTGATCGTGATCGTCGGCGTGATCGCCGCCCGCCGCCGCGACGGGCAGGACGCGCTCGACCCACACGTGGCCGTCGCGCCGCACCATCCGTTCGCGGTACGTCGTCGTGCGCGTCACGCCGTCGGCCGTCACCGTGCGGCTTTCGTGCAGCAGCACGGCGTCGAGGTCGGCCGCCGCGAAGGCGGGCAGCGCGGCCAGCCCGCACGCGAGCGCGCAGAGGAAATGGCGTTTCATCGCAGGTTTCCGTTCATCGTGAAGTCGCCGGCCTCAGAAACCGAACGCCGATCGCACGAGACCGAACACCTTCGTGTTGTCGATCGTCCCCTTGAACGCCTTCGCATCCGCGCCATCGGCAAACAGCATCACGTCGCCGCCGCCGTGCGTTTCCGAACCCGCGCTGCCCATCCGCACGCCGACTTCCTGCAGATACGCTTCGTTCGTCGCCGTGGCCGAATCGACCGACGTCCGCACGTTCGGCCGGTTCGCGCCGTTGCCGAACACCAGCGTCGTGTAGGTATTGCCGTCGGCGTCCTTGCTCGGCTGGCCGTCGCGGTAGTTGCGGCTGATGTCGAGAATCGGATTGCCGCGCTTCGAATAACCGTTGATCGTCATCGTGTGGTCGTGGTCGGCCGTCACGACGATCAGCGTATTCGACAGGTCGACCTTCGACAGCGCGACGCGAATCGCTTCGTCGAACGCCGCCGTGTCTTCCAGCGCCCGTTTCGCGTTGGTGCCGTGCAGCGCATGGTCGATCCGGCCGCCCTCGACCATCAGGAAATAGCCGTTCGAGTTCTTCGACAGCACGTCGATCGCCTTCGACGTCATGTCGGCAAGGCTCGGCTGCGACGGGCCTTCGCCCTTGCCCGCCACGCGGTCCAGCTCGTACTCGAGATGGCTCGTCGAGCTGAACAAACCGACCAGCTTGCCGTTGCCGGCCTGCGCGAGCTGATCCTTCGTGGCCACGACCGTGTAGCCCTTCGCCTTCATCTCGTTGAGCAGGTTGCGCCCGTCCGCGCGGCCGCGCTTGTTGGCCACCGGATCGAACGGCGTCCAGTGGTTGCGGCCGCCGCCCATCAGCACGTCGACGCCGTCGCCGAGCGCCGCGTTGTAGCCTGCGCCGCCCGGCGCCGCCTGCGCCGCGATGTCGTATTGCGCATCGCGATGGCAGATGTGCGAATACGTCGCCGCAGGCGTCGCATGCGTGAGCTCGGTCGTCGTGATCGCGCCGACCGCCTTGCCGCGCGCCTTCGCCAGTTCCAGCAACGTCGCGACCGGCTGGCCGTTGCCCGGTGCGCAGTTGTTGACCGTCTTGTTGCCGTTGGCGTCGTTGCCCGGTGCGACCGCGCGCGTGTCCGACGACATCGACAGCACTTCGTTGTTCATCTTCACGCCGGTCATGTACGCGGCCATCGACGGTGCGCTGTCGGTGGTCTGCGCGTCGTTCGAGAAGGTCTTGACGCGCGCGGTGCGCGCCAGCTTCTCCATGGTCAGCTGACCCGACTCGCCGACCTTGTAGATCCGGCTCGCCGTCACGGTCGTCGGCCCCATGCCGTCGCCGAGAAAGAAAATCACGTTCTTCGCCTGGCCGGCGGCCTGCGCCGCGCCGCATGCGAAACCCGCGACGGCCAGCGCCGCCGCGATGCACTTGATGGTCGACATCCTGTATTCCCCTGTACCCGTATGGTCGGCGCTCAAAGCTGCACCGCGTTGCGCACCAGCTCGAAGACCTTGTTGTTCTCGATCACGCCGTGGAACGCATCCGCGCCGCGGCCGATCGCACCGAGGAACACATCCGTGCCGCCGTGCGTCTCGTTGCCCTTGTCCATCCGCACGACCGCCTCCTGGCGATAGTCGTCGGCGCCCGTCACCGCATCGGTGAGCGTGGTGCCCGCGCGGCTGCCCTGCACGCGGTTCTCGCCGTTGCCGAAGCCGATGATCGTGTACGGCGCGCCGTCCGCATCCTTCGCGACCGAGCCCGTCTGGTAGTTGCGCAGCACGCCCAGCACGCCGGGCTTGCCCGCTTCGGTCTTGCCGGTGCGCGCCGCATAGCCGTTCAACACCAGCGTGTGATCGTGGTCGGCGGTGACGACGATCAGCGTGTTCTTCAGGTCGGGATCGGTCTTGCGCACCTTGTCGAGCGTCGCCTTGATCGCGTTGTCGAACGCGACCGTGTCCTGCAGCGCGCGCTTCGCGTTGGTGTCGTGCAGCGCGTGATCGATCCGGCCGCCTTCGACCATCAGGAAATAGCCGTTCGGGTTCTTCTGCAGCACGTCGAGCGCGCGCGTCGCCATGTCGGACAGGCTCGGTTCCTTGGTCGCGCCGCGATCGAGGTCGTAGCTCATGTGGCTCGACGAGAACAACCCGACCAGCTTCCCGTTCTTGGTCGCATCCGCGGACAGCAGGTCGTCGCGATTCTGCGCGAACGCGTAGCCCTTGGCCTTCAGCTCGTTGACCAGGTTGCGCCCGTCGGTGCGCTTGCCGCCGCCGTCCTTCGGTACGAAGAATTGCGTACCGCCGCCGAGCACGACGTCGACGCCGTCGCCCAGCGCGCCGTTGTAACCCGCGCCGCAGTTACCGGTGAGCGCGGCGCTCGGCTCGATCGCCTTCGTGTCCGGCGACATCGAAATCACTTCGTTGTTGGTCTTGACGCCGGTCATGTAGGCCGACATCGACGGCGCGCTGTCGGTGACCTGCGCATCGTTGGAATAGGTCTTCACGAACGCGGATTCGGGCAGCGTGTCGATCGTGAGCGCGCCGTCCTCACCGACCGCAAAGATTCGCGCGGCCGTCAGCGTCGTGATCCCCATCCCGTCGCCGAGGAAGAAGATCACGTTGCGCGCCGCCGTCTGAACGGGCGGCTGCGTGGGCGACGTGCTGGTCGGGCCGTCGTCGCTGCCGCATCCGGCAAGCGCAAAGGCGCCGGTACACAGCAGCGCCGCCATTTTGATTCGATTCATGTTGCCGGTTCTCCCCGCCGTTGATGCTTTCGAAATGAAAGGCGATGGTAGGAACCTGATGTGACGGCAATATGAATGGTAATTGGAAGGATTTGTATGACTTACGAAAGAAACCGGCGTGGCGGGGCCGGGCTCGCGGCGGCGTCAGCCGTCGGCTTCGGCGGTGGCGCCGCGCACAGTCACGATGCGCGCAGGCGGAATATTTGCCCAGACGATCCGGCTGCCGCTGGCAATAAATGCCGGATCGCCCAGCGGATGACGGCCGGGCGGTCGCAAATCGTAGGTGAATTGAATCAGCACGCCATCGGCCGGCAGCACACGGCGGCATTGATCGACGATGGCCGTCACGTCGTCGCGCGGCAGCGTGCGCAACGGCAGGCACGACACGATCGCATCGACCCGCGCGCCGGGCGGCAGCAGCCGCTCGAGCTGCCGCGCATCGCCCCACACCACCGACACATCCGGAAAGCGCCGCCGCAGGTGCTGCACGAACGCCGGCGAACGCTCGACCACGACGAGGCGCCGCGGCGCGACGCCGCGTTCGAGCAGCGCCGCGGTGATCGCGCCGGTGCCGCCGCCGAGTTCGACGACCAGCCCGTCGCCGTCCGGCACCGCATCTGCCATCTCGCGCGCCAGATGCCGCGAACTCGGGCACAACGCGCCCACCGCGGACGGACGGCCGACCCACTCGCGCACGAACAGTGCCGAGACACGCCACGCGTTCGGCCAGATCATTGGCCATCCTCAAGCAGTTGTGCAGCCGGCTTCGACGCGCCGATGACTTCGTGGAACAGGGCTGCGGCGACACGGGGCTTTTTCACGTGCATCCTCCTGGACGAATCGGTCCGCCGCAGGAAGAGCGACGATCAAATCGATTCTAGGAAACGCAAACTTAAGGCGACGTGAAGATTGTCCCTAGTACGCAGCCTCCCGCTCCTGTGCTGCGCGCCCGCACCGCATCAGCGATCGACGCGCTGCTGAAATTGCGCGGGATAACGCTCGCCGACGATCCGGACCTGCTGCAGCGCCGTCTCGATCGCGGCGAGATCATCGGCCGTCAGCTCGACGGCGGCCGCACCCACGTTTTCGTCGAGCCGGTGCAGCTTCGTCGTGCCCGGAATCGGCACGATCCACGGCTTGCGGGCCAGCAGCCAGGCAAGCGCGATCTGCGCGCGCGTCGCGCCTTTGTCCGTCGCGATCCGGCCGAGCAACTCGACGAGGCCCGCATTGGCCTTGCGGTTTTCCTCCGAGAAACGCGGCACGACGTTGCGGAAGTCGTTCTCGGCGAACGTCGTGCTCGCATCGATCGCGCCGGTCAGGAAGCCTTTGCCGAGCGGACTGAACGGCACGAAGCCGATGCCGAGCTCCTCGAGCGTCGGCAGAATGCGCGCCTCCGGCTCGCGCCACCACAGCGAATACTCGCTTTGCAGCGCGGCCACCGGCTGCACCGCGTGCGCGCGACGAATCGTCTGCTCACCGGCTTCCGACAGCCCGAAATGCGCGACCTTGCCTTCGCGGATCAGGTCCTTGACCGTGCCGGCCACGTCCTCGATCGGCACGTTCGGATCGACGCGATGCTGGTAGAACAAATCGATGCGATCGATCTTCAACCGCTTCAGCGCCGCATCGGCCACCTCGCGGATATGCGACGGCCGGCTGTCGACACCCTTCATCGGCTCGGCGTTCTCGAAGCCGAACTTGGTGGCGATCACGACCTGATCGCGAAACGGCGCGACCGCGTCGCCGACGAGTTCCTCGTTGACGAACGGGCCGTACGCTTCCGCCGTATCGAAGAACGTCACGCCGCGCTCGAACGCGGCGCGAATCAGCGCGATGCCGCTCGCCTTGTCGGTGGCGGGGCCGTAGCCGTAACTCAATCCCATGCAGCCGAGCCCGATTGCCGAGACTGCGAGGCCGCTCTTTCCAAGTACGCGTGTCTGCATGAATTTCTCCTGCTGAAAGTGATGACGATCGACGGGATGCCGAGGAAGCCAGTGTAGGTTGATGGATACGACTCAACAATCGGCGTACCATTTCATGCGTTATTGAGGAAATTTCATAAATGCTCCGCACCGGCCTCGGCGAACTGACGACCTTCATCACGATCGCGGAGCAGCGCAGCTTCAGCGGCGCGGCGCGCATCCTGGGCGTGTCGCCGTCGGCGCTGAGCCACGCGATCCGCCATCTCGAAGCGCGGCTCGGCGTGCGGCTGTTCAACCGCACGACGCGCTCCGTCGCACTGACGGAGGCCGGCGAACAATTGCTGCTGCGCGTGCGGCCCGCGGTGGCCGATCTCGAAGATGCGATGAACGACGCCGCGACCGCCCGCAACCGGCCGTCCGGCCAGATCCGGATCAGCGCGTCGGAGGCGGCATCGCGCCCGCTGATCCGGCATGTACTGCCGGCCTTCGTCGCGCGCTATCCGGATATTCACGTCGAATTCGTCGTCGATTCACGGCTGATCGACATCGTCGACCAGGGTTTCGACGCCGGCATCCGCGTGCACGAGGACGTGCCGCGCGACATGATCGCCGTGCGGTTCGGCGACGCGATGCGCTTCATCACGGTTGCATCGCCCGCGTACCTGTCGCGGCACGCGCCGCCGGAAAGCCCGCAGGACCTCATGCGTCACGCGTGCATCCGGTACCGCTTCGAAAGCGGCACGCTCTATCGCTGGGACCTGACGCGCGACGGCAAGCGCGTGAGCGTCGATGTCGACGGGCCGCTGACGCTCGGCAACCAGAACCTGATGATCGACGCGGCGCTGGCCGGCATCGGGATCGCATGGGTCACGGAATCGCGCGTCCACGATCATCTGGCATCCGGCCGACTGGTTCGTGTGCTGCCCGAGTGGAGCCAGACCTTCGACAGCCTGTGCCTCTACTATCCGGCGAACCGCCATCCGCCGGCCGCGCTGCGGCTGTTCGTGGAAGCCGTGCGCGAGTGGGCTGCCGCCGGGCGCGAAGCGGCGCCCGCTTGAGCGCACGCGGCACCCTGCCCGCCCATCGCAGCCAGCGCGCCGCGCGACACAGCGATTCCGCCCGCGCGCTCAGCGCGTCGAGCGCATCCGGATATTCGCAAACGGCAAGCCGTCGTCGTCCTCATCGCGCCGCGACACTTCCTCGAAGCCGAGCCGTGCGTAGAACGCGCAGGCGGCACGATTGTCCGCATACACCTCCAGGTCGAGCGTGCCCTTGATCGCCAGCGCATGCGCGACCAGCGCGCGGCCGATGCCGTGGCCGTGCATCCCCGGCGCGACGAACAGCCCGCCGATCGACGCGTCGAGCAGGCCGATGAAGCCGACCGGCTCGTCCGCGCGACACGCGACCCAGGTTTCCGAGCCGGGCAGATAGATGTCCTCGACGAGCGTGCGTTGCGCGCGCAGACGCGCCTCGCCGAGGAACGGATGCGCGAGCATCGATGCGTCGAACCAGATGGCCGACAGTGTGCTCAGGTCGGATGCTTCGTATGCGCGAATCTGGATTTCCATGCTTTCGTGTTGTTCGGCGATACGACAGCGCGCGACGCACGATGCGCCACGCGCGGCACGCATCACCGCAGGTTGGTTCGCGCGAGCTCGACGATCTCGTCGCCGCGGCCGCTGAGGATCGCGCGCAGCATGAACAGGCTGAAGCCTTTCGCATGCGCGAGCTCGATCTTCGGCGGCATCGCAAGCTCGTATTTCGACGTGACGACGTCGACCACCGCCGGCCCGTCATGCTCGAACGCCATGCGCAACGCCTGCTCGACGTTCTCCGAATGCTCGACGCGCACGCTGAAGATGCCCGCGCCCTTCGCGATCGCCGCGAAGTCGGTCGGGCTCAGGTCGACGTTGGTATCGAGATAACCGGCCGCCTTCAGCTCCATCGACACGAAGCCGAGCAGGCTGTTGTTGTAGACGACGATCTTGATCGGCAGCTTGAGCTGGCGCGCACTCAGCAGATCGCCGAGCAGCATCGACAGCCCGCCGTCGCCGGACAGCGACACGACCTGCCGCCCCGGATGCGCGCCCTGTGCGCCGAGCGCCTGCGGCATCGCGTTCGCCATCGAGCCGTGATTGAACGAGCCGTGCAGTTGCCGCTTGCCGTTCATCGTCAGGTAGCGCGCGGCCCACAGCGTGGGCGTGCCGACGTCGGCCGTGAAGATCGCATCGTCGGCCGCGACTTCGTCGACGATCTTCGTCAGGTATTGCGGATGGATCGCGCGGCCCGGCGGCTCCGCCACCGCGAGATCGTCGAGCCCCTTGCGCGCGGCCGTGTAGTGCTTCAGCGCATTCTCGAGGAAGCGCCACTGCGTCTTGCGCGTGAGGCGCGGCAGCAGCGCCGCGATCGTGTCCTTCACGGTGCCGACGAGGCCGAGCGCGAGCGGCGCGCGATGGCCGAGCTGCGAGCCCTTCCAGTCGATCTGCGCGACCTTCGCGTTCGACGGATAAAACGGCCGGTACGGGAAATCCGTGCCGAGCATCAGCAGCGTGTCGCACGATTCCATCGCGTGATAACCCGAACTGAATCCGATCAGCCCCGTCATCCCAACGTCGAACGGATTATCCCATTCGACGAACTGCTTGCCGCGCAGCGCATGCACGACCGGCGCCCCAAGCGTGTCGGCCAGCGCGACCACTTCGTCGTGCGCGCCCTGCGTGCCGCTGCCGCACAGCAGCGTGACCGCGTCGGACGCATTCAGCAGCGCCGCGAGCCGGTCGAGATCGGCATCGGCCGGCACGATCGACGGCGGCGCCGATTCGCTCCACGCAGGCAGCTCGTCCGGGCCGTCGCCGAGCGCGATGTCGCCCGGCAGCACGATCACCGCGACGCCGCGCTCCTCGATCGCGGTGCGCATCGCACGCGCGAGCACGCGCGGAAACTGCGACGCGTTGGTCACCAGCTCCGCGAAGTGGCTGCACTCGCGGAACAGCTCCTGCGGATGGGTTTCCTGAAAGTAGCCGAGCCCGATCTCGGTCGACGGAATGTGCGCGGCGATCGCGAGCACCGGCTGGTGATTGCGGTGACAGTCGTACAGCCCGTTGATCAGGTGCAGGTTGCCGGGGCCGCAACTGCCCGCGCACACCGCGAGCCGCCCGGTCGACGCGGCATCCGCACCGGCCGCGAACGCGGCGCTTTCCTCGTGCCGCGTGTGCATCCAGCGGATCGAGCCGATCTGGGCCAGGCTGAACGACAGGCCGTTCAGGCTGTCGCCTGTCACGCCCCAGATGCGCTCGACGCCCGCCGCCGCCAGCGTCTTCGCCAGATATTCCGCCATCGTCTGTCTTGCCATGATGCCCTCACGCGTTGATTGACCGAGACATGCCCGCCCCGCCCGCGCGTTCGCACGCGCCGCGGACCGGACGAGCATACGTGATTGGCCCGCGCCGTGCCTCGAAGGCGCGGGCGGCCCGACTGGCGTACGAGGCGTGCTCGTGCGATGGGTTCGATGACGGGTTCGATCCGTCGCCGCGCCGTGCAGCGCGTGTCATCGTTTCGTTACCTGCGTGTCGGCAAACGGACAGGCTGGCAGCGCGTCGCTCAGCTCCAGTCGGACGCCGATTCGTCCGGATCGACGAGCGTGAGCCCCGCCGCCGGCAGCGGCAGCGCGGTCTTGTAGCGCACCTGCTTCAGCGCGAAGCTCGACCGGATGTTCGACACGCCGGGAATCGTCGTGAGCCGCTCGATGATGAAACGCTCGAGCGTGCGCATGTCGGGCATCACGACGCGCAGCAGGTAGTCGGCGTCGCCCGACATCAGGTAGCACTCCATCACCTCAGGCCGCTGCGAGATCGCCTCCTCGAAGCGCTGCAGCGCATCCTCGAAGCGCTGCAGCGCATCCTCGACCTGCTTCTCGAGGCTGACCTGGATGAACACGTTGATCCGCAGCCCGAGCGGCTCGGGATCGAGCAGCGTGACCTGCTGCCGGAACAGCCCGAGCTTTTCCAGCGCACGCACGCGGTTGAAGCATGGCGTGGCCGACAGGTTCACGGCGCGCGCGAGTTCCGCGTTCGTGATCCGCGCGTTCTGCTGGAGCTGGTTCAGGATGCCGATGTCGATGCGGTCGAGCCGCCGCGGATTTGCGCTCATGGTCGAAATATTCCTAAAGAGTGGCCACAACCGGAATATTTACACTACCAGCGCGCAAATTCCCAATGAAATCAGACGCATATTTTGCAGATCGGCGGGTAGCATGATCCGACCGATTTCCACTGATTGCGCGCCGCCTCGAACCGGTGCGCGGGAGACCTGCGATGACGGACCTGTCGAACGGTATCGAAGCCACGCGGCGCGCGGGCCTCGCGCACGCGGACGCCGACCCCGAGGAAACCGCCGAATGGCTGGAAGCGCTCGACGCGGTCGTCGCGCACGTCGGCAAGGATCGCGCGCGGTTCCTGCTCGACCGGCTCGCCGCGCATGCGCACACCCGCGGGCTCGCGGCGTCGCGCGGGCCCGTCACGCCGTACGTGAACACGATCGCCGCGCACGAACAGCCGGCATACCCCGGCGATGCCGATCTCGAGGAACGGCTGTCCGCCGCGCTGCGCTGGAACGCGCTCGCGATGGTCGTGCGCGCGAACCGCGCGTACGGCGAGCTGGGCGGCCACATCGCGAGCTACGCGTCGGCGTCCGACCTGTTCGAAGTCGGCTTCAACCATTTCTTCCGCGCGGCAACGGCCGACGGCAACGACGGCGAAAGCGACACACGCGGCCCTGGCGGCGACCTCGTCTACTTCCAGCCGCATTCGTCGCCGGGCGTCTATGCGCGCGCGTATCTCGAAGGCTTCCTCGACGAGGAACACCTGAAGCACTACCGCCGCGAAATCGCCGGGCCCGGCCTGTGTTCGTATCCGCATCCGTGGCTGATGCCGGATTTCTGGCAGTTCCCGACCGGCTCGATGGGCATCGGCCCGATCAACGCGATCTACCAGGCGCGCTTCATGCGCTACCTGCAGCATCGCGGGCTCGCGAACACGGCCGGCCGCACGGTGTGGGGCTTCTTCGGCGACGGCGAGATGGACGAGCCCGAATCGCTCGGCGCGCTGTCGCTGGCCGCGCGCGAAGGGCTCGACAACCTCGTGTTCGTGATCAACTGCAACCTGCAGCGGCTCGACGGCCCGGTGCGCGGCAACGGCCGCGTGATCGACGAGCTCGAGGCGCTGTTCGCGGGCGCCGGGTGGAACGTGCTCAAGGTGTTGTGGGGCTCCGACTGGGACCCGCTGTTCGCGCGCGACCACGCAGGCGCGCTCGCACGCGCGTTCGACGATACCGTCGACGGCCAGTTCCAGACCTTCTCCGCGAACGACGGCGCGTACAACCGCGCGCGCTTCTTCAGTCAGGACCCCGCGCTCGAAGCGCTCGCCGCCCAACTCACCGACGCGGAGATCGACCGCCTGCGCCGCGGCGGCCACGACGCGCGCAAGCTGCACGCCGCGTATGCACGCGCGCTGGCCCATCGCGGCCAGCCGACCGTGATCCTCGCGAAGACGATGAAGGGTTACGGAATGGGCGCGGCCGGCCAGGGGCGGATGACGACCCATCAGCAGAAGAAGCTCGAGGTCGACGACCTGAAGGCGTTCCGCGACCGCTTCCGGCTGCCGCTGTCGGATCTCGACGTCGAGCAGCTCAAGTTCTACAAACCAGCCGAAGACAGCCGCGAGATGCGCTACCTGCATGCTCGCCGGGCTGCCCTGGGCGGCTATCTGCCCAGAAGGCGGATGGCGGCGTCGGAGGGGCTGACCGTCCCGCCGGCGCCGGCCTGGGGTGCGTTCGCGCTGGATGCGGCGGGCCGCGAGATGTCGACGACGATGGCGCTCGTGCGCATGCTCGCCGCGCTGCTGAAGGATCGCGCAATCGGCTCGCGCGTCGTACCGATCGTCGCCGACGAAGCGCGCACGTTCGGCATGGCGAGCCTGTTCCGGCAAGTCGGCATCTACTCGCCGCTCGGGCAGCGCTACGAGCCCGAGGATCTCGGCTCAATGCTCTACTACCGCGAGGACACGCGCGGGCAGATACTCGAGGAAGGCATCTCGGAGGCCGGCGCGATCTCGTCGTGGATCGCGGCCGCGACCGCGTACAGCGTGCACGACCTGCCGATGCTGCCGTTCTACATCTACTACTCGATGTTCGGCTTCCAGCGCGTCGGCGACCTGATCTGGGCCGCCGCCGACCAGCGCTCGCGCGGCTTCCTGGTCGGCGCGACGTCGGGCCGCACGACGCTCGGCGGCGAAGGCCTGCAGCACCAGGACGGCAGCAGCCATCTGGCCGCGTCGACGATACCGAACTGCCGCGCGTACGATCCGGCGTTCGCGTACGAAGTCGCGACGATCGTCGATGCGGGCATGCGCGAGATGGTCGAGCAGCAACGCGACGTGTTCTATTACGTGACCGTCACGAACGAGAACTACGCACAGCCGTCGATGCCCGGCGACGATCCGGACGCGCGCCGCGCGGGCATCCTGAAGGGCATGCATTTGTTGCCGGCCGAATCGAACGCGACGGCGCGCGTGCAGTTGCTCGGCGCGGGCGCGATCCTCGGCGAAGTGCTCGCCGCGCAGCGCCTGCTGAAGGACGACTGGGGCATCGACGCGGCCGTGTGGAGCGTCACGAGCTTCACCGAACTGCAGCGCGACGGGATGGAAGCCGAGCGGCTGTCGCGGCTCGGTGCGGTGGCGGACGAGCCGTATGTCACGCGGATGCTGTCGGCGGCGCAAGGCCCCGTGATCGCCGCGACCGACTACGTGCGCGCGGTGCCCGAACTGATCCGTGCGTTTGTGCCGCGCCGCTACTTGACGCTCGGCACCGACGGGTTCGGACGCAGCGACACGCGCGACGCGCTGCGCGCATTCTTCGAGGTCGATCGCGCGAGCATCGTGCTCGCCGCGCTGAAGGCGCTGGCCGATGACGGCGAACTCGACCCGGCGATCGTGAGTGCCGCGCGTGAACGGCTCGGCAAGACGATGCGGCAGCCTGGCGACGCGCCCTGGCAGCGCTGAGCATGCGGGCCGTGTCCACCGTGGTGCGCTGCCCTGTCGGGCAGCGCCACCGATCAGCACGCGGCTGACGCCGCACGCGTCGCCGGCCGCGCGGCACATACGCGCCGCTACACGGGCAGCGCGTGCGTCGACAGGATTTCCTTCAGCACCATGAAGCTGCGCACCTGCCGCACGCCCGGCAGGTACAGCAGCTGCTCCGCATGCAAGCGGTTGAAGCTCTCGCTGTCACGCGTGCGCACCAGCATGAAGTAGTCGAACTCGCCGGTCACGACATGGCATTCGACACACCCCGACACCTTCTGCGCGGCCTTCTCGAACGCGGCGAACGCTTCCGGCGTCGAGCGATCGAGCACGAAGCCGATCACGACGAGCATGCCCGCGCCGAGCGGCTTCGGGTCGAGCAGCGCGACGATCCCGCGGATCAACCCCGTTTCCTTTAACCGTTCGACGCGCCGCAGGCACGCCGGCGCGCTCAGTTTGACTTTCGCGGCGAGCGCCACGTTCGAGATCGATGCGTCCTGCTGCAAATACCGGAGGATCGCGCGGTCGATGCGATCGAGCGTGGCGGCGGGCGCGGTGGACTCGGGTGCGGGTATGGCTGCCGCCGGTTTCCTGCCTAATTTCATTGCGTCTCCATGGTTTTTTGAAAACCGAAAATGCGTGACTGGCGATGTGTTCCTCATGAACGTAGGCCAACGTTATTTATTTCGCAAGCTCATTTCTCGCGTGCACGCCTATCATTTTTTCATCGGATGCCGGCCTGCGCGCAGGCGCCGAGTCCTTGATTCCCGTGCGACACACACACCACCTTCCCGGAGACGCCTCGATGAACCTGCAACGCTTCCCCCGTTATCCGCTGACGTTCGGCCCGACCCCGATCCAGCCGCTCAAGCGCCTGAGCGAACACCTCGGCGGCAAGGTCGAGCTCTATGCGAAGCGGGAGGACTGCAACAGCGGCCTCGCGTTTGGCGGCAACAAGACGCGCAAGCTCGAATACCTGATCCCCGACGCGCTCGCGCAAGGCGCGGACACGCTCGTATCGATCGGCGGCGTCCAGTCGAACCAGACGCGGCAGGTCGCGGCCGCCGCCGCGCATCTCGGGATGAAATGCGTGCTCGTGCAGGAGCACTGGGTCAACTACGACGACCCCGTGTACGACCGCGTCGGCAACATTCAGTTGTCGCGCATGATGGGCGCCGACGTGCGGCTCGTCGCAGACGGCTTCGACATCGGCATCCGCCGCAGTTGGGAAGAAGCGATGGAGAGCGTGCGACAGGCCGGCGGCAAGCCGTATCCGATTCCCGCCGGCTGTTCGGAACATCCGTTCGGCGGGCTCGGTTTCGTCGGCTTCGCGGAGGAAGTGCGCGCGCAGGAGGCGCAGCTGGGCTTCAAATTCGACTACATCGTCGTGTGCTCGGTGACGGGCAGCACGCAGGCCGGGATGGTGGTCGGCTTCGCGGCCGACGGGCGCGCGGATCGCGTGATTGGCATCGACGCGTCGGCGACGCCCGACAAGACGCACGCGCAGATCGCGCGCATCGCGCGCCATACGGCCGAACTCGTCGAACTCGGGCGCGCGATTACCGATGCGGACGTCGTGCTCGATACGCGTTATGCGGGCCCCGAGTATGGGCTGCCGAACGATGGCACGCTCGACGCAATTCGGCTGTGCGCGCGGCTCGAAGGCGTGCTGACCGATCCCGTCTATGAAGGCAAGTCGATGCACGGGATGATCGACAAGGTGCGGCGCGGGGAATTCGAGCCGGGGTCGAAGGTGTTGTATGCGCACCTGGGCGGGGTGCCGGCGTTGAGTGCGTATGCGGAGATTTTCCGGAACGGGTGAGGTGGGCGGGCATGACAAGGTGCATCGGCGCACCCGGTTCAGGAAGCCTTCGTTGGAGCCGGTGCGACGCACGCCCGGCCCGACTCCGCTCGCCAGACGGCCTAGCGCAAGACCTTCATTTCGATGTCGCCGTAATACATCGTCCGCTCGTTCACATCGGACGGGCGGGTCTTCCACCACCACTTGTAGAGGCCGAGCTTGAAGTAGGCCTGGCGATCGTCCGGATACGCATTCGGCGTACCCGTCACATGCACGACGCGCTCGCCGTTCCGGAAGACGTCGGTCAGCGCGTCGCCGCCTCTATCGTCCGGCCGATAGCGCAGCACCCACCGGACCGGTTGCCCGCGGTCCGCCGACGGGTCGCCGAATGCAAACGACTGGGTCGGCGTACCCGGCGCACCGCGTACGTCGACCTCATATTTCCCGGCGTTCAGCAGCAGCGCGAACGGCGGCGATCCGTCGTTGCCGCCCTGATGCAACTGCGCGATGAGTTCAGGCTGCCTGGAATCGAACCGGTAGTCGGCTGGAATCACCGTCGACCAGCGCACCTCGTAATCGCGGCCGTTGATGAAGCGAAACACCGGGGAAAAGCTGATCTCCGAACGCGGCGTGCCGCTCGCCACGCCGCTGAAGTCCTGCGAACGATTCATCGTCACCCTCAACAGCGGGCCGTGAATACCGGGAAGCTCGCCAGTCGCGATGTTCTGCGGCGCAGGTTCCTGCAAACGAAGCCGCGCATCGATGCCGCTCGCCCAGTCCGACCGATAGAAGCGCGTTTCGTCACGCGCGCCGCTTTCCGGGCTCGCGTGACAGAGCGACGCGACGAGCACGCAGGCGGCAGCAACGAATCTAGCGCGCATCGGACGCCCCTTTTCGCCGAAACACCCGCGACACATATGCGCCCGCCAGCATCACCAGGAACCGGCTGTTGGTCGACAGATAGCGTTTCCACATGCGCCCCGGCTCCTGAATCACGCGAAACGCCCACTCGAGACCGCTACGCTGCATCCAGATCGGCGCCCGCTTCACCTTCCCCGCCACCACATCGAACGCCCCGCCCACACCCATCACGAAATCAACGCCCAATTGCGATTTCCAGCGATTGATGAAGTTCTCCTTGCGCGGCGACGTAATCGCGACGAACAGCAGTCGCGCGCCTGACCGGCGAATGTCGTCCACGACCGCCTGCTCGTCGTCCCAGAAATAGCCATGGTGATATCCGGCGATCGGCAAGCGCGGGTAGCGCGCTGCCGCGATCCCGGCAACCCGCTCGACGATTTCCTGTGTCGCGCCGAGCAGGTAGACGGGTAGCCCTTTCGCGTCAGCCAGCGCCAGCAGCCGAACGAAAAGATCCACGCCCGCGACGCGCCCGGGCACCGGAATGCCGAGCAGCCGCGCGCCCCAGACGACGCCCATACCGTCGACGTTGACGATGTCGCACGCGCGGACCGACGCGGCGAGTTCCGCGTCGCGCTGCAGGTTGACGATCTTCGCGACGTTGACGACGACGTGCTGCGTGAATTGCCGCTTCTCGACTCTCGCGCCGACCCACTCGACCGTATCGTCCATCGACATCAGGTCGATCGGGCATGAAAAGAATTCAGCACGGTTCATTGCATTTCCTCGCTTTCCTGCCGTTCGACATCGGGACGATCGTGAGCGCACCGGGACGGCCGGCAAATCGACGTGTACAACGCCTTCAACTTCGCCGACACGTCGGCCGAGAAGTACCCGAGCGCCGCAAGTTTCTCGCGCCCGTTGGATCGCGCGCCGGCGTTCAACACATCGGCAAGCTCGTTCGTGAGCCGACCCGCGTCGTGGTCGAACACGACCATGCCCGGCGACACGCCTTCGAGCAGTTGCCGCACGTTGCCGACATCGACCGACACGACCGGCAGATTGAGCGCCATCGCCTCCTTGACCGATTGCGGCGACCCTTCCCGGGCCGACGTCATCAGCAGGCACGCGGCACGTGCCAGCAGATCGCGCACCTCACTGCGATCGAGACCGTCGATATGCCGCTCCTGAACCCGGATGCCATGTTGCGCCGAAAGCTGCCGCAGCACCTGTGAAAACAGCGGATAGTTCTTCTCCGGCCGCTGCGGCGACGACGGAAAGACGACGATCGGCACATCGGATTCCGCACGCGCATCGTCACGATGCTCAATGAAGAGCGTCTCGTTGACGGCGCACGGGATCGTCGCGCAGCGGCTATTCAGCCGGATCAGTCGCGATGAAATTTCCGCGCTCACGCCAATGCACGCGTGCGCGAAGCAGGCCATCGTTTTCGACACCGCGCGCATCCATAGCGGGCCCAGGATGTCCGTGCCGTGGAACGTGATGACGACCCGCGCCTTCGTGAACAGCCGGACCAGCGGCGCAGAGCACGCGCTCAGGCCGAAGTGGTAATGCACGATGTCGTACCGGCCCGCTCGGGCCGTCTTCCAGACCTGCCCGATCGAGCGCAGGTACTCGCTCTTGTCGCGATACCCTTCGACGACGAGCACATCCACCGTGCAGTTGCCGGATTGCCGAAGCGCCTCGACCTGCTCGGTTACGAACACACCTTGCCATGGGCTCTCGCGGTTGCTGCCGAGATACATGTTCGTGACGACCAGAATATTCATGAGCGAACCTCCACCGCACCGTCGCGATACGCCGGGCCAGCGCCCGGCCGACCCCACGAAAACGCATACATCGCCAGCAGCGCGGAAAATACGTAAGACGGCGACACAAACGCCATCGAGAAGATGTTGTCGAAGCAGAACGCGCCGACGATGTACAACCAGACAGCAGGCTTGCGCCGCGCCTGTCCGTACCCAAGCACGAACACCAGCCACGCGATCGCACCGAACACGCCCATCTCGACGAACAGGTGCGGGTAAAACGTGTCGGTCGTCTTCAGCAGGCCGCCGAGTCCGTACCAGTCGAAGTGATAGAGCTGATAGAGCGGCGACGAGAACTTCACCGAGGCTGGGCCACCGAAGCTGCCCAGCCCTTCGCCGAGCAGATGGCCGTTGCGAATCGACTCGAACATCACCCGATAGGATTCGGCGCGTGCCGAATTGCCCGCGACGACGTAGAACAGGATCTTCGCCATGCCGACCTTCAACAGCGAATCCAGCACGCCCGTCGCCGCGAGCGTGAGCATCGCGCCGGCGAGGCCGGCAGCGGCCAGCCATGTCCGCACGTCCCTTGCATTCCTCACGAACGGGTAGAACGCGAGCGCGGCGAACAGTTTGAACGAGAAGCCGAGTAACCCGAAGAACAGGAAAACCCACGACGCAATCGCCGCGCGGCGGCCGGACCAGTACCAGCGACACAGCAGGAACGCACAGAAATTGATGAAGCTGAATTCCGAAAAGAACCCCATCCACCCCTGCGCACGCAGGAACAATCCGGAGTCGATCCGCACCGGCATGAACAGCGGCAGGCCGGCCGCATACGACGCGTAGAAATACAGCTGGAACAGATCGTTGCTCACGACCACGCCGATGAACGTCTTGACCAGCACGTCGAGCCGGTCACGGTACGGGAAGATCGCCACCGTGATCGCGACCGGAAAGAGGAAGCGGACGAGCTCCTCGATCCCCGCGTCGACATTGAGCGCCAGCAGCATCCCGATGCAGAGCGACACAGCCACCGGAAGCGCGACGACGGCCAGCCGGTGAAAGCGCGGACGCAGGAGGATCGCCGCGAACACCAGGCCGAACGCGCCCATCTTCACGACCTGCGATCGATCGTCGTCGAGCGTGAGCAGCGTATCGCTGACGCAGAAGACAACGTACGCAAGCGCCAGCAGGCCGGCGCCCAGGTCGGCCACACGCGACCGACGATGCGGCGCGATCGCCGCCATTCGAATCGCCGCGCTCATGAACCCACTCCCGCCGCCATCGGCATCGCCTTGGGGTCAGCGGCGTCCGTCGCCCTGACCGATTCCGCATATGCGGCACGCACCCGTCGCGCATGCATCACGACAACGGCGTTCCGGATCAGCGTCACGACCACCGCGGCCCCCATCATGCAGAAGAACCCGGCTTCGCCGCCGAGCGCCACGCAACCGCCGAGCAGCGCGATGAACAGCACCGACGTGCCGATGTTGATCCGCGCGGTAGCCGCGCTCTGTTCGAACACCATCATCACGTTGCTGCTGACAACACCGAGCACGCCGGCCGCGCACTGGATCGCCAGCAGCACGCCGCCCGCCAGCACCGCATACGCGCCGTTGTCGCCAAGTCCATAGCGATAAGTCAGCCCCACCACCATCACCAGATTCGCAACCAGCACGACCAGATTCGACAGGTCGATGTTGCGCCGCATCGCGCCCAGCGTCGCATCGATTGACGCCTTGTCCTTCTTGCGCTTCACGAGCTCGGGCAACTGCGCGATCGAAATGGCGCGCGGCAGCAGGTTGCCGACCGCGGTCAACGACGAGAACAGCGACAGCATCCCCGCGAACGATGCGCCGCACATCGCATTCGCGGCCGGCACGATCACCAGCGCGATGCCGCCGGACAGGAAATTGGTCAGCCCGAACTGCAGCCCCTTGACGTCGATGCGCATCGAGAACGCGTGACGCACCGGCGCACCGATCGCGGCGAACATCGCGATCGACACCGCAACCAGCGAGACGGCCAGACACAGCGACGCGGATGCACCATGCCGCGTGCCGACCCAGAGCGCCGCACACGACCCCGCGATCAGCAGGCAGTCGAACGCGATCGTGATCCGGTAGCGGCGGTACGCCACGAAGAAATGCCGCGCCAGTTGATATCCGGTCCAGCCCCACATCAGCGCCACCACGCCGCCGAGATCGAACTCGACGAGACCGGTCGCGGACACCAGCATGCACGCGAGCGTGGCGGCCACGGCCGTCCATCCGGCCATCGACACCAGCGCGTAGAACGCACCGCGCGCCGCCAGCTTCCCGTCACTCGCGGGCACGCGCACCAGAATCAGCGTCGCCCAGCCGATGGCCGTGAAGAACCCGATCATCTGCGCAATCGACAGGTTGGACGCCGCATGCCCGAGCTCATCCAGCGAACAGATCCGCTGGATGAGCCAGAACGTCAGCACGCGATAGAGACCGGGCGCCCCCGTACAAACCAGTGCCTCGAGACGGCCCAGCAGCTTTCCGGCATCGGCATTCGACAGCATGACTTTCGCGCGCCCGTCCGTTACGCGCGCGCCAGCACGCCGCGCGTGTCGATCACGACCTTGGTCTGCAGCCGCACCGGGTCCATCCGCCGGAACTGCGCATGGTCGACGAGGATGACGATCACGTCTGCTTCGGCCAGCGCGGTGGTCAGATCGCACAACTGCGTCCGGCCTTCGAGCGACGCCGGCAGCGCATCGATATTGGGCTCGACGACCAGCAAGGTCGCGTTGTCGTTCTCCGCCAGCGCCTCGACGATTTCCATCGCCGGACTCTCGCGCAGGTCGTCGATATCCGCCTTGAACGCAATGCCGAGACACGCGATCACCGGCTCGCGGAAACGGCTCGCCGCCTGCTGCACGCGCTCGTAGACGAAATGCGGCTTGGCGTCGTTCACGTTACGCGCGGTGCGGATCAAGCGCGCGTGCTCGGGCGCCGAATCGACGATGAACCACGGATCGACCGCGATGCAATGCCCGCCGACGCCCGGCCCGGGCTGAAGCACGCTGACGCGCGGATGGCGATTCGCGAGGCGGATCAGCTCCCACACGTTGATGTCGAGCTGATCGCAAATCACCGACAGTTCGTTCGCGAACGCGATGTTCACGTCGCGGAACGCGTTCTCGGTGAGCTTGCACATCTCGGCGGTGCGCGCATCGGTCAGGACGCACTCGCCGCGCACGAACACGTCGTACAGCTCTTGCGCGCGCGTGCCGCATTTGCGCGTCATCCCGCCGATCACGCGGTCGTTCTCCACCAGTTCACGCACCACGTGGCCCGGCAGCACGCGCTCGGGGCAATGCGCGATACGGATGTCCGAGCGCTCGCCGGCCTGTTGCGGGAACGTCAGGTCCGGGCGCTGCGCCGCGAGCCATGCGGCCATCTTTTCGGTCGCGCCGACCGGCGACGTCGACTCCAGCACCACCAGGTCGCCCTTCTTCAATACCGGCGCAACCGACCGGCATGCAGCCTCGATGTAGCTGAGGTCCGGCTTGTTGCCGTCGGTAAACGGCGTCGGCACCGCGATCAGGAACGCATCGGCCGGCTCGGGCGCCGTCGTCGCGCGCAGGTAGCCTTGCGTCACGGCCGCATGCACGAGCATGTCCAGCTCCGGTTCGACGATATGGATCTCGCCGCGATTGATCGTGTCGACCGCGTGTTGCGACACGTCGACGCCCACCACGCTTTTACGACGCGCGGCAAAGGCCGCTGCGGTGGGCAGGCCGATATAGCCCAGCCCGATGACGGAAACGGTTTCGAATGACATGAACGGGATTCTCCAGACTTCGGGGGATTCAGCAGGACGAGCCGGCCAGGTAAGCCGGCCCCTGCGTCAGGACCGGCGGCGAGACGAGCAGATCCGCAATCCGCTCGCTCGCACGGCCGTCGCCATACGGGTTGTGCGCGCGGCTCATCGCGCGATAGGCGCTGCCGTCGTCCCACAGCTCGACCACCGCGCCGACCAGGCGCCCGACCTCGGTGCCGACCAGCCGCACCGTACCGGCCGCGACGGCCTCCGGCCGCTCGGTGGTGTCGCGCATCACGAGCACCGGCTTGCCGAGCGACGGCGCCTCTTCCTGGATTCCGCCGGAGTCGGTCAGCAGCAGCCACGCGCGGCTCATCAGATAGACGAACGGCAAATACTCCTGCGGCTCGATCAGCACGACGTTGTCGATGTCGCCGAGCAGGCGCGTGACGGGTTCGCGCACGTTCGGATTCAGGTGCATCGGGTAGACGATGCGGCACTCCGGATAGCGCTTCGCGATGGTCGCGATCGCTTCGCAGATCTGCTCGAACCCGCGGCCGAAATTCTCGCGGCGGTGACCGGTCACGAGGATCATGCGCCGCTCGTCGTCGACGAACGGGAAGCACTCGCGCATCTGCCGCACCAGCGCCTGGTCACGCTTCAGACGTTCGGTGATCGTCAGCAGCGCATCGATCACGGTGTTGCCGGTCACGTGCACGCGTTCGGCCTCGACGCCTTCGGCCAGCAGGTTGGCCCGTGAGGTTTCGGTCGGCGCGAAGTGATGCAGCGCGAGCGCACCCGTCACTTTGCGGTTCGCCTCCTCGGGCCACGGCGAATACAGGTTGCCAGTGCGCAGCCCGGCTTCCACGTGCCCGACCGGAATGCGCCGGTAATACGCCGCGAGCGTCGCGCCGAGCGTGGTGGTCGTATCGCCGTGCACGAGCACGAGATCGGGCCGGAACGATTCCAGTACCGGGTCGAGCGCATTGAGGATGTGCCCGGTCAGGCCGCCGAGCGTCTGCCCGGCGCGCATCAGGTCGAGGTCGAAATCCGGCGTGATGTCGAACAGGTCGAGCACCTGGTCGAGCATCTGGCGATGCTGGGCCGTCACGCAGACGCCGCAACGCACGCCTTCCCGGGCACGCAGCGCGTGAACGAGCGGCGCCATCTTGATGGCTTCCGGGCGAGTGCCGAAGATAACGAGAATGTTTTCGTAGCGATGGGTCATCGGATTCTCCGTCGGCGGATCACGTGCGATCCTCAGCGGTTTGCGGATCGGCGCCGTTGTACGCGTAGGCGCCGTAGTTGCCGTACTGCGCGGAGCGCAGCCCCGGCCGGAAGCCGTTGAACACGACGGCGGTCGTGCGTGCACCGACCCGCTCGATCCGCTTCGCGGATTCGAGCAGCTCGCCCGCGCTCGTCTCGCCGGAGCGCGCAACGAGCAGGATCGTGTCCGCATGCTCGGCCAGCACGACGGCGTCCGTCACGGGCAGCAGCGGCGGCGCATCGAGCAGCACGACGTCGTAATCGCGCGCGACGTGCGCCAGCCAGGCGGCAAAACGATCCGACGAAAGCAGTTCGACAGGCCGCTCGGCACGCGGCCCGGCCGGCAGCAGATCGACATTCGGCGCGGCGTCGCGAACGATCGCGTCGAAGGCGGTCACCCCGCCGCGCAGCACGGTCGACAGGCCGATATCCGGCCGGATGCCGAAACGCTTGGCCAGCTCGCCGCGCCGCAGGTCGCCGTCGATCAACAGCACACGCTTGTTCGCCTGCCCGAGCAGCGCGGCGACGTTGGCCGACACGAACGATTTGCCGACGCCCTCGGACGGCCCCGTGATCAGGACGCGGTTCGCATCGGGCCGGTCCATCAACTGGAACCGCAGCGCCGTGCACAGGCTGCGCAGCGCCTCGACCGCAGGCTCGTCCGGCTGCTCCAGCGCCAGGATCGAAGCACCTCGCCCGGCGGCGTCGGGCTGAGCGAGCCGGCGCCGAACGGTGCATTGCGGAATCGTGGCGATCACGTTCAGGTTCGTGTCGCGCTCGATTTCGACCGGATCGGTCAAACCGCCAAACAGCATCGCGCGGCCGATCACACCGCACGTACCGAGCACCAGCCCCACCAGCGCGGCAATCGCCGTGACCAGCGCGGGCTTCGGCCGCACGGGCTCGTCCGGCACGATCGCGCGATCGATCACGCGCACGTTGCCGACCTTGCTCGCGGTCGCCAGGTGAAGCTGCTGGATGCTGCTCAGCAGGCCGACGTAGATATCGGTTTGCACGGTCACGTCGCGGCGCAGCCGCACGACGTTGCGCTGCGTGTCGGGCAAGCGCCGGATCGCGTCGTTGACGGTCCCGACCTGCGCGCGGGCAGCGGCGATCTGCCGGTCGACGGCCGCGAGTTCCGGATGAGCCGGCGTCAGCGTCGACGCCAGCGCCAGCCGTTTCTGTTCGAGCTCGAACAGCGTCGTCTGCGCGGTTGCCGATTGCGTCACCATCGCCTTCGCCTGCTCGGTCAGATCCACGATTTCATGGCGCGCCTGGTATGCGTTGAGGCGGTCCTCGGCTGCACGCAACTGACGCTCCACCGTCGGCAACTGATCGCTCAGGAACGCCAGCGACTTCTCGGCGGCGGCCGCCTTGCGGTTCGCGTTCTGCCGCACGTAGTTATCGGCGATCGCATTCAGCACGGCCGCCGCGCGCGCCGGATCGTGGCCCTCGTACGACACGCCGATCACGCCGGACTGATCCTTGCCGCGGTTCGCGATCGCGAGCTTCTTCTGCAGCGCGGCGAGCGCGACCTGCTTCGACTCGGCCTTCACGACGAACTGCGCGCCGGCTTCGGCTTCGATGCCGGCCACCTGCAGCGTCACGTCACCGGCCGCCGTCTTCACCCGAAGCGGCTCGCCGGTCACGCCTTCCGCTTCGCGATCGAGACCGGCGCCGGACAAGCGATAACGCCCGTCGCCCGCCGACGTGACGATGAACGTGTGCTCCTGCAGCTCACGCGGCACGTCGAACACCGAAATATCGATACGCTCGCTGCCCCAGACGAACCCGCCGATCCCGAGCAAGCCGGGCGTCGAAACCCCGCGATTGAAGCGCGCGACGATGGGGCCGATCACGGGCACGCGGCGCGGCCGCGCTTCGATGTGCAGGTTCTGGCTGTCGACGACCGGTTCGGTCACGAGCCGCGAACGCAGGATCTGCATTTCGCCGTCGTCGGTCGATTTCACGTCGAACAGCCCACCGAGACTGCCGACCAGCCCGCCTTCCGTCATGCTGCGCAGGTCGGAGCCGCCGCTTTCCACCTGCACGGCAATGTCGGCCCGGTACACCGGCTTCGCGACGAGCGCATAACCGGCGCCGAGCGCGGTACATGCCGCGGTGACTGCGGCGATGCGGCCTGCGTGCCGGATCAGCATGTCGAGGATGCCGCGCACGTCGAGCTCGTCGGCATCGCGCAAGCCGGTCTGGTTTAGGTTCGATACGTTCATGTGAAGCTCACTGCAAGTGGTCCGGCATATCCGCGCCGGCGCCCGGACGTCGCGGCCGGTTTTGTTCGAAGGTGGCGATCCGCGCGCTCCAGTCGGCGACGCCGTGCTCGATCAGCCGCATCGCGTACTCGTAGACGTGGCGACTTCGGCGATACGGATCCGGAACGTCGGTCTGATAGCGCTCGGCCAAGCGATACACGCGGCCGCGCGCGGTCGGGTGGGTCCGCTCGATCACGTGGCGATGCATCGTCTCCATGACGAAAATCAGGTCAGCCCACCGGCATATCCCGTCGTCGGTACGCCGGGCCCGATGCGCGGCCCAGTCGAAGCCGCGCGCGGTCAGCAGGTCGTTCATCACCGGGTCGATCGCCATCCCGCCGATCGCGGCGATGCCCGCCGACTCGACCGTGCAGCCGGGCAGCGCGCGCGCAAGCAGTGCTTGCGCGGCCGGACTGCGGCAGACGTTGCCGGTACACACCACCAGGATTCGTTTCATCATTTCGTGACGATTGCGGCAGTCAGGCCCGCATTGATGGCCGGCAGCAGTTGCGCGAGCACGCGGCCGAAGCGCGCGAGCTTCGTGCTGTCGACGTACACGACGTCGCGCGGCTGCAACTCGAATTCGTTGGCGAGCACCATCGACACCGGCGAACGACCATCCAGGTGAAACACCTGTGCCTGCCGGTCTGCGCCTGCGCGAATCACGTAGGTTTGCTTCGGATCGGCCGTACTCTGGTTCACGCTGCCGGCCTGCGACAGTGCATCGGCGAGCGTGAGCCGGCCGTTGCGCAGCGGCAGCGCCGTCGTCGGCTTGTTGACTTCGCCCATCACATACACGCCGAATTGATCGCGCGCGCCGACCTGCAACAGATCGCCGCTGCGCAGCACGATGCGCGAAGGATCGAGACGCTCGCGAATCAATCCCGGCAGATCCACCGGATAGGCGTTGCCGTCACGCACGAGCGTCATGCGGCTCTGATCGGCATCGGCCGTGAAACCGCCCGCGCGCGTGACAGCTTCGAGCAGCGTCATTGGCGTGTCGTTGAGCGCTTGCGCGCCCGGGGTCCTGACTTCGCCGTCGACGTAGACACGACTCGCGCGGTACGACGCGACGCGCACCGTCATCTGCGGCGCGACGAACCACTTCGACAACCGCGTGCGAAGCGCGGCCTGAATCTCGCTCGTGCTCATGCCGGCGACATGCAATTCGCCTGCGTACGGAAACGCCAGATTGCCGGCCTGATCGACGACGAAACCGGCCGGCGGATCGGCGGCACGTACCTGCTGGGTGCCCGGGTTGCCCTGTGCGGCAGCCAGCTCGGGGTGATCCCACACGGTGATCTGCAGCACATCGCCCGCGTCGACCGTATAAGGCGCCGGCGTGGCAAGGAGCGCCGCGCGGATGCGCTCGCCCTCGGCACGCGCATCGCGCCGCTGGGTTTCGATCAGTGCACCGTCGATCGGACCGATCGGTACCGACGCCGCGTCATGTGAAGCGGCCCCTTGTTGCGGTTGACCGAGCGATGCCGCATCGATGCGATGCATCGACACCTTCAAGCCGCTTTCCACTGCCTGCGCCGTCACGCCGCCGTCCTGCGATGCATCGTTCGCAAGACTCATATGCATGCCCGGCTCGACCGCACAAGCGGACAGCAGCATCATGGGCAAAATCGCCATCACCGCTCGCAGGCGTTGCGCCCGTGAGCAGGACCATTTTTCAGTTTCCATTTCCGTTATCCAGACCGCGTGCGCAGACGCGTCATTCAATAGGCGTTGCGATGCGTGAAGCCATGCAGAACGGTCGCCGCCACGATCCGCATGTCCATCGAAAACGACCAGTTGTTCAGGTAGT
Organism: Burkholderia stabilis; assembly: GCF_001742165.1. NCBI lineage: Bacteria > Pseudomonadati > Pseudomonadota > Betaproteobacteria > Burkholderiales > Burkholderiaceae > Burkholderia > Burkholderia stabilis. The sequence continues at coordinate 2,533,054 of NZ_CP016443.1, read as the reverse complement.
AGAGATCGTGTTCGACCCGCTTCTGCATCTTCTCGACGCGATCCGTCTCGCCGCGATGTCCATTGACCTGGGCCCAGCCCGTGATGCCCGGCTTGATCCGGTAACGCTGGATGTAGCCGTCGACGAGGTGCTGGTAGAAGCGGTCGTGCTCCACCGCATGCGGGCGCGGCCCGACCACCGACATGTCACCCTTGAGCACATTGAAGAACTGCGGCAGCTCGTCGAGGCTCGTGCGCCGCAGCAGCGCACCGATGCGCGTCACGCGCGGATCGCCTTGCGTCGCCTGCCGGACTTCACCCTGCGCGCCCGTGTCGTGCACGTGCATCGTCCGGAACTTGTAGATCGTGAAGATGCGCCCGTAAGCGCCCCTGCGTTGCTGCCGGAACAGCACCGGCCCCGGCGACGAAAGCTTCACCGCGAGCGCGACGGCGGCCATCAACGGCGCGATGCCGACCAACGCCAGGCCCGCGAACGCACGATCGAAAATCGCCTTGCCCGCCAGCGCCCGCGCGGACAGCGGCGACGCGACGAGGTCGAGCGCGTGACTGCGAATGGCTCCGTGCGGATGAACCGGCGTCATGCCTGTCAGGTCCGGCATGAAGCGAATGTCGACCAGATCCTTCGCGAACGCGCGGACGATCTCGTCGACGCGATCGGCCTCCGCCAGCGGCAGCACGATCCAGATTTCCCCCGCGTGGGCGCGGCGCACGTTCTCGACGAATGCCGCCAGATCGCGATGCACCGTGGGTGTATCCGGATCGATCGACGACGACGCGGACATGTCGAGGATCGCGGCCACCTGAAACGGCGACGCCGTATCGAGCGCGCCGCAGCGAGCGATCGCATGGCACCGGTCGCGATGCCCGGCAAGCGCGATCGGCTTGCGGCGAGCGCGACGTGCCGCCGCACGAACGCCAAGCCATCGCCGCAATGCTTGCGATGCGACCAGTGCGACCACCGACAACGCGAACCAGCCGATCACCCAGCCGAGCGCGACTTCGGATTTCCAGTCCAGCGATACGACCGAAATCGCGCCGACGCACAACGCGACGGCCACGCCGGCCGGCGCCAGCCACACGTGACGCCACGGGGCACGGCGCACCGGATCGCCGTACAGACCCAGCAACGGAAACAGGACGAGCGCACACGCAATCGAGATCGCGACCAGCACGGAATCGGACCGGGAATATGACGAATCACCCAGCCAGCTTCTCGCTACCCATGCGGTGGCGACAAGCAGCCCGGCGTCCAGCAGCCTGAACCGGAAAGCTGTCCTGCGAGAGACGGAGGCGTATCTGACGTGGTTTAACGAAGACATAACCCTGATCGATCGCCCGCCTCGATCGAACGACGACGGAGCAGCGGTGCGTATTCAAATCGCACACATCACACCGGCGCCGACCGATTCCCCGATCGACGAGCAATTCTTCCTTATGTTTAGTAAGCCTAATCTCAACGAATTGCCATCAATCCGAAAAAACCTTCACAAACCATTAAATTAAGAATCCTGAAGACAGACGAAAAAACTATGGATGGTTTCCGTCGCACTCGGTTTATCGTGAATCAATCGTTGAGAGAGGCAACGCAAGTGTGAATACTGCCACCACGACCCTACGTTTTAAATCGGTCAAGTCCTAAACAAATTGATATAGAGCCGATTCTCGTCCTATTGATTGAGAATAGGCCTTTGCTTACACGACGGATTGGTGGCGGTCAAGATTACGCGGATCAACAGCACATTGCGCGATACGTATCGCGCGCCACGCCAGCCAGCGTCGAAGCAACCGCCATCATGCGATCAAGACGCACGATCGGTATCGGTGTTGCGCGCCGGAAAGACCGGCTCATGACGATCGAAGTTTTCAGTCGTCGGCAGAGATGGCACGAGAATCCCTCGTCCGCCAGCGAACATCATGCAAGGCGCATTGACTCCGCACACGTCAGTATTTATTCGATTTTCGTGCGGATGGTCTTCTCGAAATATTCGGTGAGCCGCAACGGACGAGTACGGACCCTCGAGACCGGTTCACATTATTCGATTCGGGATGGGGTATTCATATGAGCAGTCGCACTCAGGCAGCTACGCTCATCCGTATGTCGGCGGTCATGTCGGGTGGCTGGACTCCTATGCCTGGAACGAACGCATCGTCGTCACCGCCACGTACGGTTTCCGGCGACAGGCATGCGCTTCTTCTCAATGCGCTTCACATCGTGGCTCGATCGGATACCCGGTCGCGCTCCTGAAGCCTTGCATGCACGCAGAATCCCAACGCCTGGCAGGCGATACGTGACATCGAAACCGCCTGACCCGCTCGCCCTGAATCGACCCTGTGAAATCGACCGGCCTGCGTCAGAAACAGCCAGCCTGGCCACCGACGCCACCGGCTCTCGCCATCGTCCAGGTTCTTTGCATCGAAGGCGGCACGCGCGTCACGGTCGCTCAACTGAAGCTGGCACTCGCCGTTCGTGTTGACTGCAGGTTCACCGTCAGCAAACTGCAGCAGGCCACGGCATGTGGGCAACCGGAACACCACGCGGCCCGGCCAGCAACGCGCGTCAACGCGACTTCCAACCGTCGTATCCGGTGTTCGTCGGCTGGCGGTAATGCGCGCGGGAGTCACTCATTCGAACATGAGCGATCGTCTCGGTCACCACGCCTGAGCCAACCCGGTGTCGGCTCGCGCCCCGTCGCGTGAGCATGCGCTTTCAGTTTCGCAAACCGGGGCTCGCTGGCACCGCTCGGGCCGCACCGAACCAGCACATGCGCGATCGTTATACGTCCGACTCGGACCCATCGGGTAGCTTGTTCTCGCTCGCATAGCGGATCAGATCCGCGTCGCGGACGATACCCAGTTTCTTCATCGCGCTCGATTTCTGCGAACTGATGGTCTGCTTGCTGCGGTGCAATTGCGTGGCGATCTCGCCGACGGTAAATCCCGTTCCGTAGAGCCGCACGACTTCGATCTCGCGGGCCGTCAGCGTATTCGTGCGCGGCGACGGTTCGCTGCTTTCCAGGAGTTGCTTGACGAACGGCGACAGATAGCTCGCGCCGACATAAGCCGCATGAACGGCGCCGACCAGATGCGAAATGGCATCCGACTTGCTGAGAATGCAGCCGACGCCCTGCTTCTGGATCGCCCGCAACACGCTCGGGTTGTCGATCATCGTGATCGTCACGAGGTGCAGCGCCGGATAGCGGCGCTGGAGAAACGACAGCAGCGTCAGGCCGTCGCCGTACTTGCCGCCCGGCATCACGTAATCGACGACCAGCACGTCGCTCGGATGCTCGTCGAGCATCGCAACGAGATCCGTCGAATTCGACACGGTACCCAGCAGCTTGATCGTGCTGCTTCCCCCGAGCGCCTGCGACATGCCGAGCGCGGACGAAGGATGATCGTCCGCCACCATCACCCTCACGAAAAATTCACTCATCGTTCTGTTCTCCCCGATACACGCGGCCAACGTGTCATATCTCTAAGCGCCGGCATTCGAATCGTCCGGTGACAGGAACGCGCCACCGCGATCCGCGAATTGCGGCGTGCGTTACGCAATTTTAAGATAAGTGGCGGCTCAGGCGCGGCACCGGCTCACACGAACATCACGGCACCCGCGCTGGTTCGCGCCGAATGTCGACTCCGTCCACTTACCGGCAACGTGCGGAACCCCTTTTTTGCATTGCCAGCCCCGAGACGCAGCCACGCGCTGCGGAATCTCCGGTCGACCCGCTATCCGGGCCGCCGCGAACAACGCGGCCCGATGCGCCCCATTCATTACAAGCGGCTCGGCCAACCGAAGCAGCGGCTAATGCTTGCCTGCCGGCTCTTCCGGATCGCCGATGCAGTCGTCCGTCGCCTGCTGCCATTCGGCGATGGCCCGCCGCTTCTGCGGCGGCGACATTATCATGAATTCGTTCAACCTCGTGAGAAAGTCCCGTCTGGATTTCTCCGGCAGCGTCGCGAATCCAAGCAGTAGCCCGAACACCTTCTTCATGTAGCGCACGGCTTCCCCTTTGTTATTCATTCGATACCGCGCCCATCGGAGCGATGCGACGCGCCTGCCTTCTTATTTCGACGCGTGCGGCTTGTACGGCTTCCGCGTCGTATCGATTTTCCTCGTTCGCTCCGCTGGCGCGGCTGTCCGGGAAGTGCCCGGGTCTGCCGCGGCATCCGCGGTAAATTCGGCTCCCCGCCTGCGCGCGACGCGCTTCAGCGCGCGGCGCAGGTCGGCCAGCATCACCGGCTTGGTCAACACGCACTCGACATTCGCCGCCGCGTAACGACGCGCGTCATCGGGTGCGAGATGCGATGCGACGACGATCACGTCGCTTGGCAGCACGCGCTGCCGAACAGCCTCCGCGAGCTCGGCGGCCCGCATGTCCGGCAAATCGGCGCCGAGCAGCAGCACATCCCATGTCCCGCGCGCGATCGCATCGAGCGCCGCACGGCCAGACACCGCACTGCCGACCACGCACCCCAGGACGTCGAGTTGCTCGTGGAATATCGACCCGTTGACGATCGGATCGTCGGCCACCAGCACTCGAAGCGCGTTACCGCGTGCCGATGCGCGGGCCGCGCCGCCTGCGGGACCTCGCAACGCGCGCGACTCGCCCGTATCGATGCGCGCGCGGGCCAGCGCCGCACGCAGCCCGCTCAGCGAATAGCTGGACACCCGAATCACGCGACCGGCCACATCGGGCTGCAGCGGGCCGTCCGGCGACGCCAGCACGACGGGCGTGCACCCGCCGAGGCTGTCGATCTCGTCGCGCCGCCACTGGTCGGTATCGCCGAACAGCACGACCGCATGCGCGCGCGCGAGGCACCCGGCCGAAATCGCCGTCGGGCTGGAATGCATCGCAACATCGACGCCCCATTCGCGCAGGTGCGGGTACGCGAACGTTCGCCATGCCTCGTCTTCCGCCACGACGATCAACGTCCGGCCGGCGATCGGGCCGTATGCCCGCTCGACCGCGACGTCCACGCCGAGCGGCAGCCCGACTGTGAACCGGCTCCCGACGCCCGGCGTGCTGTCGACGGTGATCGCCCCTCCCATCGCCGTGACGATCCGGTCGCACAACGCGAGCCCCAGCCCCGTGCCGCCATAGCGCCGCGTGATCGACGCGTCGACCTGCGTGAACGGCTTGAACAACTTGGCCTGCTGCGCGCTGTCGATCCCGATGCCCGTATCCTCGATCGCAATCACGAATTGCGCGGCGCCCCGCGCATCGCGACGCGAGGACGCGCGAACGACGACGTGTCCGTCGCTCGTGAACTTGATCGCGTTGCCGAGCAGATTGCCGATCACCTGCGCAAGACGCGTGGGATCGCCGCGCATGCGCTGGGCGCTGCTTGCGTCGATGTCGGCGAACAGCGACAGCCCCTTGGCCTTCGCGATCGGCGCGAATGCGGCCAGTGCGCGCTCGATCACCGCGATCACATCGAACTCGATCGACTCGACCGACATCGCACCGGCCTCGATCTTCGAGAAATCGAGGATGTCGCTGACGATCGCGAGCAGCCCCTCGGCCGACGCGCGCAGCGTCTGCACACGGCTCTGCTGCGACGTGTCGAGCGCCGTGCGCTCCAGCAATTCGAGGTTGCCGAGGATCACGTTGAGGGGCGTGCGAATCTCGTGGCTCGTCGCGGCGAGGAACGACGATTTGGCCGCATTCGCCGAATCGGCCGCGCGCACGGCCTCCTCGAGCGACTGCACGAGCCGGCGTTCGGCCGTCACGTTGACGATCGCCGCGATCAGCACATCGTCGCCCTGATAGCGCGCGCCGCGCGCGATGATCTCGAGATACATGGGTGCGGCGCCGTGCTCGTCGAGTACGAAATCGACCTGCATCGTCGCGTTGGCGTCGCCGCCCGCAACGAACGCCTCGTACTTCGCGAGCACCTGCGCGGACAGCGCATGATGATCGACGCCATGCGGCAGGATCATCTGCTGGAGCGCGTCGCTCGCGAGCATCACGCGCCGGTCGGATCGCGACACGAGACCGATGCCGACCGGCGCCATGCCGATCACGCTGCGGCACAGGTTCTCGCTGTCGAACACCCGCGCCGAACGCGCATAAACGGGCACGAGCACGCGCCGGTGGAATCGCACGAGCAGCAGCCACATCACCGCGATCGCCAGCAGCGTCGGCGCCGCAAGCGCGCCCACCCCGGCACCGACGTCGGCCGCCACATCGGCCCACGACAGCGTGTAGGCAATCGTCCAGCCCGTCGCACCCAGCTTGCTGCGAAACACGATCGATCCATCGCGGAAGGCCATTTCGCCGGTCGTGCCGGCCCCCTTCGCGACGTTGAGCCTCAGCAGGCGCTCGGTCAGCGCGATCGTGCGATCGGCGCCCGGATCGATCGAGATGAGCCGGTTGTCGGCCGTCGTGATGAAGAACACGCCCGTCGACTCGCGCTCGGACAGCCACGACAGCAGGTAGTCGGGCGCATATTCGGTCACCAGCACCGCGAACGGCTGGCCGTTGGCGCGCGCCTCGGCGGCGAGGCGGATGCGGACCTGCCCCGACACGGGATTCACGTACGGCGGCAGCCAGTGGATGTGAGGCCGGTTGTCGTTCGCATCCGGCGGTGGGTCCGGGAAATCGATGTGCAGCCCGGCCATCGCATGCGCGCGCGCGTCGGGCGCCGAGAGCACCGGATTGTCGCGCGACAGGTACGGCACGAGGCCGAACAGCCCCGTGCGCGTGCTGTAGTGGTAGCCCTCGAGCGTGCGCCCGCGATTGATGGAACTGGCCGCGCAGATGCGCGACAGCATGGACGAAAGCGCGATGTAGCGCGCGACTTCCGCGCGCTGCGACGTCTGCCCCGGCACACCGACCACGAACGACGGGTAAGGCTTGATCACGACCTGCTGGTCGTTCCGGAAAAAATCGTCCACGACGCTGTCGGGCGCGGGCCCGAGGTCGCGCCAGATGAGCTGGGTGTTCGCGACAGCGTTGCGGAACGACGTCTCGCTCACCTGGACTTCGTCGATGGTCTCCTCGACGCCGTTCATGAAGCTGCGCCGCTCGCTCTCCAGATGGCCGTAGACGATCGACGCCATCCCGAGCCCGCAGGCGATCAGGATCAGGATCGTCACGACGATGCCGCCACCGAACATCGAAATGCTCTGGTAGCGGCGGATGGATTGAAGCGTGCTGTACGGCATGGCCTGGCGCGACGACGCATCAGGCACGGGCGATGAACATGCCCGGCCAGGATGGGCGTCAAGACGGAGATAGACGGGATGAAAGGATCCCGATCATGCCAAACGACACCGTGAAAATCAGCCGAGTATGAACCTTTTAGTACACGTCTTATTATTTTTGATATTGGTTTTGAACTTGACCTATCTTTCGGTCCGAAATCGTTGGCCGGCTGCGTCAAATCGACGAAGCGGATGCGCGATCGGCCCGTGACGGGCCGATGCGCCAATGAAACGCCGCCGGCGAGCCGGCGGCAAAAGGCACGCACGATACCACCATGCGTACCGAGGCACTCGAGACGTCGAACCTGCCCGACGCGTGAACGCGGCGTGTGCCGTACCGCGAAAGGCCGCTCAGTTCTGCGTGAGCGGATTCAGCGTCGTGCACAGGAAACCCGTGCAGTTCGTCGGCTTGAAATAGTACGACGCCATCACCGGCGAGGAACCGCCGAGCGCGATATCGCTCAGGTACGCGGAACCCTGCGCGCCGTACGAGTTCGATTGCTGGACGAAGCTGGCGCCGGTCGACTGGATCGTGGCCGACTGGTACGTGAAGGTCGGCGACTGCGTCTGGTCCTTCACGTAGATCCACGAAATCGCCATGCCGAACGCCATCGCCCCCTTCGCGCGATAGCCCTTCGCGCCTTCGCTGTTGGCCTGCGCGATGAAGTCGCTGACGGTCGACGTCGGCGCCAGCGCGTCGTACGTATAGGTCGCGTTCGACGCGTTGTTCTTCATGTAGACGTTCGCCTGCACCGACGCCACTGCCATCGGGCCGAGGAACCAGTAGCCCGACTGGCCCTGGCCGTTCGCCTGTGTGAGGAATGCGTTCGCGTCGGCGGGCAACCCGGTCGTCGTGTACGTGTAGGTAGCCGACGAGCCACCATCCTTGCGATAGAGATCGCCGTACGTGAGCGGTCCTTCGTAGCGGTAGCCGCTTGCCCCTTGCGCGTTGGCCGCGTTGACGAAGGACGTCATGTCGGCCGGCGCCGTCTGCAGCTGGTACGTGTAGGTCTGCGCAGTGCCGTCGTTCACGAAGATCGATTGCGTCCCGCCGTTGCCCGCGCTGTAGTAGTAGTCGCCCAGATAGCGGTAGCCCTTCGCGCCTTCGCTGTTCACCAGCGTCAGGAAGCTCGCCTTGTCGGCCGAGACGGGCTGCGCCTCGTAGCGCCACGTCAGCGTGCCGCTGCCCGAGCCGCCCGAGCCACCGGTTCCGCCGTTCCCCGTCCCGCCGGAGCCCGTGCCGCCGCTTCCGCCGGTGCCGCCGTTATTGCTCGTCCCCGATCCGCCGCCGGACGATGCAGGCGAATTGTCGTCGCCGCCGCAAGCAGTCAGCGCCAGGCAGGTCAATGCGATCAATGCAGCGGCTTTCATCGGAATCACCTCGAAACGGAAACGGCGAACGAAGCCGGCGCGCGCAAGCAGCGCCGCGCGCACGGACGGTCAGGTACGGGAATCGGCCGACGGCGCACCGCCGGCCCGTGAACGTCAGTTGACCTGGAGCTGGCCACCGCGGCCGAGGCCGCCCTTGACGTCCTGCGCCTTGTAGCTGCGCAGTGCGACGACCATCTTGTTGTACGCGTCGATGAACGCGACGACGGTCGCCTTGCCTTCCGGCGTCGACGAGAAGCCGGCCAGCGCGCCGCCCACGCCGCCGCCGAAGCCGCCGAGCGCCGCGCCGTAGTTGGTCGCCGTCGAGCTGCCTTCCGACGCCGCGATCTGCACGGCCGAGCGCACGTCGAACAGCGTCAGCGTGACGACCGATGCCTTCGTCTGCAGGTGGCCGGCCACCGCCGCCACCGCGCCGTTGCCGATCAGCCCGCCGATCATGCTGCCGATGCCGCCGATCGGCGAATCGTTGATGACGATCTGCGGTTCCATGTAGTAGTCGGCCGCGACACGTTGGCCCTTCTGCTGCTTCGAGCCCGCACGGTATTCGCCGGAGTTGCGCTGCAACTGCGTGATGCGCGACAGGCGCGCGTCGCTCTTCTGGTTGCCGATCGACGTGATCACGAAGCAGTTCGACTGCTGGACGGCCAGGCGCAGCAGCGGGTCGATGGTCGTCATCTTGGTCGCGCTGCCGAACGGGCCCCACCAGTCGGCGTTACGGCCGTCGTCGACGGCGATCGTGCCGAGCGGCGACGCGCAGCGCTGCAGCCCCGAATCGGCGCCGGCGCTCGCGCCGCCCGCAGCCGCGCCGGTCACACCGGCGTTCTGGCCGCCGGGCGTCACCACGCCGCCGCAGCCCGCCACGGAGGCGCAAAGCGCTGCGACCAGCGCACCTTGGGTGAGACGATGGGAAAGGATGGTCTTCATGTCGTTGTCGATCGTTAGAGTCGTTGTTCGGCTTATGTGTCCGTGCGAACTTCGTAAGCCCCCCGGGCATGGCGCGATGGTGGTCTCCCCGCTGCCGCCCCGTTGCTTCCAGACTGGTCAGTAGTACCAGTACGTCTGATTCCAGACGCCGTAGTACGGATAGCCCGAGTACCAGTAGCCGTAATAGACGTCACGCCATTGCGTGCGCCATTTCCAGTCTTCTTCGTCCTCTTTCTTCGCCTTGCGCGCGAGCTCGAGCAGCTTCTTCGACTCCTTGTCGCCGCGGCCTGCGGCGATCGACAGCCACTTCTCCGCTTCGCGCGGATCGGAGCCCATTTCCTCGAGACCGAACAGGTAGAAACTGCCGAGCGCCTTCTGCGCCTGGAGGTCGCCGCGCTCTGCCGCGTCGCGCATCCACTTGAGTGCCTGATAGCTGTCCTGGCGCACGCCGTCGCCGCGGAAATAACGCAGGCCGAGATCGTAGGCCGCCTTCGGCTGGGCCTTCGCGGTCTGCTTCAGCGCAACGATCCGCGGGTCTTCGCGGTCTTCCGCATCGTCCTTCTTTTGGTAGGAGACCTGATCTTTAGGACGATCGGAACAGCCAGTGTCGTCGCAAATCCGTACCGTGTTGCTCGTCACGGAAGGATCCTGCGCGCACGCGGCCAACAGCAACAGCAGCCCCGGTGCGAGTAAACGGCGATACATTGGTACTTTCCTCAAGTTTTATTGGCGCCGCAATTCTTCGAGCTATTCCCCCCGCGAGCTCGCCTCACACCCGGTTGCGCGCGGCGCGGCGAATATAATCCGCCAGCGCCGACACGCAGCCCTAGGCTCTCTCAGGTTCTCTCTTCGAATCGATCTGTCACTCTTTGCAGCCGCTTGTTCCGGTGCCGACTGTTGTCGACAACGCTCTCCAAACATGACGCGACAAACAATAGTGACGTGGTGAGCAATAATAATGGAGAAAAATGGCATGTCAAGGTCATTCGCTTTTTCAAAGCTTGCATGACGCGTCACTTTTGATATGCTCTTCCTCGCCAAAAACCCCTGGAGACCCCATCGAGATGTCCAACAGCGAGCAGGCCAACGTCGATCTCATCACCGCCACCAAGGTGCGCGATCTCCTGACCCGGAACGGCATTCCGCCGCGTAGTCACAACACGACCATCGCGAATGTGCTGGGCCTCAGTTTCTCGGTCGTCACGCGCAAGATGAAAGGCCTGATCCCGTGGAACCTGTCGCAATTGCAGGACATCGCGACGCACTTCGGCGTGCCGCCCGCGATCCTGCTCGACGACAAGGGCACGCAACCGGCCGCCGCCGAGATGGTCGACGCGACGCTCGTGATCGAGTCGCGGCGCTTTCGCTGCCGCGCGGCGATCTCGACGAAGGCCACCAGCCAGATCGAAACGGATTTCGTCGCGCTGCAGTGGCAAGGCGAATGGATCATCAGCGAACGTCAACACGCACGCGAAGGGCGCACGTATCCGGTCGATGTCATCGAGCTGCGCTCGAGCCAGCCGAACGTGTACGCAGCGCGAATTGCCGTGGTCGACGACTCGCAGGACGTCGCCGAAACGGTGTGTGAATATTTCATCGAGAAAGGCGTGAACGCGATCCCGTATTTCGACGGCGCGACGTTCCGCAAGGCGCTGGAAGTCGAGGATTTCGACGGCTACATCCTCGACTGGATGCTCGGCGACCAGACCGCCGCCGATCTCGTGCGCGGCATCCGTTCGAGCGAGAACAGCGGCGCGCCGATCTTCCTGCTGACCGGCAAGATCTCGACCGGCGAAGCGAGCGAGGACGAGATCGCGCACATCGTGTCGCACTACAACGCGCGCTGCGAAGAAAAGCCGGTGCGCCTGCCGATCCTGTTCGCCGAAGTGGCGCGCGAGCTGAAGATCACGCTGCCGGCCCAGGCCGCCGCGAACTGACATCAAAAAAAGACAATCCACCATTACCCAACCGAGGGAAAAGACATGCGCGTTCCGACCATCTGGGCCAAGAGCCTGCTGACAGCCTGCCTGCTCGGCATGGCCGCGGCGTCATGGGCCGCTTCGTTCACGTTCACCGTCGACGGCAAGATCGACAAGAGCAACCAGTCCGGCAAGACGGCCTACGTGTTTTCCGAGGAAGCGCTGATGGCGCTGCCGCAGCACACGATCGTCACGTCGACGAGCTGGACGCCGAAGGCGACCTTCACCGGCCCGCGCCTCTCGGACGTGCTGAAGACCGTCGGCGCGCACGGCACGCAGATCGAATTCCGCTGCGTCGACGAGTACACGTTCACGATTCCCGTGTCCGACGCCGATCGTTACGGTGTGATCCTCGCGCGGACGATGAACGGCAAGGTGCTCGGCAACGACAACTACGGCCCGCTGTGGATCATGTATCCGCGCGACCAGTATCCCGACGAGCTGAAGACGCCGCTCGGCGAAGCAAAGTTCGCGTGGCAGATCATCGGCCTGACCGTGAAGTGAGCCTGATCGCGACATGAAGCGTCGGCGGTGGAAAAACCGAAAAATCATCCTGGTCCTCGGGTCGCTGTGGATCACGGGCTTCGCCGCGTGGGCGTTCCTGCTGTGGGACCTGCTCGCGACGTCGGTCAACGAGGGCGTGCTCGAAGGGCCGCGCGAAGGCGTGTTCTGGACCGCCGCGCAATACCGCAACGTCTATACGCGGTTCGACCGGCAGCTGATCCTCTACGCGACGCGCGAGGACGACGACTTCGACCACGTGCAGATGCAGCTCGACAGCCTGTCGGTGTCGTTCGGGTTCCTGCAGCGGCCGTCCGAGGTGTCCGAATACTGGTTGCGCATCCCGCGCGCGCGCAACGAAATCGAAGCGCTCGGCGAATTCATGGCGCGCCTGAAGCAAGAGGTGCCGTTGTTGCGCGATACGCCGAAGCATGCGCAGCGCGTGATCGACGAGGTCAACGCGTACTGGCCGAAGGTCAACGGCCTTGCGAATTACTTCCGCGCGATCGAGATGGCGCAGCGCGACTTCACGTTCCATCAACTGAAGGAAAAGCAGCGAGCGATCCTGATCCTCGGCAGCGTGCTCGGCGTGATCCTGTGCGCGCTGTTCCTGCTGCTGTTCTATACGATGCGCACGCGCGACGAGCTGCTCGAGCGGCAGGATGCGGCGCTCGATGCGGAACGCAAGGCGTCCGACCGCGCGTTCGAGATGATCGAGGCGAAGAACGCATTCCTCGGGATGGTCAGCCACGAACTGCGCACGCCGCTGCAGGCGATCTGCGGATCGATCGAGATCCTGCTCGCGCGCCCGCAGTCCGACGCGAACCTGAAGACGATCCGGCGGCTGCAGAATTCCGCGCTGTCGCTCGAAGCGCTCGTCAAGGACCTGACCGACTACATCAAGCTGCGCTCGACGAAGCGCCTCGCCGAACTGGAAACGGTCGGCATGGCGTCGCTGCTCGCCGAAGTGGTCGAGCCGCTGCGCGAGAAGATCGCGGCCAAGCGGATCGCGATCACGCAGCTGGTCGACCCGCACGAGCTCGCGATCCGCTCCGACCGCAAGCTGTTGCGACAGGTGCTGTCGAACCTGATCGAGAATTCCGTGAAGTACACGGTCGGCGGATCGATCAGGGTATCGATCACGCTCGCCGACGCGCCGGCCGGCCAGCAACTGACCATCGCCGTGCGCGACACCGGCGCCGGTATCGCGAAACAGCATCTGTCGAAGATCTTCGAGCCGTTCTACCGCGCGAACGACGCGGTCGGCCTGCACGTGGACGGGATCGGCATGGGGCTCGCCGTCGTACGCGAAATCGTGACGACGCTGCGCGGGCATGTGGACGTTCGCAGCGTCGTCGGCGAAGGCAGCGAGTTCGTCGTGACGCTGCCGGCCGAAGCGCCCGGCACGGACGATGCGGCCGGCGATGTGCCCGCGCTGCCGGACGCTGCCGTGCACCGCGACCGCCGTGCGCTCGTCGTCGACGACAACGACAACGCGCGCGAAACGCTCGGCGCGATGCTGTCGGCGCTCGGCATCGAAGCCGACCTGTGCGGCACCGGGCAGGAGGGTGTCGCGCGATTCAACGCGGGCCGCTACGACCTCGTGGTGCTCGATCTCGAGCTGCCGGACCTGAGCGGCTTCGAAGTTGCGCGGCGTATTCGCGCCGTCGCGCAGCCCGACGACGACGGCCGGCATCCGGCGATCCTCGGCGTCAGCGCCTATGAATCGGCCGCGCTGCGCGAGAACAAGCTGGCGTTCGACGCATTCCTGCCCAAACCGGTTCACCTGCGCGAACTCGGCGCACTCGTCGAAAAGCTGCTCGCCTGAAGCGGTACGCCGCGTGCAAGCGCGCGGCGCCGCTCACACGTTCGTTTATTCGCCGATCAGGTGCAGCACGACGTCGCGCCGGTGCGCCGCGCGACGATGCTCGAACAGATAGATGCCCTGCCAGGTGCCGAGCACCATGCGCCCGTGCTCGACCGGAATCGACAGCTGCACCTGCGTGAGCGCCGTGCGCAGATGGGCGGGCATGTCGTCTGCGCCTTCCGTGTCGTGCTCGTAGCGCGTGTCGTCCTCGGGTGCGAGCGCCGCGAAGTAGCGTTCGAGATCGCGCCGCACCGACAGGTCCGCGTTCTCCTGGATCAGCAGCGATGCCGACGTATGGCGGCAGAACACCGTGAGCAGGCCCGTGCGGATTGCCTGCTGGTCGACGAACGCGCGCACTTGCGGCGTGAACTCGACCAGGCCGCTCCCGCGTGCGTCGATGGCGATGTGCGTGATGGCCTGTTGCATGGCCGTGACGTCAGGCCAGTGCGGCGAAGCCGTCGGCTTCGATCTGCTTCGCGTCGGCGGGGCGCACGACGCGCGCGACTTCCACGCCATCGCGCAGGAACACCAGCGTCGGCCACAGCTTCACGCCGAACGACCGGCCGAGCGGACGGCCCGGGCCATCCTCGATCTTCAGGTGCCGTACGGCGGGGTGCGCGGAGAACGACGCAACGATCGCGGGCTGCGCGCTCGCGCAGATCCCGCACCAGTTCGCGCCGAATTCGATGACTGTGGTGCCGGCCAGCGCGTCGACTTCGGCGCGCGTCGGCGCATTGGCGGTATAGCGTTGCTCGGTGTCCATCGGGGCCCTCGTGTGCAATTGCCGAAACGTGGCCGCGTTGCGCGCCCGGTCATGCGGCGCGGCGGCGTGCGATTTCTCACTGTAGCGGAAAAGCGCTCGCGATGCCGGCAGGCCGGACCGACGCGGCCGCCGCATGCAAGCGCCGTTTCGAATGACACGACAAGATTCGGAGCGCCGCGCCGCCGCAGCGGGATCAGCATGCGGACTGATCCCGTCAACGAAGGCTCCGACCATGAACGCTCCGCATCGTGTCACCGAACCGAACATCCTCTATTTCGGCACGCCCGTCGTGCTGGTCAGCACGCTGAACCCGGACGACACGGCCAATCTCGCGCCGATCTCATCCGCGTTCTGGCTCGGCTGGCGCGGCGTCATCGGCATCGCCGCCAGTTCGCAGACCACCCGCAACCTGCTGCGGACCGGCGAATGCGTGCTGAACCTGCCGTCGCCGGCGCAAGCGCACGCGGTCGACCGGATCGCGCGCACGACCGGTACGTATCCGGTGCCCGACGGCAAGCGCGCGAAAGGCTACGTGTACGAATCCGACAAGTTCGGCACGGCAGGGCTCACCGAGGCGGCATCGCAAACCGTATCGCCGCCGCGCGCGCTCGAATGCCCGGTGCACATGGAAGCGGTCGTCGCGGCCACGCACGGGATCGGTGACGAAGCGCCCGACCTGCGCGGCCACATCCGCCTGTTCGAATTGCGCATCCAGCGCGTGCACGTGCATCCCGACCTGCTGATGGACGGCCATCCGGACCGGATCGACCCGGACAAGTGGTCGCCGCTGATCATGAGCTTCCAGAAGTTCTACGGCCTCGCGCCGCATCAGGTGCACACGTCGCGGCTCGCCGAGATTCCCGAGCGTGCCTATCGGAGCCCGGACATCGAGCGCTCGCGCGATGCACGCATGCTGGTCGACGCCGGTCAGCAATGAAGCACGACGCACGGCCCGATGCGACCCGACCCTCGATTGCCCCGGCCCGCCGGCTCGGCAATGCTTGACCTGGAGTGTGCTCTACGGTGTTCACTGGTCGACATGACCCCGAGGAGCGCACATGACGAACCGACCCCGCAGCGTCGGCACGGACGACGCAAGCGAGCAGTCACTCACGTTGCTGATCGGCGAGATCGCACACGCGACGGGACGCAGCATCCACACGATCCGTTGGTACGAATCTCAAGTACAGCGCGACGCGGCCGGCCGGCGGCGCTACAGCCGGCATCACGCCGGCTGGCTCGACCTGATGGAACGGCTGCGCTGCATGGGGATGTCGATCGCGCAGCTGCGCGCGTACACGACGCTGGTGAAACAAGGCCCCGCATCGCTGCGCGAACGGCGCGCACTGCTGGCTGCGCACCGTGCTCGCGTGCAGGACAACATCCGCCGCTGGACCGACGCGCTCGAACTGATCGACGCGAAGGTCGCGTTCTACGACGAGTGGGTCGCGAGCGGCGAGCGTCCGGTCGTTTCGCCGCACCAGCGCATTCGTGCAACGCACGGCGGTACGCCAGCGGCGTCGAAGCCCCGGCGAATACCGACCACGACGGGAAACGCCCAGGAGAACACCGATGAACCCGACGATCCGTAATGCGCCCACCGGCACGGCAATTGCAGCCGATGCCGTCGAACCCGCCCGACACCGCCTCGTACTGCCGGCCCTGTGCATCGCCGTGCTGATCGCCCAGATCGACACCGCGATCGTCAATCTGGCGACCCAGCCGATCGGCGCCGCGTTCGGTGCGCGTGTCGGCGCGCTGCAATGGGTCATCGACGCATACAACCTCGCGTATGCGGTGCTGCTGCTCACGGGCGGCCTCGTCGGCGACCTGTACGGCAGACGGCGCGCGTTCATCCTCGGTGCGGCCGTGCTGAGCGGCGCGTCGGTCGTATGCGCGCTCGCGCCGACGCTCGGCGTGCTGATCGTGGGCCGCGCGCTCGCCGGGGCCGGCGCCGCCCTGCTGATTCCCGCGTCGCTCGCGATCGTCCGCGTGATCTGGCGCGATCCGGCCGAGCGCTCGCGCGCGCTCGGCATCTGGGCCGCGTGCGGCGGCATCGCGATGATCGTCGGCCCGACGCTCGGCGGCGTCCTGATTCATGCATTCGGCTGGCAGAGCATCTTCTGGGTCGTGATCCCGTTCGGCGTCGCCGCGATCGTGCTGGCTGCCGCCGTCGTACCGGAATCGGCCGACCCGCACGGCCGCCGCTTCGATCCGGCTGCTCAGATGCTCGGTGCGTTCGCGATCGCCTGCGTCGTGTTCGCAACGATCGACGCACGCCACGATGCACCGCGCGCAGCGCTACTGGCTGCAACGGGAGCGGTGGCAGTCGCGCTGTTCGCCCGCATCGAACGGCGTCTCGGCACGGCCGCGCTCGTGCCGCTCGACCTGTTCGCGAATCGTCCGTTTCGCGGGATGCTGATCGCCAACGGCGCGATGACGTTCGGCGGCTACGGGATGCTGTTCGTGCTGCCGCTCGCGTGGCAGAGCCACCACGTGCTCGACGCAACCGGTGCGGGCCTCGCGCTGCTGCCGATGTCCGTGCTGTTCGCGCTCGTGTCGTTCGGCTCCGGCGCGGTCGCCGCACGCTTCGGCGGACGCGCGGCCGGTGCGGGCGGCGTCGCGCTGATGGGCGTCGGGCTCGCCGCGATCGGCATCGGTGCGGCGGGATCGACCGACGCGCATGCGCCGCTGCTCGGCTGGGCGGAAACGGGCCTGGCGCTCACGGGCACCGGGCTCGGGCTCGCCGTCGGATCGCTCGCCGCGACGGCCGTCGGTGCGGTCGACGCGGCCCGCGCAGGCACGGCCGCTTCGCTGATGAACGTCATGCGGATGATCGGCGCGGTATTCGGCGTGGCCGTGCTGGGCGCGTTGTACGATGCGTGCGGCGGGGGCGCAGCCGGGTTACGGATCGCGATGATGGTTGGCAGCACCGTGCAGCTCGCCTGCGCGGCGCTCGCATGGCGCACATCCGGCTCGGCCACGCGGGCGGGCTCGCCGCGCCCGATCGGATAAGATACTGGCCGCCCTGCCTTTTATCGAACCGACGGAGTGTTTTCAGTGATTCAACCGACCGCAGTATTCAAGGACAACCTCGCTCAACTGCCGGCCATCGACGGCATCGCCCGCATCGATCTCGTCGGTACAAACGGCGAGGTGGCCGCCAGCATCGAGAACCAACCGGGCAAGCAGGGCTCGCTCGCGGTGTACAACTATCTGAAGCAGGCATTCGGCACGCTCGATGCGAAGGCCGCCGAGCACGGACTCGCCGTGTTCGCCGAGCATACGGCCGATGCACGCAATCGTCCGGGCGCGCATCCGAACGTCGATCGGCTGCTTGCGATCGTCGCCGGTGGCGAAGCGCTGCGGATCGACGTCGTCGCGAAGGACTGAGCGACTGACGGGACAGCGATGCCGCACATGAAAGTGCGGCACGCTCGTGGGCTTTGCGGTGCACATCATGCATGTCGAATCATCGTTCTGCATACGACGCTACAGTTCGACACCTTGCATAACTGGCGATATGTCGCTCAAGATCAACGACGATAAGGGCTGCCATTATTCAATGGCCTGCTTCGCATATCGTGTGAAATCGATCAGCGCGTGGCTGCGCATGTGCGGCATGTGGAATGTATCGAGCGCGAGCGGTCGACCATGAGCAACCGCGTCGATCAGCGCCGATTGCTCACCACACTGCCGAAGGCATCAAACGATTCTCGTGACCGGATACCGGGTCAATGGGATTGTTGATTCGGCGACACATCACACGCCCTGCCGCCTTGCTCCCACGCATCAATTGCATGTCGCCTCTGAACATGCGACATCATCAAGTACTCGTTCATTTCCGTAAGGAAATCCCTTCTTGATTTATCAGGAAGTGATGCAAAGTCGAGCAATAAAGTTAATATTTTCTTTTTATCTCGCACAGAAATATCTCCTCCGGATTGGGCTCACCTCCATGTGGGCCGACACCGTCCGATTACTTGCGCTTATCGCACCATCAATTGGCTTTTCCGATTGAGCTGAAGCTTGCATCCATTCAATGACCGGAGCTCTGCCAGCGCCGGCCGAATTGCCCACCACGATATTCCAGCCGACCGTGACGCCCGGTGATTGCCCGTGTGTACGGGTGGCGCCGCCGATGACCGGCGGGCCTCCCGGGACGCCGCCGCTTTCTACGGGGTTCGGACTTTGCACGTTGCGGACTCCTGGAACTCGACACAACAAAAACACGACGAATCATGACATCGATAGCTTTCCAGACCTTAGCGAAAGCTATCGAACGACGCGTCGTGAGGGGGCGCACGCCCAACACCAACAGAAAATTCATCTTAGAATTTTTAGAGGGTTGGCACCATGAGACGAATTCGAAATTTGTAAATTTAATAATTAAACAATTCCGGACGCGTCCGATTTACCACCTCGAAGATTGCCGTTCTAATGACGTCCCTCATGTCACTCGGCCACCATTCCGTCGCATCGACGTGACCGGCCAGGCCCACAAACGGCGATACGTACGCCGCCCCTCATCCATGACACACCCGCGAAATTGCTCATGAAGAAGATCCTGATTGCCGCCACCGTTCCATTCGTCCTGCTCGCCAGCACTCATGCGACTGCGGGCACGCGTCATTGTGACGCGCGGATCCAGGCGATCCAGGCGCAAATCGACAAAGCGAAGCGGTACGGCAATACGCACCAGGTGATCGGCAAGCAGGCTGCGCTCGCGCATGTCGAAGCGAACTGCAAGGGCACGGGCCACGTTGCCGGCACCGAACGCAAGCTGCGGGACAAGCAGCGTAACGTGCTCAGCGCACGGGACGATGTCCGTCAGGCAGAGGAACGCCTGCGCGAAGCCCGGGCATCAGGAGATGCGAAAGGGATCGCAAAGGCGCAGCGAAAACTCGCGAAGAAGCAGGACAAGCTGCGCGACAAGACGCGCGACCTGCAAGAAGTGGAAGCCGATCTCGGCATGTCGCAGCGCTAACGCGCCTCGCTCGGTGGTGCGCGCAGTACCCGAACCGCTCGCGCCGCCGACACGCCCCGCACACAATCCGCGCTGTTGCGCCTATGGCGCATCAACTTGCGCATCTCCACTCGCCAGACGCCTGAGCGCGAGCGTGACCGCCGCTTCGATCGAAGGCCAGATCCGTTTGAGCGCGTCGGACCCCTCGTCGCGCAAGGTCGACTCGGCGCGCGCGCACGCATCCCGTGCGTCGGCATCACGAACCAGCGCGAAACCGCCTCGCATCGAATGAAGCTCGACCCGGATGGTTTCAGAGTCGCCGCTCGTCAGCGCTGCCTCGATTGCCGCGAGCGAGTGCTGCGTCGATGCGAGTAGTGTCTCGCGAATCTCGTCGGTTATTTTCAGTTCGCGTTCCGGGTCTCCCTGCGATGCGGGTGCAACGATGTCATGCCCCGCATGCCGGCGCAACACGGCATTGAGTGCGTCGATCGATAGCGGCTTCAGCACGACTTCCACCGCGCCCGCCTTCTCGCAACGCTGGCGATCTTCGTCGGTCGCATGGGCTGTCATCGCAATCACGGGCACCCGTGCACCCTGTTCTCGCAGAAAATTCGCGAGCGCAAAGCCATCGAGTTCCGGCATCCCGAGGTCGGTCAACACGATATCGTACGGCTGCTCGAAATATGCCCGCATCGCCTCGACCCCGTTGGCCACGATCGTCGCGTCGTAACCGAGTGCATCAAGCTGATCGCGCAGCAGCGCGCGGCTCGCGGGATGATCCTCGGCTACCAGCACGCGCACCGGCTCTCCGCCAGCGCGTTGCGCCTTGACGGTTTCGTCCGTCGCCGGGGCATCGTCCAGACCGAAACCGGGCGCCCGGGCAAGGTGCGTGTCGAGATCCGACTGCTCGGCACACCAGCCGCGCGGCGCATCCGGCAGCGGTAATGCGACAACGAAATTCGAGCCTTCGCCGGGACGACTGTCGACGGACAATTCGCCATCCATCAGCCCGACGATACGTTTGCACAGCGGCAACCCGAGCCCGGTGCCCCCGAAACGCCGGTATGTCGACGCATCGGCCTGAATATAAACGTCAAACAGCGTCGACATGCTCTCCTCGGGAATGCCAACCCCTGTGTCGCCGACGACAATCTCGACACGCCGGGTTCCAAGACCGACCGGCGAGAGCCGCGCGTCTACCGTCACGGTGCCGTGCTCCGTGAATTTGATCGCGTTGCTGACCAGGTTCGTGACGACCTGCCTCAGCCGCACCGGGTCGCCTACGTAGCCATCGGCCAGCTCCGGCGAAAGACGGCATATGAGTGCCAGACGCTTCGCTTCGGCGAGCGGCTGGAAGATCGCGGTGACGTCGCGCAACAACGTGCGCAAGTCGAAGGCGATATGCTCCAGCACCATCTGGTTCGATTCGGCCTTCGACAAGTCGAGCACGTCGTTGATCACACGCAGCAACGCGTCCGACGACGACATGATCGTCCCGAGCCGGCGCCGCAACGGCGCGGTTATCTCGGCGCGCTCCATCAACTCAAGGTTGCCGACGATCGCGTTGAGCGGCGTACGGATCTCGTGACTCATCGTCGCAAGAAACGTCGACTTCGCCTTGTTTGCATAGTCGGCCGCCTCACGCGCCTCGCGGAGCTTTTCCTCCATCTGCTTTCGGGCGGTTATGTCGACCAACGTGCAAAGCAGTACATCGACGCCGCGATATCGCGTTCGCACGATGTTCACGGCAAGATAGACCGCCTCCTGGCCGGCCAGCTCGACGGCCAGCTCCCGCATCATGAAGCGCGGTGCATCGGGCGTTTGCATGCCATCCTGATACGCGCGCCAGATTCGCTTGCCGAGCGGCAAACCCGAACGTGTGTCTTCATACGGAAGAACGGCATCGTTGCGCATCATCGTCTCGCCGTCGGCCAACGACAACAAGATGATTCCGGCAGGCGCCGAACGAATCAGCGTGCGGTTGAGCGCCTCGCTTTCGATCAAGCGAATCGCGCGGCGGTTCGCAGGACGCAATGCCCTCAGGTCGAAGCGGATGATCCCGATCCAGAGAAGCGAAATCGCAATCAACGCAATTCCGGCCGTCAGACTGACGGTCTTGAAAACGGCCGCCGCAACGCTTCGCCACGAGAACGTCGCGATCATCACGAGATCGGACCCGGGCATGTAGTCCCCCATGACGAAACTGGTGCCAACGCGGCGCGCGCTCACGTGATCGCCATACGGGGCGCGCGCGTGGCCGATCGCCGTGGCTATCATCTCGCGGCCTGGCGCAGCACCGGCCAATACATTGGCGTGCGTATCGACCAATGCGTAATGATCGTCGCCGGACTGCGATGCAAGAATGTCGCCGACCTGCGCGCGACAGTTCATGATCGCCCAGGCGAACTGCTGCCCTTTGCCGTCGTACAGACGCCGGGCAAATCGCAGCACGCGACGTCCTAGCAGCGGATCGAAGTGGTTCTCGAGCAGGACGGCATTGTCACGCACGGCTTCCTGATGCCCCGCTGCAAAACTCGTATTCGACGGCGCAACTTGCTGCATCAACGACTTCAACGAGAATCCAGGCGGCAGGGCGAGTGCACGTTCGACAAGCTCGATATTGAATATGCTGAGATATTCATCGTTGGTTGCGACCAGGTAACCGGATCGACCTTTCTCGTCCGAAGTCTGGTTTACCGTGATTTTGACCTGAGGTAACGCCAACGCAAGATAGCGCGCATACCGGCTCGCCGGATACTCAGGCGTAATATGGGCCATCCCGACAAACCAGGGATGACCGCGCCGATATCCAACCATGCGCCCCTGGTCAACGATAAAACTCTGCAGTACCTCGTTCGGGACCGGCTCAGCAGCCATCCACCGCCCCTGCGCCGTGTTGACGAATTGGCCGAACAACGATTGCGTCGACATCAATTCGGCATGCAGTTGCGCCTCGCGCTTCAGAAACTCCCCGCGCACCTGCGAGAAGTAGCCAAGCACTTCGAGTCGCGCTATCAGCACGACGCACGCCAGGATGAAAACCGTGATCGCCACGCCGCTGCCATACAACAGCGTTTGCTGTTGACGCCGGACTCGGTCCGGTTCGAATGGCTTTCGACCCGCGGCCGCAATTCGCGCGCCGTGTCGTTTCAGTTTCTCTTGCATGCGCTTCATGTGGGGCAATCGTCGCGTACTGCCAGCCGGCCATTCGTGCGGATCCTGCTTCATCCGCCCTGGCCCAATACGCGATAGGTGAGCGAGTCAATGGTATCGCGCGAGCTTCATGCGATCGCGCGCGATCCGCGCCCGTTATTCCTCTTTGTGCGGGGTGCTCGACGCGGGCGAATCCGCGAATATTACAGCATCGGCATAACGGATCAGATCGACCTCGCGCGTGATGCCGAGCTTCTTCATTGCACTCGTCTTTTGCGAACTGATGGTCTGCTTGCTGCGATGAAGCTGCGCGGCGATCGCGCCCACCGTATTCCCCGCACAGAAAAGACGCACCACCTCGATCTCGCGAGAAGACAACGGCCGGGCGACAGGCTCGACATCCCCGTCGTCATTGAGCAGACTCTTGATGAACGGCGATTCGTAATGCGCGCCCACATAGGCTGCGTGCACGGCGCCGATGATGTGCGATATCGCATCCGACTTGCTCAGAATACCGCTCACGCCCTGGTTTCGAATCGCGCGCAGGATGGTGGGGGTGTCGAGCATCGTGATCGTCACGATGCGCAGGGCCGGATACCGACGCTGCAGAAACGACAGCAGCGCGAGCCCGTCGCCGTACTTGCCACCCGGCATCACGTAATCGAGCACAAGCACGTCGCTTGGCTCCTCATCAAGCGCCGCGACCAATTCAGTCGAGCTGGAAACGGTTCCCACGAGTTCGATCGTGCTGCTTCCCTGAAACGCTTGCGAAATCCCGAGTGCCGCGGCCGGATGATCGTCGGCCACCATCACGCGCAAGAAGAATTCCTTCATGATTCGTTTCCTTGATGATGTCGGGCACGTATTGCGTTCGGCGATTCGACCGACGAACGCGCTCGTGCCGTCCCGTGGATGAATAGCTACATTTGATCCTCTGAATGGAAGGTGGCGGATCGTGAATAACGTAGGAACAACTTCACCTACCGAGTGGGCTAGCGCATCGACACTGATTGCGGGCATGACATACGAGAGCCGGCGAACGCGCCTCCACGGCGCGTGACAACGTGGCCTGCCGAACGATACGGACGAACGTTCCCCGCGTTGTCATGTGCCTCGTCCGATCTTCACGCGCCCGCATCGAATATCAGGTGTTGCGCTTCAAGCATTACTTGCCGGCGACACATGTCGAATAAAGCTGTCGCACGCCACGCGCGGCCGCGCCGTGCTTTGCAACCGGCAGCATGTATTTGAGCGAACACACCTGGTCGCTCGCATCGCTCCAACGCACCGTCAACGTGCCTTGGTCATCGAGTCCGCGTGCGAAGATCCGGCTGCCCTGACCGACGACGCCGACTTCGGTGCCCTGCGCATTGACGACGGCCGCACCGAACGGCAGTGCGCTGCCGTCGCTGAGCCGAGCGTCGATCACGGCCGACTTGCCCGACGCCGTCGAGAATTCGATCAGCGGCACGGCGCCCGCGCGCGGTGCGATCTGCTGCGTGGTCGCCTTCAACTCGACGTCCGTCGACAGCCCTTCCGGGTCGAGTTCGACCGAATTGAGCGAATACGGCGTCAGGAACGGCACGATCGCATAGCCACGCCCGTCGACGCGCGCGCCCGGCGAGTTCAACACGCGTGCGCCGGCCGCGTCATCTGCCTTGACGATCGCGAAGGTTTCCGACAGCGGCTGCGACAGCGTGATCCCGCCGCGATGCGCGACCACACCGCCCCGGATGCCGACGGAGCCTTGCTGGTAGCCCGATCCTGCGCCGGCCGTCGCCGACAGTTCGCCCAGCGCGCCGCGATAGACGATGCTGCCGCTGCCGTCGTTGCTCGAGCTGCCATTGCCCGACGCCCGGTTCGCGGTGACGCTGTACGACATGTTGTCGTCACGGCCTGCGGAACCCGAGACCGTCGCGAGCGCCTGATTCTGGCCGCTCGTGCTGTGCGAGAAGCTCGTCGTGGCCGTCACCGGCGACTTGCGGCCGAGCGGGATCGTCGCGCTCACGTAGTACTGCGTGTCGCTGCGGCCCATGCTGTTCTGCTGGCGCAGCACCGACACACCGTAGGTAATGCGCTTGAACGTGTTCGAGTACGTCGCCGAATAGGTGACGTCGGTGCCGCCGCGGTTCCAGTAATTCGTCGCGGATGCCGTGAGCCCGAGTCGCCCCCCGCGTTCGCCGAGCGCCTGGTTGATCGTCACCGACGTACGACTGCGCTGCCGCGCAACCGAATCGACGTGACCGCCGTTCGCGATGCGGTCACGCGTGAGCATCGCGTCGTTCAGCCCGAAAAAGCCGTTCGTCGAGTAGCGGTATGCTGCCAGCGCGACGTCGGTCTGCGTCTGCGTGATCGACTTCGCGTAACTGACACGCGCGCTGGTGCCACTGAAGCGTTTCACACCCGGCACTGATGTGCTCGCCTGCGTGACGTCGAAGCCGAACGCGCCGAATCGCGTGTTGAGCGCGACGCCGATCATGCCGGACAAGTACCCTTGCGCGACAGTCGCGCCAGTGTATGCCGTCACCATGTTTGTCAGGCCCTGCTGCCACGTCGCCTGCATGAACAGCGGATTGCTGTCGCTTTGCGTGTCACGCACCGTACCCGCAACGAAACTGTAGCGGTGAATACCCGGCCGCAACGACATCGGCACGGCCGCATACGGCACGCTGAACTGATGGACCGAGCCATCGGCTTCCGTCACTTGCACGATCAGGTCGCCACCATAGCCGGTCGGATACAGGTCGTCGATTTCGAACGCGCCCGGAGCGACCGTCGTCTCATAGATCGTCAAGCCGTTCTGACTGATTCTCACCTTCGCGTTGCTGTTCGCCACACCCCGCACGACGGGCGCAAAACCGCGCACCGAGTCCGGCAGCATCCGGTCGTCCGACGCAAGCTGCACGCCGCGGAATTGCGTCGAATCGAACAGTTCGCCCGACGTATACGATTCGCCGACGGTGAGCTGCGATTTGAGCGCGGTGAGGTCGCGGCGCGCATAGGTTGCGATGTCCTGATACTGGGCGCCACCGCCCGTCGACCAGCTATACGAGCCCTCGTGACGAAAACGCCAAGCGCCGACGTTGACGCCGCCCGTCAGACCGACATAACCCTGCGTAAGCGTCGGGCCACCGCTGCCGCGACGGCTGTACACGTTCGCGTTGTAATTCAACATGCCGGCCGTCACACCGTCGTCCCATCGCTCGGGACTCACGTAGCCGCGCGGGCTGCGACGCAGCGCCGTTTGCGGGATGCTGAGGCGCAGACGCTGTTCACCAAATTCAAACGCCGCACGTGCGTCGGGAATTGCATCATCCACTTCGACGCATGCACGTTCGTCGCGCAGCTTCGACAGCACGTTTGGCGCGAGCCGCTCCATATCGACACCGATCGATTCCAGCTGTGCTTCGTCGAAGCACGGCTGCGCGTCAACCGATTGCGCCGACGCGCGGAATGTGACCTGCATCGTCGTGACGAGGTTTTCGTTCACATAGACGTCAACGCCATACGTACCTGGCGTGGTCGTATTTCCTTTTTCAAACCGTGACACGTCGACCTGCCCGCGGGCCTCGCGGGACAAGAACCCACTGTCGAACTCCACGCTCGCCACTTGCGTAGCGACCGCTTGCGATTCGGCATGCGCGTCCGAATGTACGGATGCGCCATCCGCGTGGACCGTCCAGCCGGCAAGCGCGGACAGCACCATCGAATAGAGTACATTCTGACGTGGCATGCGGAGCACGCTTTCGTTCGTTTTGAGATGTAGGTTCATGGTCGATTGTTATTTATTTCGTTATGCGAATTTATCGGCGAATTACTCCGCAGAAAAAATCTCCCAATATCGATCAATGCTGCCGAATGGACTCTGAAAGAGCTACCGGCCTTCGGCATCGACCCATCGCGCAAGCCATTACTACGTCGGGCAACGCGGTCGATCAGTCGTGTGCCCCGCCTCCGACCTTGACTTGTTTGATCGGCTTGATGGTGCCCCAATCGTCGATGTAGCTATAGTCGACAACGGCGCTTGCAGGCTCGGCCGCACCCGACGGAAGCGGAAACTCCTTCGTCTCACCCGGCCGCACGAAGCTCGGTTTCAGTTCGTGCTTTTGGCCGCCTACGTTGATATCGAGCTCGCCGAGATTCACGACGTACGGCGACGGGTTCGAGGCCTTCAACGCATATCCGTTGCCGCCCGACTGGCGCGCAAGCGTCCACTTCAATTGATCCGCTGCCGCCTCCGGGTGCCCGGCCAGACCGCTCGGGCGATACATCACCTTGATTCTTGAACGGAACGCGAGTTGAACCTTGTTCGCGGAATCCCCCGCACTCGCTTTCGGCGGAATTTCAAGCACGTTGAGCCAGAACAGCGACTCTCGATCCGCAGGCAGCGATTCCTGCGTCTGGATCAGGCGCAGCGATTGTCCTTTTCCGGCATCGAGCCGGAACATTGCCGGCGTGAGCACGAACGGCACCGAAATCTGCTCGGGCGTTTCCTTCTCGTTGCCGGTGTCGATCCATGCCTGAACGAGCGCGGGCGCAGTGCCATCGTTCATCAGGCGCACGGTCACCTCACGGCTTTCGCCAGGAAAGATCACGCGCGTTCCGGTGATGACGACGCTGGCTTGCGCACTGCCCATCCATAACGTTGCCAATAATGCAAATGCGGCCGTCGCCTTCGGTAGCTTCCAGTTCATAGGTCTTCCGTTGGAATTTGGCGCCGACGATCACTCCGTGTGGAGGCGGCCGACGTGAGGATTGGAGGATTGCCGCCCGGCATTGCGCCAAGCGGCCCAGTAACGGGTTACTGGTAATCGAGCGAGTACTGCACACGCGTGTTTGCCGAACCGGCGACCGACTTGCCGGTGGCGTAGTATTCCGCGAAGTAATTCAGCGTTGCGCCGCCGTCGGTCAGCGTCACGGCCTGCGAGTTCTGCTGCCCGCCCGCAGCACCCGCCACGATCGGCGCCTGCTTGTCGTTCAGCAGATTGATCTGGACATTCTTCGCGACCGTGTCTTCCGCGCCAGCCGAGACGAGATTCAGGCGGCCGCTAGCAGCGTCGATCGTGTCGCCGGGCTCGAACACGGTCGAAACCTTCGTCGAGTCACCCGTGCACCCGCTCAGCACGATCGAGAACGGCGTGCGGCCCGCCACATTGCCGGCAGTCGTAAGCGTGCTTGCGGAAACGCTCGGCAGTTTCACGGTCATGTTTTTGCTGCCCGTCGCACCGCCGCCCGCACCGATCGAACAGGTGGTCGACAGCACCTTACCGTTGAACGCGATTTCACCGTCAGCCGCCATCGCGGGAGACATCGACGCGATGATGCCCACTGCTGCCAGACCCTGAACGATGCGTGCGACGTTGATTTTCTTTTGCATGTGATTACCTCAAATATAGTTAAGCAATCTGAATAAACCGCTCTTGGAAATTGAATTCACAATCCAAACATTGCGAATCACATTTCAAGAACAATTATCCAGATCAGGCGAAAACATGAATATTTGACGTGAACGAATGTTATCTGCCATCGCATCGTACTTGTACTAATTCCAAAGACTGCACTGCGCTGACGGGCGATTTCTTCGATAGAGTCCTATCATTTGAATCGCGGGGACAGACGCGACAGAATGACGCAGGGATACATGAAGTACGCAGACTCAACCTACCGCATGTCGACGCGTCAAATCTGAACGAAAGCAAATCGCCAAAATCGATTAATGATTGAAAATTAATCGATCGACAATCTTGTTACCCAATGGAATTTGAAATGAATATAGAAAATCTATCTCGGATGGATGCACACTACTCCGATCGCCCCGCCCCTGATAAGCGAAATGACTAGTGTGTCCGAGTAGATTGTCGGTCCCCGCATCTTTTGAAGATACAAGGCGGCAACTGAGGGCGCGGCTGTCACGCTCCCCGTCAATCGGATCGCATGACGCGCCCGGCCGGTTCGGATGGTGCTGCATTGCGCGCCCCGCCGAGCATTCAGAGGGGCACTACGCCTAACGGAGTTCGCATGGAACATTCGCGATGCATGCGCACATCGAAGTTACAGACGGCCACGGTGGGCCGGTTGAAACCACACGCCCCGCTCCATGAACATCGCGCCATGTCGCGACGGACGAGAGCTTGCTACTGGTAATCGAGTAGTACAAGCGCACCTGCCCGCACCGTTCCACCTGTGACCGTTTCCGCTGTCTGCACATACGCAGCATTCAACGGAATGTCGACCAACGGCGCTGCGCTACCGTTGTAAGGGGTCGCGATCGAAAAATAGAACGGCAGCGGCAGGTCGGTTTTCGCATCGGTCAACTTGACTCCAATTCCGCTCGCAGTCGATTCGGGCCGCAGTTTCAACCATCCGGGACGGTTGCCTACGCTGCCGTCCAGTGGCACCACCTGATACCCGACCCGGTTATAACCCGCCGGACAGTTCGTCAGCCGAAGCGAAAAAGGCCGGACTCCGGCCGTCGAGCCGATACCCCGAAAGCTCGTTCGAGACACATCCGGCAGATTGACAGTTTGATTCGGGACTGAACATGTTCCGTTGATGAAATTAACATCAGCCGAAAACGATATAAGCGTAGTATCCGATGAAATTATTCCGGTTTTGTACGTGATTTGAAAATAACTCCTGAAAGGCCCCGGCCTTATCTCGCCATTCTTCGGAGTTCTGCTGTCCCTGAATAACTGGACTTCAAGCGTGTTCTGCACGGACATCCGTGTCGTCGAAGTCAGTGGCACGCCATCCAACAATAGTCGGGTCGATAGACCGTCGACCGTTGTCTCGAGATCCGGTCCCCCGCTCGTGAGAAGCCCCCCTTTCGGGTTCAAGATAGCGTACGTCACTTCGCAAACGCTTTTTCCACAAAACGCTTGTGGCGTAATGTAGTGACGAGCCAGAATGGTGCCGGATGGCGTGTTCGAAGGCGCAGCTATTCGGCCACCACCAAATGCCGTTATCGTCTCAGTACTGTGCGCTTCCCATGGAAAAAATGCACCGACCATCAACAAAATCCCTGGCAAGTACCTCGCATTGATTCCAGTACGTGATTTCGCCTTGATGCTTCGACGCGACAACGTTCGCCGAGCGATTGCGCTCGCTAGCGATGATATTTTTAACGATCTCACAGACAGGGTATTTTTTATTTCGGGCACGACATGCCTCCGGCGATAGAAGTTTCAGCACGCGTACTTGCACGGCTGACCATAGACGATGGTGAACATGCTATGGCACCAACGAGGCACGATGAATGCGACACGTACCAAATCTACATATTTATGCATCGTACAAGTACGAATAACAATCTCGTCGCCACCAAATCCAAACAAGTGAATGCATAGTTCGTCGTGCAGCGCGAATGGCAGCACGACGCCGGCTCCGATAGATGCTCAGATTTCATACACTAGTTTTCCCGCAACGTCACTGCATCATAGTCTTTTTCAACGATCGAAAATTCAACACTTCCGCCGACCGGCCCAATACCCATTCCGGTATTTACCAGGCCAATCTGACGCGATAATCAATTGAGCCCCGGATATGCGAACCCGCGCACAATATTCCACATGATCGACGTACATGTAGCGGCCACATACAAACACACCTCTCGATCGTCGTACACGCAAACAAAATGAATGTGAAACATTTGATTCAACTGGAGGTCGAGTTCATACCGGTTTCCGTCGCGCATCCGTCGCCGGCCGCGGATCTGCTCGACGCGGAATCGACGCCGCGCGGAAATTCGACACCGGCATTTCAGCCGCGCGCACTGGTTGATGGAAACTACACAAAGCGGGATCAACCGAACGCGCCGTACACGGCCGCCGTTCGCCGGCATAGCGTGTCGACCACCATCACACTAACGATCTTCGATGCTGCCCGGATTGCCGACTAAAGGCGCGACGGCACACGGCCCGACCAGACACACATCGAGGAAGCTG
The DNA here is from genome assembly GCF_001742165.1 of Burkholderia stabilis. Lineage (NCBI taxonomy): Bacteria > Pseudomonadati > Pseudomonadota > Betaproteobacteria > Burkholderiales > Burkholderiaceae > Burkholderia > Burkholderia stabilis. The sequence continues at coordinate 2,502,363 of NZ_CP016443.1, read as the reverse complement.
CGCGACTCGCGCAGGTCCACGACGATATCGCCGTCATGCTAATTAGCGATCAGTGGCGACATGGGTTCGTCGCCGTCGGACAGTCAGTGCCCGCGCGTGCTGCTCGTGCACGCGTTCTACATGCCCTCTCGCAAGCCTGAGATTCTCGTACTCGACGAGGCGACCAGCCACCTAGAGGTCGAGCGCGAGCGGCTGGTCAACGATGCGGTGCACGCGATGGACGTCACGCGGATCAGCATCGCGCACCCGCCAGAAACGATTCGGCGTGCGGGTCGGTTGATCTTGCTGGCGTACGGATGCGTGCACGAGAGTGATCCCGATGCATCCGCCCCCCCTAATTCAAACAGAGCCAAAACCGGCATTTAACAGTTTTTGCCATCTATTTATCTCACAATTTCACACAATAGATTTCGTACCGGTCCTATACAAATTAACCAGCATTTAATACTACGACGTATATGCTGAATTTTAAAGATGCGCGAAAATTCCCCTCGAAATGTCACCCATCAAATCGAGATGCTTAATTTTAGTTAACGATTTTTTTTGCGATATTTCGATAATCTCAACCTCCCAAACTTTTAAAAGATAGGTAAATATGAATAAAGCACTCGTATCGACGCTTGCAACTGTCGCGGCACTTGCTTCGTTTTCGTCCATCGCCCAAGCGGCGGATGGCCTGATCGAGTTTTCCGGTTCGTTGACGTCGGCAACCTGCAAGATCAATGGCGGCACCAAAGACTTCACTGTGACGCTGCCGTCCGTCTCCACCAATACCCTGACTAACGCTGGCTCGTGGGCCGGCCGACAGCCCTTCAAGCTTTCGCTGACCGAATGTCAACCGACAACCGGAATCGTCAGCGCATACCTCGAACCGGGTGCGACGGTCAACCCGACGACCGGCAACCTGAAGCTGGACGCAGGCGGTGCGACGAACGTCGAAATCGCTCTGCTCAACAGCAACTACGACAAGATCAACGCATCGTCCCCGATCGGCTCGCAGAACGTCGACAAGGTCAACATCAGTGCCGGCAAAGCGGATCTGCAGTTCTATGCACAGTACCAATCGCTCGGTAGCGCCACGGCTGGTGCAGCGAAATCGCGCGTGAACTACACGATCACGTACCAGTAAGCGTACAAGCGAGCGGCCGCCAGAGACTCGGCGGCCGTTCCGTGCAATCCCATCATGTCGATTTTCACTCGAAAAACCTTCACAGAAAATATAATTATCCGATGAGGTTATAGAAATTAAGATGAAAAAATCATTGATAAACCTCATATACTCGATGCTGATATGTGTAGGCTCATCAACAATTTGTGCACATGCTAGCGTCGTAATAGACAACACTCGAGTCATTTTCCCGGGCAGCGAACGCGAAGTCACAGTCAAATTGAAGAACGCCGGAACGCGGCCGGCACTCATTCAGACGTGGCTCGACAAAGGAGATCCTCGGGCATCACCTGACAAGATCGACGTGCCGTTCATGCTGACACCGACAATGTTTCGCCTTGACGCAAAGAAAGGTCAGGCGATTCGACTGATCTATACAAAGGAGCCACTCGCACTCGATCGGGAAACGCTCTTCTGGCTGAATGTCCTTGAAGTCCCGCCGGAGGCGACCGATGATGCCGCTGGCGAAAACCGCTTGCAACTCGCATTTCGTACGCGGATCAAGGTAATGTTTCGCCCGAAAGGACTGCCCGGTGATCCGCTCGATGCGCCGGGAAAGGTCAAATGGTCCGTCGTTCGCGACCCGAGCGGGCACGGCTATGCGTTGAAGGGAAAAAATCCTACGCCGTACTTCGTCAATCTCGGTGAAGTCAAGTTGAAGACACCCACTGGCAACTATAGTGCGGGATCTGGTTACATTGCACCGCTGGCGTCTGAAACGTTTCCCATCGAAAAACTCGGGCAGAAGCCGGATGTCGACGCTGAAGTCGACTATTTGTCGATCAACGACTATGGTGCCGGGCTACCGGGCACGGCCCAACTCGATACGCAGACTCATCGCTGATCTTCGACGGATCGACTGACCGTCAGGCGCTGCGGATTCGATACGGCTCCAATCCGCCGATTATTTCCAATTCACTCGAGAATCCGGACGACGCAGCCGTGCTCCGGTTGATCTTTCACGCCCGCACCGGGGGCGTGACAATCGATTAGTTGTGCAACACGATATGAACATCATCCAATCCGACATTCGGCGTAAGGCACTGTGCCTCCGACCGCTCTGCGCGGCCATGTTGTCGGCGCTGCCTTTCCATGATGCCACTGCATCGATCACCGAATCGGGCGGCGAACCGTTCGCGGTCGCCCAGGTGAAATTCGACAAACGATTCTTTCCGTCGGGTAGCAGTGCGACAACCGATTTGACTCGCTTTGAGAAAGGCAACGCGGTGTTGCCCGGTACGTACAGCGTCGATATTTATGTCAATGACAGCTGGAGCGGTCGCGCTGATGTTCGGTTCGATGTCCCGGAAGGATGGCACGGTGTAGACGCACACGCGTGCTTCGACAAATCTTTGCTGGCTCGTATCGGCGTCAGTCTAGCGAAACTCGCTCCAGCAACTCAGGAAACGCTGAGCGTTCCAGACGCATGTTTGCCGATTGACCGAATCGTCGAAGGCGCAACCGCCGCCTTCGATTTTGGTGAACAGCGTCTCGCCCTTACCATTCAGCAAGCGTCACTGGATCGAAATCCGCGCGGATACGTACCCGAAGAATTATGGGACGCTGGTGTAAACGGTGCGTTTGCCGGCTATGACGCAAACATCTATGCATACAACAACAGCGGAGCCGGTACTCAGACCCAAGGTTACCTTGGCCTGAACGGGGGCGTGAATCTCGGCGCATGGCACTTTCGACACAACGGCTCGTATGGTTGGGATTCGCAGGGGCGGTCGCAGTATCAAAGCCTCAACACCTACGTGCAGCGCGATGTGGCGCGACTCTCCTCGCAACTGGTCGCAGGTGAGTCGTATACGACGGGTGAGTTGTTCGACTCGGTCGGCTTTCGCGGTATTCGGCTTGCGACCGATGACCGGATGCTTCCGGACTCGCTGCGTGGGTACGCGCCGACGATACGAGGTGTAGCCAACAGTAACGCAAAGGTTAGGATTACACAAAACAGTGCAACGATCTATGACACGACGGTCGCACCCGGTGCATTCGAGATCAATGACCTGTATGCCACGGGCTACGGCGGCGATTTGACTGTCCAGATAACCGAGGCGGACGGCAGCGTACATTCGTTCAAGGTGCCGTATGCGTCGGTACCGATGTCGTTGCGCCCCGGGATCAGTCGCTATAGCGTGACCGCAGGCACGCTTCGTGATTTGCAGCTTTCCGGCAATCCACTGTTCGCGCAGGGAACCTGGCAACGAGGATTCACGAACGCATTGACGGGATATGTGGGCGCGACGTTCGCAGCGGGTTACGGCTCGGCGATCGCGGGCGGTGTACTCACGACCTCGGTCGGCGCATTCGGCGCCGACTATACCCAGTCAACCACGACCGTACCCGGATTCGGTCGGATGACCGGCGGCAGTGCCCGTGTCAGCTATTCGAAGAACCTGCCGCAAATCGGCACGGACATCTCTATCGCAGCGTACCGCTATTCGACAGGGGGGTTCCTCGATCTGAGCGCCGCGATGCAGGCGCGCGATGCCGTAACCTCCGGGCAGGTCGGCATCGACAGCGTAATACGTCCGCGCAATCGCGCACAGGTCACGCTCGGTCAGCAACTCGGACAACGCGGCGGCCACTTGTCGCTGACAGCCTCAACCGTCAATTACTGGAATCAGCGCGGGTCGGATATCAATTTTTCAGTCGGCTACAGCAACACATTCCGTAACGTGGGCGTGAGCCTTCAGGCAACGCGGCAGCAAATGGCGTTCGGTCGACAAAGCACGCTTTACTATTTGAGCCTCACGATTCCGCTCGGCCGTACCTATCCTGTTACGGCAACTTCGAGTGTCTCGTACGATACCGACGGCCGTACGCAGGTCCAGTCGATGCTGTCTGGCTCCCTCGGCGTGGATCGCAATTTGTCATATGGTGTCAGCGTCAATCACAGTGCAAGCGACAGTATGCGGAATACGGCCGGTAGCGCGAATGTGCTGTACCGCGGTCGTCTCGCCGACGTCTCTGCCAGTGCAGGCTCGAATGGTGACAGCTCGCAGGTATCGATCGGCGTACGTGGTGCGATCGTGGCACATCCCGGCGGCATCACGCTGTCCCAACCGTTGTCGGAAACGATCGGCATTATCGAGGCGAAGGGAGCGGGCGGCGCACGTGTGCTCAATGCGTCCGGCGTAAAACTCGACAGTCGCGGATACGCTGTCGTGCCGTACCTCACACCTTATAGCTTGAATTCGGTTGACGTTGACCCGCAAGGACTCTCTACCGACGTTGAGCTGAAAACTACCAGTCAACAAGTCGCCCCCCGCGCCGGTTCGATCGTCATGCTCAGGTATGAGACGAACACGGGCCGCTCGGCAGTCATTCGAGCGATGCAGTCAAACGGCGAGGCGCTGCCCTTTGGTGCGAACGTACTTGATGCGGAAGGTAATCTTGTCGGAGTTGTCGGGCAGGCAAGCAAGATTCTCGTTCGCGGCATACAAGACCACGGCGAACTTTCAGTACGTTGGGCTAGTACACCTGAAGCCCGATGCACGATTAAATACGACATTCCGGTTCGCACCGGTCATTCGCAAACGACCGGCTACCAGCGTATCGATACGGTATGCCGGCTCGGAGATGCCAATCCGAGAATCAGCGGTATTCCTGGCGACCGACATGCCTCCGAACCGTCAACGCACCCGACATCGTCTGACTAGCGGCTCGATATTCAATTTTCCGATCGCCATAAAAATTGATCGAGATAATTTTCATTTAAAACACCACCCATCACTCAGCAACATGCCATCATGATTAAAAATTACTGGAAATTATTTATTGCCGCGACTTCCCTACTCCCGAGCTTGGCTCATGCATTTGAACCGACATGCAAGCCAAGTCAGAATTACCCCGGATCCCAAGTTCCAGCCCCGTGGTACTTTGATGCCAGCAAGATACCACCGTTTGACCCCAACGTGGCTAATGGCGCCATCCTGGCTACTATTAAAATAAATTCCGATTCGGGTCCATATCATGCATCAGAATGCAACTTTTATACCTTCAGATACACTCGCTACATTGGATCTTATCCATATCTGGGCGCACGTGATTACCAAACACCAAAAGAAGGAGTTGGAATGAGGATTCGCCACGAAGGATTCGGAAATTATTTACCATATGAATCTCAACTTCCAAATGATCTTAACAAGATCGCAACATCCGGAGGCTTTAACGGAAATTTCTACACCTTTACGTTTATTTTTTTTAAAACTGGACCAATTACCGGAAGAGGTTCTCTGACAGGTGAATTTGCCAGACGAATCAATACCGTCTATAATTTTCCAATACAGAATTTCTTGTTCACCAAAGATATCGAGATCAAATCTCCGACGTGCTCCGCCGTAACCGGCACGCAAGCCGTGGACCTTGGGAAATATCCAACAAAACGATTCACGGGGATTGGCAGCACCTCTGATCTTAAGCCATTCAGCATCAATTTAAGCTGTTCGGGCGGTGATGAGAATGTACAGGCCAAGATATACATAACGCTGACCGACAATACAACGCAGACGAATACATCAAACACGCTATCGCTTGCGCCGGATTCGACTGCGAAAGGAATCGGCATCCAGGTATTCAAGGATTCGACACTGCTCGGTTACGGGCCCGACTCGTCAGCGCCGGGCAATACGAACCAGTGGTACGCCGGCTCGACGGGTAACGGCTTCTTCTCGATTCCATTGAGCGCGCGATTCATCCAGACGGCATCGACTGTAACGGCAGGCGCAGCCAAGGGGCGCATGACCTTCACGATCAGCTATCAATGACGCGCGACCGACACTGGAGACGGCCGGATGCAACAGAGGGTGCGCCCAAAACTCGGACGGCATGACGAATGAAAGTACCGCACATCGAAAGCCACGCCCGGCATCCCGAGCACGCATGCTGCTCTCGATACGTCAATGAGTTCTCCCGGCCCGTACCATTCATGTTGGGGGCGGGAGGCAGCAGCAGCGCAATCCTCGTTGACCGCCTGCGGCCGCGCTCCTAAACTGGCCTCCCTTTAGCCGTTCCGGCGCAAAGGCCCTCCATGATCGACCTCTCCACGCTCGCTCTTTTCTCCGGCGCATGTCTCGCGCTGACCGCCACGCCCGGCCCCGACATGCTGCTGATCGCGTCCCGCAGCGTGAGCCAGGGCCGGCGCGCGGGCTTCGCCACGCTCGCGGGGATTCAGGCCGGCACCTACTGTCATGCTCTCGCCGCCGCGCTCGGGCTGTCGCAGCTCTTTCTCGCGGTGCCGGTCGCCTATGACGTCGTGCGCTTCGCCGGCGCCGCCTATCTGCTGTATCTCGCGTGGAAGACCTTCCGTTCGAATGCGACCGCGCTGTCGCCCGTCGCGTCGCAGCGCCGGTACTCGAGCGCCGCGATCTTCCGTCAGGGCCTGATGACGAACCTGCTGAATCCGAAAATGGCGCTGTTCGTACTCGCACTGTTCCCGCAATTCGTCCGCCCCGAGCACGGCTCGATCGCCGTGCAGATTCTCGTGCTCGCGACGGTGCTCAACCTGATCGGGCTCGTCGTGAACGGTGCGGTGATCGTGTCGGCCAGCCGGTTGAGCCAGCGGATCGGCGCGCGCCGCCGCCCGTCGAAGCTGCCGCAGTATCTGCTCGGCACGGTATTCGTCGGGCTCGCGGCACGGCTCGCGGTGGCGGGGCGGAACTGATCACGCCGCCTCCCGCGACGCCCGGGCAGGCCTGATATCCATTCGGACAGCTTGGCGAAATCAGATCGCCAGCAAACAATGCGGCTCGACCATCCGCAGCGAGGCACCGAAGAAACGTCAGCACGTTTCCCCGGTGCTTCCGCGCATTCGACGAGCCGCCCTCACGACAGACACGACGGCGCTCCTTCTTGCAAGGAAATAACATATTTGTTACTATGCCAACCGTCGAATATGAAATCCGTTTTTTCAGTGAACGCGTCGAGGCTGACATTTTTGCGTTGCCGAAGACGCTCACCGCCAGGTTCTTCGCGCTCTCGGACCGAATGGAACGATATGGCCCGAATCTGGGCGAACCGCACACCAGGTCGATGGGCGACGGGTTGTATGAAATGCGCTTGAAGGGCCTGGAAGGTATCGCCCGTGTGTTTTACTGCGCGGTCGTCAATCGTCGGATTGTCATGCTTCACTGCTTCGTGAAGAAGACCCCGAAGACGCCGCCGAAAGAGCTGGAAACTGCGCGCCGCCGATTGAAGGAGATTCGAGATGGCAACCTATAGGGAATTGCGCGAACGCGCGCTAGCCGATCCGACGATACGCGCCGAATACGAGCGATTGAATCGCGAGGAATTCGCGCTGCTCGATACGATGCTTGCCGCCCGTCGGGCCGCCGGTCTTTCACAAGCCGATGTTGCGGAGCGCATGGGCACGAAGGCGCCAGCCATCACGCGGCTCGAGCGCGCGCTCGCGACGGGTCGGCACTCTCCGTCCATTGAAACGCTGCGCAAGTATGCTGCCGCTTGCGGAAAGAAACTCGTGATCTCTTTCGCCTGAGTCACACCGAACGAACGGACGGGCCACGCCCCCCGTTTCCGCTTTCTCGCCGCCTGCTCCACATCCGTTTATTCTCCGCCCGTGAATGCGCCGTAAGCGCAATCGCGCGTATCGACTACCACGCGCAATTCCCCGCTGCTCATCAGACTCGCCGGCGTCACCGTGCGGCGCTGCCACGGAATCCGGCCGAAATACCAGACCTTCCAGAAGCCAAGCGGATGATCGGGGTTCCGGCGCAGCAGCGTGTCGAAGGTTTCGACATCGCCGAGCACGATCCGCGTCGCATCGCGCACGACTTCACGCACGAAACGCGAACAGAACTGCCGGCGCGACGCGAGATTGAAACCCGTGTCGTAGACCACGCCGACCCGGCGCATCGCCGCGTCGACGAGCCGGCGCCGCTGCGCGGCGTCGAGCGGCTGCTTCAGGCGGGCGATCACGCACGCGCCGCGATCGGAGCGCGCGAGAAACCGCGACATCGTCGTGACACGCGACAGCGGAAACGTGCTTTCCGCCACCAACGGCTCGCCGCCGCGCCGGCCGACGACGATGCCGACATGATTCGTCCACGATCGCGTCGCGCTCGCCACTTCGAGAAACGGCCGCACCGTCACGCGGATGAACACGATGTCACCGATCTCCGGCTCGACCGGCAACGGCCTGTCATGCGTATCGGGAGAACCGGCGAGGAAAAGGTGCTGCCGGCCTGCGCCGGGCGAACGGATCATGAGCGGCTGGCAGCCGGTGTCGACGACCATACGGACCTCGCGCGAGTGAACATGGCGCGAGCATGTCAGCAGCGCCCGCGCCGCGCATCCGCCGCGTGCGCGAGGGCGTGAATCCGTGCCGCCGAGTGGCGGATTTCGATACCGGTGTGCGGTGTGCGGTGTGCGGTGTGCGGTGTGCGGTGTGCGGTGTGCGGTGTGCGGTGTGCGGTGTGCGGTGTGCGGTGTGCGGTGTGCGGTGTGCGGCGTGGCGCAACACCGCAACGCCCCGGCCGTCAACGCGTCGCGCCCAGCGCCACGCGCAGCCGCTCCATCAGTTGCGTGTAATGCCGCAGCACGTCGTCTCTCGGCACGACATTCGAGGTCGAGAAGCGCTCCGACCACGCCGGCTTCCACGTGTACGAACCATGCACGCTCCGGTCGCCATCGGGCGCCTGGATCAGCGAACGGATCCGCGCATCGCGGCCCGGGCCGGTGTGCATGTCGAACAGCGCGTGGATGTACGTGTGATACGCGTCGTACACGTCGTCGTCGAACAGGTAGCGGTAGATGTGGAACGTGCGGTCGAGTTCGCGCTTCGCGCGGATCACGTCATCCGGCGAAATGTCCTTCCAGTAGCCGATCCACGTGTAGAAGCACAGCAGCGCATTGAGCTGCGGCGCGACCGCGTCGTACAGCGCGAGCCGCTTCTCGATCAGTCGCTGGTTGGTCCACTGCACGAGTTCGAGCCGTTTCAGCCGGCGCGCGACGAGCCAGCCGAGGCCGGCCACCGACAACGGCGTCATCACGCCGAGCACGAGCTTGACGATTTCCAGCGAATTCCACGGACTGTTGAATGGCTGCATGAGTGGCCCGACAAGAAGAACCGCATCCGCAACCGCGCATGACCCGGCGCGCAGCGCCGTTTGCCCGATCGCGTCGACATTGACCGTTAGTTGCTTGCGCATCGAACGCCGCACGACAAGCCATGCGAGGCGTACGAAGCGGCATACCGCGCCAGTTTATCGGGCGATTGTCACCCGCCCGTGACCGTTCGTCGATGCATCGCCGCGCGCCCGCGCCGCACTAGGTCGGCAGTGCCGACGTGAGCTTGACCTTCTGCATCGGAATGTCGGTCTTCACGCTCAGCACGCCCGGAATGCGCGTGAGGGTTTCCATCTGGAAGCGCCGGTAGTCGTCGATGTCGGCCGCGACGACGCGCAGCAGGAAATCGCAATCGCCCGCCATCAGGTGGCATTCGACGACTTCCGGCATCTGCTGGACGGCATCGGCGAAACGGTTCACGGATTCCGCGTCCTGCCCCTTCAGCCACACCCGCGTGAAGATGGTCAGCCCCTTGCCGACCTTCGCGGGGTTCAGCACGGCCACGTATTTCTCGATCACGCCGGCTTCCTCGAGCAGCCGCACGCGCCGCAGGCACGGCGACGGCGACAGCCCGACCTCGTGCGCGAGCTCCACGTTCTGCATGCGGCCGTCGCGCTGGAGCGCGCTCAGGATCCGGCGGTCGATGGCGTCAAGTTTCATTTGGCATCCGATTCCAAAAAATTCGCAAATCGCGTGTTCAATGCCAAATTCTCCGAAAGTTATGGCCACAACGCAACCCGATTCGAGTCAAAAAAGCAGACAATCCTTCCCCCGAAGGAGGAGTAATGAGCAGTAGCGTTTCAACGTCGTCCGGGCTTCGCGACAAGCCCGCCTATGTCGCCGAGATGGGTCGCGGGTTGCGCGCGGCGCTGCCCGTCATGCTGGGTTTCGTGCCGTTCGCGCTCGTGCTGGGCGCGCAGGCCGCGCAGAAAGGGCTGAGCCTGTTCGAAGTGCCGATGATGACGGGCCTGAACTTCGGCGGCGGGTCCGAATTCGCGGCGATCCATCTGTGGACCTCGCCGCCGCACATCGCGCTGATCGTCGCGATGTCGTTTCTCGTGAATTCGCGCCATATCCTGATGGGCGCAGCGTTCGAGCCGTACATCCGGCGCTTGCCGCGCCGCCGCGCGTTCATCGCGCTGTTCTTCATGTGCGACGAGAGCTGGGCGATGTCGCTCGCCGATGCGCGCTCCCGCTCGGCCACACACATCAGCGTCCCCTATTACGCGGGCATCTGCATCGGGCTCTACCTGACGTGGATCTCGATGACCACGCTCGGCGCGGCAGTCGGCCCGACGATCGGCAACGTCGAGCAGTACGGCTTCGACATGGCGTTCACGGCGGTATTCCTCGTGCTGCTGCGCGGGATGTGGAAGGGCATGCGCGCGAGCCGCCCGTGGTTCGTGAGCCTCGTCGTCGCGGCGGCCACGCACCTGGCCGTGCCCGGCGCGTGGTACGTCGCAGCCGGCGCGTGTGCGGGGCTGATCGCCGCGCTGCTGTGGGAGCCGCGCGATGCCTGAGCTTCCGGATTTCAGCACGGTCGCGACGATCGTGCTGATGGCGTCGACGACCTACCTGTCGCGCATCCTCGGCTACGTGCTGCTGCGCAACCGCACGCTCAGCCCGCGCATGGCCTCGGTGATGGAGAACGTGCCCGGCTGCGTGCTGATCTCGGTGATCGCGCCGGCCTTCGTGTCGACGCGTCCAGCCGACCTGCTCGCGCTGGCGATCACGCTCGTCGCGGCGACGCGCCTGTCGATCCTGCCGACCGTGATCGTCGGCGTCGTGTCGGCGGGGCTGCTGCGGTATCTGCTCGGATAAGCGGTTCCGACCCGCCGCGTGTGCGGCACATCCATCGACGAACGGGCGCGCCATGCGCCCGTTTTTGCATCCACGCCGACGCGCGCGACACGACAGCGTCCGCATCGGGGTGCTAGCCTTGCGGCTGTACGCCACGATGCCTTCCCCCCGTCACCGCCCATCTCCACGAGGATCGCCCCGATGCAAGAAGCCCGCCCGCTGTTCGACCGTGTCCTGCTCACCAACGACGATGGATTCGACGCCCCCGGCCTTGAAGTACTCGAACAGGTCGCCGCGCAACTGGCGCGCGAAGTGTGGATCGTCGCACCGGCGGAGGACCAGAGCGGCACGTCGCATTCGCTGAGCCTGCACGAGCCGCTGCGCGTGCATCGCAAGGGCGAGCGCCGCTTCGCCGTGCGCGGCACGCCCGGCGACTGCGTCGCGATCGCGGTCAGCCATCTGATGAAGGACGCGCGGCCCGACGTCGTGCTGTCCGGCGTGAATCGCGGCGCGAACCTCGGCACCGAAACGGTGTTTTCCGGCACGGTCGGCGCCGCGATGACGAGCATGCTGGTCGGCGTGCCGGCCATCGCACTGAGCCAGGCGTTCACCGATCGCAACGCGGTGCCGTGGAACACGGCGCTCGCGCATGCGCCGGACGTCATTCGCCGGCTCGTCGCCGCCGGCTGGGACGACGACGCGTGCCTCAACGTGAATTTCCCTGCCCGCCCCGCGCAGGACGTGCGCGGGCTGAAGGTGACGAACCAGGGCGCCGGCACGCTGCAGGGCGTCGAGATCGTGTCGGGGCGCGACCCGCGCGAGATCGACTATCACTGGCTGAAGCTGGCCCGTGCGCCGCGCGAAGACGATCCGGATTCGGAAACGGTCGCGCTGGGCGAAGGGTATATCGCCGTCACGCCGCTGAAGTTCGAGCGTACGCACGACAACGCGCTTGCGCGGCTGCGGTCGAGCCTCGGCTGATCGGGTATTTCGGGAAGCGGCCCCGGCAGGTGTGCGCGTGATGCTGGCGCGCGCACCGTGTAATGACGAGGCCGATCCGGAGACGGTCCTACTCGGCGAAGGGTATATCGCCGTCACGCCGTTGAAGTTCGAGCGCACGCACGACAGCGCGCTCGCGCGGCTGCGGTCGAGCCTCGGCTGATCGGATATTCCGGCATGTGGCCCCGACGCGTGCGCGCGTGATGCTGGCGCGCAGCCGCCCGACTGCATCACCGCGCCTCTGCGCAACGCCCGCCGCCCCGCATCACGTCAGGTTCAATCCCCCGTCGAGCATCACGATCTCGCCCGTCACGTAATCGGACGCGACGAGCATCGCGACCGTCTGCGCGATGTCATCCGGCGTCGCCGCGCGGCGCATCGGCGCGCGTTCGCGCCAAAGTTGCTGCGCCTCGGTCCAGTCGGCGGTCAGCGGCGTATCGACCAAACCCGGCGCGACCGCATTGACGCGAATCGCCGGCGCGAGCGTGCGCGCCAGCAACCGCGTCGTGTGGTTGAGCGCGGCCTTCGCCGCCGCATACGGAATCGACGCGCCCTTCGGCCGCACGCCCGCATGCGAGCTGACGTTCACGACGCACCCGGCCCGCCCGCGCGACGCCGCTTCGAGCAGCGCGGGCTGCGCTTCGGCCACGAGCCGGAACGGCGCGATCACGTTGATCTCGTGCATCTCGCGCCACACGTCGGGCGTCGCCGCGGCGAGATCGTCGTGCGGAATCACGCGGCTGACGCCCGCGTTGTTGACGAGCACGTCGAGCCGCCCGTGCACGGCGAGCGCGTCGCGAATCAACCGCACGCGCTCGGCATCGTCGGCAAGATCGGCCTGTACGTAGGCCCCGCCCAGCTCACGCGCCATCGCACGACCTGCCTCGGCCGAGCGGCGGGAATGCAGGATCACCGCGTAGCCGTCCGCCGTCAGGCGGCGGGCGATGGCCGCGCCGATCCCCGACGTCGATCCGGTGACGAGCGCGACGGGCCGGTGCAGGCGCGACGCGCGCGGTTCGGCGACGGCTTCGGTTTCAGGTGTCGTTTCGGGAATCGGGGCAGACATTGGCGGGTGCGGCGCGTCCATATCGGGGAACCCTGTTGGTGATGTTCCCGCATCATAAGCGCGACGTCCGCTGACGCAAGCGTGACGACCGCCCTGGCCCGAGTCGCAGTGCCAAAGCCGAAGCGGCCGGGAGCGAGGCCCGCCGACCGCTCAGGTGTCGAGGGCGCGGACTTGATCCAGTTTTTCAATCACGGCTTCGATCTCTTCGGGTGTCGTTTCCCGACCAAGACTAAACCGGACGGCGCCCATTCCAGCATGTTCGGATACGCCCATTGCAGCAAGAACGGGCGAGAGCTCGACACGGCCGGAATGACAGGCAGAGCCGGTGGAAGCCGCGACCCCGTCGAGACGGTTCAACACGTCGGCCCCGACGAGCCCGACGAATGAAACGTTCAGCGTATTGGGAAGCAGGTGCTCAGGATCTCCGTTCAGCGCGACACGATCGCCAAAGCGGTCCGTCAACGCGTTCCACAATCGATCCCGCAAGACGCGCACGCGCGCCATCGGCGTCAGATCGTGCGCCAGCGCACTCGCTTCTCCCAGGCCTGCCGCCATGAGCGCGCTTTCGGTACCGGCCCGACGGCCGCCTTCGTGTCCGGCTCCATGGATCAGCGGCTCCAGCTCGACGCCGCGTCGCACATAAAGCGCACCGATCCCCTTGGGCGCATGGAACTTGTGTCCGGCGATCGACAGCAGGTCCGCCCCGAGCTCGTTGACGTCGACGGGTATCTTGCCGATCGATTGCGCAGCGTCCGTATGTAACCGGATACCGTGCGCGCGAGCAATCTCGCCAATTTCCGCAACGGGCTGGATCGTGCCCGTCTCGTTGTTGGCGTGCATGATCGTGATCAGCCGGGTACGGGGCGTAATCGCTCGTCGCACCGCATCGGGATCGACTCGCCCATGACTGTCCACCAGCAGGCGCGTGACCTGCGCACCCAGTCGCTCCAGAAAAGCCAGGGGCCGCAGGATGGCCGGATGCTCGGTGACCTGGGTAATGATGTGATCGCCCGCGGCACAAGTCGAAAAGAACGTGCCCTTGAGCGCCAGATTGTTGGCTTCGCTCCCGCCGCTCGTAAAGACAATCTCGTCGGGCTCTGCGCCGATCGATGCAGCCACCTGGCTTCGCGCGCGCTCCAGCGCAGCTTTGGACGCAATACCCGCCCAGTGTTTGCTGGACGGATTGCCGAATGCGCTCGTGAGGAGCGGGTGCATGGCTTGAACCACGCGCCGGTCGACCGGCGTGCTCGCGTTGTAGTCGAGGTAAATGTTTGCCATTTCATCAGTCCTTGTGCGAAGCGAGAGCCGCCGGAGCCGTGCTCGGGTGACGCTGCTGCATCATGAGTGCGACAACCAGGCCGGAGAGGAAGGTCAAAGCGGCGACCGCCAGGATCGCAGCGGCAAAGCCGAAGCGGTCGGCCAGGAGGCCGGCCGACAACGCGCCGATCGCATAGCCGAGATCGCGCCAGAACCGGTACACGCTCAGCGAGCGCGCGCGCCAGCCGGGCTCGGACGCATCCGACACCGCCGCAATCAGGCTCGGATAGACCATCGCGGTGCCGAGGCCGAGCAAAACGCTCGCGACGAGCCACCAGCTGAACTGCCCGGTGAGCGCGGTCAGCGCGAGCCCGGCCGCCTGCACCCACATTCCGGCGACGATCAGCCCCTTGCGCCCCCACCGATCGCTGAGCGGCCCCGTGACGATCTGGCAACTGCCCCACACGACCGGATAGACGGCTTTCAGGATTCCGATCCGCTCGATGCCGAGCCCGAGCGTCATGAAGAACAGCGGGAAGATGCCCCAGCTCATCCCGTCGTTGAGGTTGTTGATCATGCCGGCCTGAGAAGCCGCGAACAGGTTGCGGTCGCGAAACGACGTCAGCATGAAGACCTCGCGAAACGACAGCGCGGACGCGCCGCTCGCCTGGCCGCTTTCGAGCCGCACGAACTCGCGCGTGTCGCGCACGACGAGGATCGACAGCAGCAGGCCTGCAATCGCGTAGAACACGCCGAGATAGATCGGTGTCGGCCGCAGCCCGTAGCGGCTCGCGAGATAGCCGGTCGCGAACGCGGTCGCGCCCACCGCGAAATAGCCGGCGAATTCGTTCAGGCCGACCGCGAGGCCGCGACTCTTCGGGCCGACGAGGTCGACCTTCATGATCACCGTCATCGACCACGCGAACCCCTGGCTCAGCCCGAGCAGCACGTTCGCGGCGATCACCCATTCCCAGTTCGGCGCCGCGATGATCATGAACGGCACCGGCAAGCCGAGCAGCCAGCCGGCGATCAGTACGCGCTTGCGCCCCCACGTATCGGCAAGCTGGCCCGACACCAGGTTCGCGAACGCCTTGACCAGCCCGAAGCTGACGATGAACGACGTAATCAGCGCGGTCGATTCGAGATGAAACTGCTCGGCACCGATCAACGGCACGACCGTTCGCTCGATGCCGACCATCCCGCCGACGAACGCGTTGACCAGCACGAGCAGCGCGAATTGCCGCCAGTTCTCGCGCAGGCCGAGCACCACCGCACGCCCGCCGCGCGCTACCGCCATGCTCTCCATCGCATCAGCCTCCCGCCGCCTCGCGCCCCGCGTTGAGCGCGCGCAGTTGCGCGGCGGCCGGCGGGGCGGGCGGCACGTCGGTCAGCATGAAGCGAACGAACGCGCCTTCTTCGTCAATGCGCAGCGCCGCGTTGTAGCGCTTCTCGAAACCGACCGTCGATGCCGGTTTGCCGCTGAGCCCGCGTCCGCACACGGAACCCGAGAACGCGCCGGGCAGCACCTCGACGTGATCCGGCAGCGCGGCAAGACGCCGGAGGCTGCGGAACAGGTCGCGCGCGCCGGTTTCCGCGCTGACGGCCAACTCGGTGCGGCCGACGTCGCCGATCATCAGCGTATGGCCCGTCAGCACGAACCACGGTTCGTCGGCACGCGAGCGATCCGTCACCAGCAGGCTGATGTGCTCCGGTGTATGGCCCGGCGTATGCAGCACGTCGACGACGACGTTGCCGAGCGCGAGCCGATCGCCTTCCTCGACACCGGTAAACGGCACCGCGACGCCGGCCCGCGCGGACAGCACGTACGCCGCGCCGGCCGCATCGGCCAGCGCGCGGCCGGTCGACAGGTGGTCCGCATGCACATGCGTGTCGATCACGTACGCGATCTTCATGCCGGCCGCCTCGGCCGCACGCAGGTAGTCGCCGGGCGCGTCGACCGGGTCGACGACCGCGCCGGCCGCCTTGCTGCCGCAGCCGAACAGGTATGAAATGCCTCCCGTATCGGGATGAAGGAATTGTCTGAGGATCATCGGATTGCTCCCGTCCCGCGAATGCGGTAACATTCAATCAATTTGATGAATGATTGATCGATGGGAGGCGACTTGTCAAGCACGGGACCCAAGCAAGCGATCTATGCGAGCCTCGCCGAGGTTGCGCAGGCGATCGGCCACCCGAACCGGCTCGAACTGCTCGAGCACCTCGCGCAGCGCGAACGGTCGGTCGAGGAACTGACGACGCTGTCGGGGATGACGTTCGCGAACACGTCGCGGCACCTGCAGATCCTGCGGCGCGCGCGTCTCGTCGATACCGAGCGGCACGGCAAGCGCATCGTGTACCGGCTCGCCGGCGACAGCGAGGTCGTCGTGCTGATGAAGGCGCTCGGCCGCGTGGGCGAGCGCAATGTCGCCGAGGTCAACCAGGTGCTCGGCGATTACTTCCATGCGCGCGATGCGCTGGAGCCGGTGTCGCGCAACGAGCTGACCGCGCGGCTGGCCGACGGGATCGTCACGCTGCTGGACGTGCGTCCGCACGACGAATTCGCACTCGGGCACCTGCCGGGCGCGGTCAACATTCCGTTGAGCGACCTCGAAGAACGCCTCGGCGAACTGCCGGCCGGCACGGAAATCGTCGCGTATTGCCGCGGCCCTTACTGCGTGCTCGCGTTCGAGGCAGTTGCCGCCTTGCGCGCGCGCGGGTTCAAGGCAGCGCGGCTGGAAGACGGATTTCCGGAGTGGAAGGCGGCCGGCCTCGCGGTCGAGACCGACGCCGCCGCCGAGTGAAGGAACGCGGCCCGCATCGATGCGGGCCGCTTGCCGCTACTGGCCCGCCATCGCCAGCGAAGGCGCCAGCGCGCTGTTCGGGTCCTGCCCGTTCCACTGGGCGACCCACGCATCGTTCGGCGTCGGGCCCATCACGAAATCGAGCTTGCCGCCGGCCTTCATCTCGTCATAGGTGATGTACGGCCGATGCAGCGGCGTGCCGTTCAGGCTGACCGATTGAACGTAGCGATTGACCGACGACGGCGCGCCGCCGCTGGCCGTATGCGCGGTCACCCTGAAGCGCCGCGACGCGCCGAACTTCAACGCGCCACCGGCTCCGCCGCCCGATGCGACCGGGATGTCGATCGTCGCTTCCTCGAACAGCGGCGTGCCGAGGTAAAACACGCCGCCCACCGGATTGAGCGAATAGATGCCGAGCGCGGACAGCACGTACCACGCGGACAATTGCCCGCAATCGTCGTTGCCCGGAATCGCCGAATCGCGCACGCGCCTCGGGTCGTTCACCGCGGCCTTCAGGCTGTCGCCGCTCAACAATGCGCGATCGCCGGCCGTCAGCGTCAGCGAGTACATGTCGTCCATCACCGTGCGAACGCGGTCCTGCGTCTTCGACGGCATGCCCGCGACCGCATACAGGTACGGCAGGTGGTTCGCCGGCTCGTTGCCCGCGAAGAACTGGCCGCTGCGCCCGGTCAGGTCCGGAAAGCCCTGGTTGTTGAGGAAGGTCAGCGGGTTCGCCGGATCGAACGTGCGGTCGAGCTGCGCGATGAACTGGCTCTTGCCGCCCAGCAGCGCCACGAGGCCGGGGAAGTCGTGGAAGATGTTCCACGTATCGACCCACGAGTTCGATTCGGAGAAGTCGGTTTTCTCGGCCGCGCTCGGATCGAAACCGGGCACCCAGTTGCCCTGCGCGTCCTTCGGCTGCGCGAACTTCCAGCCGTTGTTCGACACCGGGTTGAACACGTTCCGGTAGTTCTGGCTGCGTTGCAGGTAAGGCCGGTAGTCGGCCGCGCTCTTGCCGGCCGCCTTGCCGACCGCCGCCGTCGCCCAGTCGTCGAACGAATAGTCCTGCGTCGTCGACACCGACGCGTTGTCGCCCGCGAACACGTAGCCGCTCTGACGATACTGGTCGAAGCCGTGCGCGCTCGCGCTTTGGGTCGTCGTCAACGCGGTCCAGATGTCGTCGATGCCCGCGCTCGTCAGATGCTTCAGATACGCATCCGCGATCAGCGGAATCGACGGGTGGCCGGCCATCGTGAAGGTTTCCGTTTGCGCGAGCGGCCACACCGGCAGCTCGCCCTTGCCGTTCTGCTTGAATTGCGTCAGCAGCGACTTGACCCAGCCGTCGACGCGCTCGGGCTGCACCAGCGTCATCAGCGGCGATTCGGCACGGAAGGTGTCCCACAGCGAGAACGTCGACGAATAGTCGAAGCCCGGATTCGCGTGCTTGCTCGTCGTCGGCGGCGAGCGCGTGCCGTCGTTGGTCGAATCGGTGCCGACGTAGCTGCCGTCCGCATTGTTGTAGACCGTCGGCGCGAGCATCGTGCGATACAGCGACGTGTAGAACATCGTCCGCTGGTCGGCGCTGCCGCCCTTGATGCGGACCCGGTCGAGCGCGGCGCTCCACACGCGCTCGGCCGCGCCGCGCACCTGGTCGAACGACTTCGCGCCGACTTCCGATGCGAGATTGGCCTGCGCATCCGCGATGCTCGACGGCGAAATGCCGACCTTCACCGTGACCGCGCCGCCGTCGTTGCCGTCGGCGAACGTCAGGTAGGCCTTGAAGCCGCTCGCGCTGAACGCGACGTTCTTCGTATCGAACGGCTTCGAGAAGCGCGCGACGAAATACGTCGGCTTGTTGTTCGCCCAGTTGTTCGTGATCTGCCAGCCGGCGATCGTCTGCGCATCGACGACCTGGATCTTGCCGCTCGCGGTCGATCCGCCGATCGGGTCGTCGATGCTCACGATCATGCTGCGCTTCTGCGCGGCCGCGCTCGGGAAATAGGTGTAACGATGCACGCCCGCATGCGAGGTGGCGGTCATCTCCGCGAGGATCTTCGCGCCTTTCACGTTCCACGGCGTGTTGCCGGTGCCTTGCGGCGACATCCGCACGCGGTAGTAGCCGGGGCTCGCGCTTTCGTCGTCGTGGCTGAACGACGCGTTGTAGGTGATCGACGAATCGGCGGCGACCTTCGCCAGCGTCGCCTTGTCGACCGGCGCGAGCGTCGGCATGAAGCGCACTTCGCCGCCCGAGCCGATGCCGGTGCCCGACAGGTGCGTATGCGTGAAGCCGGTGATGAACGGATCGTCGTACTGGTAGCCGGACGTGCGATCCCAGTTCCACGGCAGCGTGTGCGCGCCGCCGGCCGTGTCCGGCCCGAGCTGCACCATCCCGAACGGCACGGTCGCGCCCGGGTACACGTGGCCGTGGCCGCGTACGCCGCTGCTCCAGTCGGCATTGATGTCGAGATTCGCGGTGCCGATCATCGGATCGACGCTGCGCAGCACCGAATGCCTGCCGGCGCCGCCGTTTCCGCCCTGCTCGTCCTGATCGCCCTGATCGTTCTGGTCGCCTTGCGACGCGCCCGATCCGGCCGCGTTCGACAGTTGCGCCAGCATGCTCGCATCCGTCGACCCCTGATCGCCCCCGCAACCCGACAACACGGCAAGGCACCCGATACCCACCACATGACGCAGCTTCATCCGTTCGTCCCTCCCTCTCTGTGTCGATCCTGTTCGCAAGAACCGCTCGTTGAACTGCCTTCGTCTGCCACACGTGCCGAATGTGTATTCCCGTTCGCGACTGACGGCGCCGACTCAAGGCGCGCTCGCCGCCTGCGGGAACGACGGCATCGCGGACGCATCGGCGCCCCACGTCGCCGCTGCCGCGTCCGCCGTCATCGCGTATGACAGCGTGCCGCCCTTCGCGATCTTCTCCAGCGGCAGCCAGGCGGCCGGCCACGACGCGCCGTTCAGTCGCAGCGACTTCACGTAGAACGACGCGGTATCGGCAGCGCCCGCGCCGGGCGCCGCGATCCGCAGCAGGCGGTAGCTGCCGTCCATCTGCCCGACGCGCACGTCGATCTTCTCGAACTGCGGGCTCGATACCGCGAGCCCGCTCACGCCCGGCACGACCGGATAGAGGCCGAGCGAAGCCCACACGTACCAGCCCGAGATCGCGCCGAGATCGTCGTTGCCCGGCAAGCCGGCCGCGTCGGCGCCGAACGCGTTCGCGAGCGACGCGTGCAGCACGCGCTGCGTGTGCGACGGCGCACCGGCCCACGCGTAGACCCACGGCACGGCCATCGTCACTTCGTTGCCGACGTAGAAATACGGCTGCACGGTGCCGATGTTCAGGTGCGTGAAGAACGTGTCGAGCCGGTCGACGACCGACGCGGCGCCGCCGGCCTGCGCGACCACGCCGCCGAGATCGTGCGGCACGTACCACGTGTACTGCTCCGAGTTGCCTTCCATGAAGCCGGTGCCGTCGGTGACCCACGCGCCGGCCGACGTCTTCGGCTGAATCGCGTTCTTGTCGAACAGGTTCCGCCAGTTGCCGCTCGACTTCAGCAGCGTGCCGGCCGTCGCCGAATCGCCGAGCGCGGTTGCAAAGCGCGACACTGCGAAATCGCGCACCGCGTATTCGAGCGTGTTCGACGCGGTCTGGTTGTCGCCCGAGCCCGACGACGGCACGTAGCCGAGCCGGTCGTAATCCGCGCGGCTGCCCATCACCGGCGTGCCGGCGCACGCGGCGCCCGGCGCGGTGCTGCGCTTCATGATCGACAGCGCGCGCTGCGTGTCGAAATTCGTCGCGCCGAACGCGTACGCGTTGGCCGCGATGATCGAGCCCGCGTCGCCGGGCATCACGGCCGTCTCCGTATTGAAATAGGCCCAGCGCGGGAAGGCGCCGCACGCGGCCGCGTCGAGCACGAGCGACTGCACGATGTCGCTGGTGCGCACCGGATCGAGCAGCGCCTGCAACTGGATGAACGAGCGGTCGATGTCCCAGCCGGAGAAGTTCGCGTACATCGTGCGGCCCTTCTCGACCTGGCGCACCGGCGCAGACGATGCGCCGTTCGACGCATAGAAGTCCGGATACTGGCCGTTCGCATCGTTGAACACGTTCGGGTGCAGCGACGCGTGATACAGCGCGGTGTAGAACTTCGTCTTGTCGGCATCGCTGCCGCCCTTCACCTGGATCGCGTTCAGGCGCGCGTTCCATGCGGCGCTGGCCGCATTGCGCACCTTGTCGAAATGCCAGCCCGCACGGCCGTGCGCGTCGGCGCCCGGGTTTTCCGCGTCGAGGTTCGCCTTCGCATTCGCCTCGCTGACGAACGAGATGCCGAGCTTCATCATCACGGCCGGGTGCTGCCTGTCGACCGCGAACGTCACCGCGAGCGGGCTGTTGGCGGCGAGCGACGGCTTCGCCGCGAACGGCTCGCTGAACTCCGCGTAGTAGTAGAGCGGCACCGCGTGCCCGGCCCAGCAGAAGCCGCTGCCCGCGATCGTGCCGGACAGCGCGCGATCGCCGACCTGCTTCACCGTATCCGCGGTCGAGGCCTGCGAGCGGTTGTTCTGCACGGTCGGATCGATCGCGATGGTGGCCTGCTGGCCTTGCGCGAGCGCCGGATACGTGAAGCGCGCGAAGCCGGTGCGCAGCGTCGTCGTCAGCTCGGCCTTGATGCCGTTGCCGAGCGTGACGCCGTAGTAGCCGGCCTGCACGGTTTCGTTGGCATGGCTGAAGGTCGCCGGCGTGCCGGCGTCGCCGGGCGCGAGCTGCGGCATCACGTTCAGGTAGCCGCCGTTCGCCCAGCAGCCGGTGCCGCTCAGGTGCAGCACGCTGAACGCATTGATCGACGTATCGCCGTACCAGTAGCCGCCGGAGAAACCGGAGCCGTCGCCCTTGCGCGAATCGTATTGGGCCGTGGGCGTCATCGGGCTCCACTGCATCATCCCGAACGGCACCGTCGGCCCCGGGAACGTGCCGCCGCCCAACCCCGAGCCGACCGGGTCGGCCGGCTGGTCGGTCGCGTAGTCGGTGCCGATCAGCGGATTGACGTACTGGACGACGCGAATGTCGTGGTTCTTCTTCGGTGCGCCGTTTTCGTTGCCGTTGCTGTTGTCGTTGCCGCCGCCGTTGCCGTCTTCATTGCCCTGCGCGTGCGCGGCGGCCGACAGGTTGACCGCCGCTGCCGACGGCGAATCGCCATCGCCTCCACATGACGTCACGGCAACGCACAGCGCCAGCAGCGCCGTTCCCAGCCCCCAGTTCCTCGTCATCGCCTGTCTCCGGATCGTTCTTGAATCAAGCCATTGTTTCGAATTACTGATCGTTTAATCGGGAATCTTCTTGTGACTTGTCGTCCGCCCGGCCAATCGGTCGAAAATCCCGGTGCGGGTATTTATTTCCGCGCTCGGGTGGCTCAAAAAAAGACGCGCCGGCATGTCGAAATACCGGCGCCAGGAACGGACAATGGGCACAAGCGTGCCCAAATAAACGCGATTTCTCTACCCCGTATTTTTACGAATTTTTATTTTGTTTATCTAAACACGAGGTTATTGATTCTGATTTTATGCGGAATTTGGCATCGCGAATGCGATTGGCAATCAAGGTTGTTTCGGCAGATCGACATAGTCCTCGAGCTGGCCGGCGATATACAACCGTTTGCCGATTCTCGGGTATTCGCACACGTCGTGCTCGAGACGCTGGCCCATGACGATCAGTTCGAGCGGCGCGTCGCCGGTGTTCTGCAGCGTGTGCGCTTCGCCGCCGCGCGGGAAGCCGATGAAATCGCCGGGCCCGACGTCGTGCGGGCGTTCGCCGATCGTGACGGTGCCCGTGCCGGACAGCACGTACACGCATTCTTCTTCATACAGGTGCCGGTGATACTCCGCCGATTCGTGGCCGGGCATCAGCGTGAGCAAATGGACGCCGAACTGCGTCAGGCCGGTCAGGTCGCTGAGCTGTCTTTTGAGGCGAACGGCATTGGGATTCAGCGAATGCACGGCGCGCGCGGGTTCCATCTTCGCGATATCGGCGGCCTTCAGCAGTTCCCGGGGAGGGGTGGTCGACATGGGGGCTCTCGTTGGCGTGACTGCATCGGTTTGTACGAGCCGCCCGAAACGGGAAACGCGCTGCCGGGCGACGCGGCGCATCTGCGCGCACGCGTCGGTATTGTCCGGCATTTCCGTTCACGCCGCGACCCGGCATCCGCTCCACTTTCAGCGCTGCCGGGCCGCTCCGCCGTTCAGCGCGTGTGTACGCCGCGCAGCTTCGTCAGCAATGCAACGAGACGATCGATGTGCGTGTCTTCCGTGCGCCACGACGACACGCTGATCCGGAACGCCGGCCGCCCCTGCCACACGGTCGCGCCGAACCATACGTCGCCCGAATCCTGCGCGGCCGTGAGGATCGCGGCGGTTTCGTCGTCGGTGCCGGCGCGCACCAGCACCTGGTTCAGCACGACGCGGTTCAGCACGTCGTAGCCGGCTGCGCGCAGGCCGTCCGCGACACGCGCCGCCTGCGCGCAATGCCGCTCGATCATCGTGGCCAGCCCCGCGCGACCGAGCGAGCGCAGCGCCGCCCACACGGGAATGCCGCGCGCCCGCCGCGAGAATTCGAGGTTCAGGTTCTTCTGCGCGTCCTGCGCGCCGCTCAGGTAGACGGCGTCGCTGTTCATCGCGGTCGCGAGCGCGGCCGCGTCGCGGCAGATCACCATCGCGCCGTCGTACGGCGTGTTGAGCCACTTGTGGCCGTCGGTCGTCCAGCTGTCGGCGCCGTCGACGCCGTCCGTCAGCGCGCGCTTCGACGATGCGCGCGCCCACAGGCCGAACGCGCCGTCCACGTGCACCCATGCGCCGGCCGCCTTCGCGCGCGGAACCAGCGCCGCGAACGGATCGAATTCGCCGGTGTTCACTTCGCCGGCCTGCACGCAGAGGATCGTCATGTCGTCGAGCGGCGGCAGTTGCGCCGGGTCGATGCGGCCGTGCTCGTCCACGGGCGCGACGGCGATGCGCTTCATCCCGAAGCCGAGCACGCGCAGCGCCTTCTTCACCGTGATGTGCGCGAGCTCGGAGATCACGACCTTCACTTCGGGCGCACCGATCAGGCCGTCCTCGTCGATGTTCCAGCCCTTGCGCGCGAGCAGCGCACGCCGCGCGGCCACCAGCGCGACGAGCGTGCACGCGGTCGCGCTCGTACCGAAACCGACTGCGCTGCCTTCGGGCAGCGCGAGTGCGTCGACGACCCAGCGCGCGGCCTGGCGTTCCAGCGTCGCGGCGACCGGCGAATTCGCGTAGGACGATGCGCACTGGTCCCACGCGAGCATCAGCCGCTCGGCCGCCGCCGCGGCCGGCAGCGTCGCGCCGATCACGAAGCCGAAGTAGTTCGGGCCGTTCGACGCGACGGTCGCGGGCGTGCCCCGCTCGTCGAGCAGGCGCAGCACATCGTCGGCCGGGCGGCCCGCATCGGGCAAAGATTCGTCGAACGCGGCGAGGCCGGCCAGCGCAGCTGCGTCGGGGAACGCGCGCCGTTCGTTCGTCGATGCGAGATACGCGTGCGCGCGCCGGTCGGCGTCGGCCAGCAATTCGAGTTCGTCCATGTCGGTTGCCTCGGTGAGCGTCAGAGTTGCGTAAGCGCGCGGCCTAGCTGCTGCAACGCGCCGTCGATCCGTTTGTAGTACGTGAACTTGCCGACACGGGTCGCCTGCACGAGCCCCGCATCCGCGAGGATGCGCATGTGGCGCGTGGTCGTGGCCGGCGCGATGCCGAGCTTCTCGGTGATGTACGTGCAGCACACGCCGAGCTCGTCGAAATCGCCGTGCGGCTGCGGCGGGAAATGCTTGCGCGGCTGCTTGAGCCAGCGCATCACGGCCAGGCGGCTTTCGTTGGCCAGTGCGCTGATGCGGGTAACGTCGTCCATGTGGTCGGTGTGGTCGGTGTGCTTCGTTTAACGTTTCGAATATTAGCTAAATGACGAAACGTGAGCAAGCCGGTCGAACACAGTTTCACGCGGTCAGGTCGTTCGCCGGATACCGATGGTTGTTGTCATGCAGGATTCGACGTTGCGGCGTCGGCAAGCACGATGCCGTCCCGTCGAAACCGGGCGATCGGGCTGCGACTCCGTCGTCATCCGTGCGAGGTTCGGCGCACACTCAGGCGCCTGCGAGCGCCTGCGCCAGCCGATCGATCAGCGCACGCACGCGCCGCGGCTGCGCGGCGCTGCCCGGGTAGACGATCTGCAGATCGACGTCGCCCGGCGAATACGCGCGCAGCACCTCGACGAGCGCGCCGGACGCCAGATCCTGTTCGACGTCGACCAGCGACTTGAGCGCAACGCCGTGCCCTGCGATGCACCACGCGCGCACGAGCGCACCGTCGTTGGCGACGCGCCGGCCACGCACCATCACGCGCTTCGATTCGCCGTCGATGCTGAACGGCCATTCCGCATACAGGTCGAGGCCGAAGCGCATCACGATGCAGTCGTGCGCCGCAAGATCGTCAGGATGCCGTGGCGTGCCGTGCGCGGCCAGATACGCAGGCGACGCGCACACCACGCGCCGTGCACGGCCGAGCGAACGGCTGCGCAGCGAACTGTCGGCGAGCGTGCCGCGACGGATCGCGAAATCGAGCCCCTGCCCGACGAGATCGACGTAACCATCGCCGAGATGCAGGTCGACCGTGACGCCCGGATGCTCGGCCAGGAACGCGTCGACGACGGGCACGACACGCTCGCGCCCGAGATCGGCCGGCGCGCTCAGGCGCACGGGCCCCGACAGCGTCTGCACGCCGAGCCGCACACGGCTTTCGAGTTCGTCGGCCTCGGCCAGCAGGCGCCGCGCGCCCGCGACGAGCGTGCGGCCTTCGTCCGTCAGGCTGATCGCGCGGGTCGTGCGCGTGAGCAGCGCCGCGCCGTAGTGACGCTCGAGCGCCGTCAGCCGCTCGGACACCGTGGCCGGCGACAGGCCGACCTCGCGGCCCGCCGCGGCCAGCCCGCCCTTCTCCACGATGCACAGGAACAGTTCGAGGTTGTCGAGCAGCATTGTTCGCCTCTTCCGAAGGATATTTTCGTTATCTTCAGGATTATCAGGAAAAGCCGCAAACGGTACATTGGCTGCCTGGCGACCGGCATGCGGTTGCCCCGCTCATACGACGAGAGGACATGCACATGGAATACCGTACGCTCGGCCGATCCGGCCTCAAGGTTCCCGTTCTGAGCTTCGGCGCAGGCACCTTCGGCGGCACCGGCCCGCTGTTCAGCGCATGGGGCAACACGGGCGTCGCCGAGGCGCGCCGCCTCGTCGACATCTGCCTCGAAGCCGGCGTCAACCTGTTCGACACGGCCGACGTGTATTCGGACGGCGAATCCGAACGTGTGCTCGGCGCGGCGATCAAGGGGCGTCGCGACCAGGTGCTGATCTCGACGAAGACCGGCTTGCCGACCGGCGACGGCCCAAACGACGCGGGCACGTCGCGCGCGCGGCTCGTGCGCGCCGTCGACGCCGCGCTGCGCCGCCTCGACACCGACTACATCGACCTGCTGCAACTGCACGCGTTCGACGCGAGCACGCCGGTCGAGGAGGTGATGTCGACGCTCGACGATCTCGTGCGCGCGGGCAAGCTGCGCTATATCGGCGTATCGAACTTCGCCGGCTGGCAGATCATGAAATCGCTCGCGGCGGCGGACCGGCACGGCTGGTCGCGCTACGTGGCGAACCAGGTCTACTACTCGCTCGTCGGCCGCGACTACGAGTGGGACCTGATGCCGCTCGGCGCCGATCAAGGGCTCGGCGCGCTCGTGTGGAGCCCGCTTGGCTGGGGCCGGCTCACCGGCAAGATCCGGCGCAACGCGCCGCTGCCCGAAGGCAGCCGCCTGCATGAAACGGCCAGCTACGGGCCGCCCGTCGACGACACGCGCCTGTACGACGTGGTCGATGCACTCGACGCGATCGCGGAGGAAACCGGCAAAACCGTGCCGCAGATCGCGCTGAACTGGCTGCTGCAGCGGCCGACCGTATCGTCGGTGATCATCGGCGCGCGCAACGAGGAACAGTTGCGCCAGAACCTCGGCGCGGCCGGCTGGTCGCTGACCGATGCGCAGGTCGCGAAGCTCGACGCGGCGAGCGCGGTGGAGGCGCCTTATCCGTACTTCCCGTACTACCGACAACCGGCGTTCGCGCGACTCAATCCGCCGATGCCCGGATAAGCGCCAGCGGCCGACCGGCGACGCGGCTGTGGCGCACTACACGGCCACACCCGCCTCGCCGAGCCGCACGACCTTGTCGGTCGCGCCGATGACCGAGCGCCGGTGCGTGATCGCGATCACGGTGACGTCGCGGGCCAGCAGCCGCACGTGCTCCATGATGTCGCGCTCCGTGGCTTCGTCGAGCGCGGAACTCGCCTCGTCGAGAAACAGCACGGTCGGATTGCCGTACAGCGCGCGGGCGATCGCGATGCGCTGGCGCTCGCCGCCCGACAGCTTCAGCCCGCGCTCGCCCACCGTCGTGCGAAAGCCGTCCGGCAGACCGTCGATGAACGGCAGGATCGTGGCCTTCGCGGCTGCCTCGCGCAAGCGCTGCGCGTCGCGCGGCCGGCCGAGCAGGATGTTGTCTTCCAGGCTCTCGTTCAGCAGCACGACGTCCTGCGGCACGACGGCGACCGCGCCGTACCAGTCGGCGCGGTCGATGTCGGCGAGATCGACGCCGTCGACGAGAATGCGCCCGCGGGTCGGCTCGATCGATTTCAGCGCCAGCTTGAACACCGTGGATTTCCCCGCGCCCGTTTCGCCGACGACGAACGTGATCGCGCCGCGCGTGGCGACGAAATCGACGTCACTCACGCCGCGCCCGTTGCCGTACGCATAACCGACGCGATCGAACACCACGCGCCCTTCGCGCGGCACGAACGCCGACGCATGCGACACCTGCCGCTCCTCGGGCGCCGTCCACATCGCCGCGAACGGCGCGAGCGCCGCGCGGGAGCGCACGCTCTCGTCGATGGAGCGCGCGAGCATTTCGAACGGCAGATTCAGCTGCAACAGCAGCGTGTTGAACAGCACGATATCGCCGATCGACAGCGCGCCGGCCGCGTGGCGCGGCAGGAGCAGCCAGAACGTCACGGAAAACTGGATCGCAAGACCGAAGCCCAGCAGCGCAAGAAAGCCGACGTGTTGCATCACGTACGCGCGCCAGTTGTCGCGCTCGGCGCGCGCCTTCTCCGAGAAACGCTCGCTCATCCAGCGGTGGCTGCCGAAATGCCGGAGCGTTTCCATCGCGCTGATCGCGCCGCCGACGAACCGCGCATTCTCCTGCCCGGCCTCGATCGCGCGGTCGAGGAACGCCCGCGAGCGCCGCGCGGACACGATCGCGATCGTCACCGCGATCGCGCCGTATGCGGCGGTGATGGCCATCACTTCCAGATTGATCAGCGCGCCGAGCGTGACGAGCGTCAGCACGATCTGCAGCGTGCCGGGGATCAGGTCCATCAGCGCGAGCTGCACGAGTACCGACAGCGCACGGCTGCCGCGCGCGTTCGCGTTCTGGATTTCCGCCGGATTGTGCTCGACGAAGAAGGCCGTGGTCTTCTTCAGGATGCGCTCGAAAAAACGCGTGCTGGTGATGAACCCTAGGTTCTCGGCACTCATGAAGGACAGGTACTGCACCATGCGTTGCAGCGCGCTGGACAGGCCCAGTAGCACCGCATAGAGCACGAAGCCCGGAATCAGCGCGTGGAGTGCGCCGCGATGCGACAGCGCGTCGATCAGGCGCGAGAACAGGTAAGGCGCGGCGACGGCGCTCGTGCTCGCCAGGACGACGACCGCCACGACCGTCAGCAACATCCAGCGATCGGCCTTCCAGTAGGCTCGCAGCACCTCGGTCAGAGGATTCGGCGCGTGGTGTTCGTTCATGACGCGAAAAACCGGGTGCGGCCCGGATGGCGACAGGCGGCCGAAAAGTCTAACAGACCGAAAGGAACACCGCGGCGGCGTGCAGCCGGCATGGCGATGGCGGTACGCGGCCCCTGGCGGCGGACTCCCGCATTGACATATCGGTAATTCTCGATATACTGCGCGCCATGGAATTGCTCGACGTATTCAAAGCCCTCTCGAACCGGACACGCCTTGAAATCCTGCAAGGCTTGAAGGATCCCGTGAAGAACTTCCCGCCGCAGGATGAAGGGGACGTGCTCACGGTGGGCGTCTGCGTCAGCAGCATTCAGGAGGGCGTCGGCCTGTCGCAGTCGACGGTGTCCGACTATCTGGCCACCCTGCAACGCGCAGGCCTGGTCGAAGTCAGGCGCATCGGCCAATGGACCTACTACAAGCGAAACGAAGCAACCATCAGCGCCCTTGCCAAGCGCATCGGGAAAGAGCTGTAATTTTTTGTCCCATGATATCGATAATTCCCGATATCCCTTTTTATCGAAACGAGGATTTGCAATGAAAGCACTCATGCTCAAATCATTTGGCGGCCCGGAATCGTTCGAACTCCGCGACGTGCCCAAGCCGGTGCCGCCCGCTGGGCACGTCCTGGTCCGGGTACATGCAACCTCCATCAATCCGCTGGATTACCAGGTCCGGCGCGGCGACTATCCCGACCTGGTGCCGCTGCCGGCCATTACCGGACACGACGTATCCGGCGTCGTCGAAGCAGTCGGGCCGGGGGTGACGGCCTTCTCGCCGGGAGACGAAGTCTGGTACACGCCGCAAATCTTCGGCGGGCCGGGCAGTTATGCCGAATACCACGTGGCTGCCGAAGGCATCGTCGGGAAGAAGCCGCCATCGCTGAGCCATCTCGAGGCGGCAAGCCTGACCCTGGTTGGCGGGACGGCGTGGGAAGCACTGGTCGTGCGTGCGGCGCTGAGGGTGGGGGAAAGCATCCTGATACACGGCGGTGCGGGAGGCGTCGGCCATGTGGCGATCCAGCTCGCCAAAGCCATCGGCGCAAGGGTGCTCACGACCGTGCGCGACGCAAACGCCGAGTTCGCACGACGCCTGGGGGCCGATGCGGTCATCGACTACACGAAGGACGATTATGTCGACGCCGTCATGCGGGAAACGGGCGGCCGCGGCGTCGATGTCGTGTTCGACACCATCGGCGGCAACACCTTGTCGCGCAGCCCCGACGCGCTCGCCCAACTTGGCCGCGTGGTCACGATCGTGGACATCGCACAGCCGCAAAACGTGATCCAGGCCTGGGGCAAGAACGCGAGTTATCACTTCGTTTTCACCCGGCAAAACCGCGGCAAGCTCGACGAGTTGAGCGCCTTGATCGCGCGCGGCCAACTGCGGCCGCACGTGGGCGCCGTCTATTCCCTCGCCGACATTCCGCTCGCCCATGCACGACTGGAGTGCCCCGACAACGGGGTTCGGGGAAAAATCGCGATTGCGGTCGAGCCGTCGGCTCACCCCGAGCACGCCGCCGGCACTCGATGAACGCGATTTTTTCTCGGATGTCGACGGTCGCGCGCTGACCGGCATGCGCCGTGGCACCAGAAAGCGCCGTCGCCATGGGCCTACCCGTCGCGCCGCGAACTGCCTATCGTAGAGACCTGCGCGGTGCCGGCCCGTTCGGCACCGCGCCCACTCCTCATCGACAGGTCCGCAAACATGAACGCCAACGATGCCGGCCTGACCGTACGCGCGGTCCGGGAAGACGACTACGACCAGTGGCTACCGCTGTGGGACGGCTACAACCGCTTCTACGGCCGCTTCGACGATACCGCGCTGCCACTGGCCATCACGCAGCTCACGTGGTCGCGCTTCTTCGACGGCTACGAACCCGTGCATGCGCGCGTCGCGGAGCGCGGCGGCCGGCTCGTCGGGCTCGTGCATTTCCTGTATCACCGCAGCACGACGCTCGCCGGGCCGACCTGTTATCTGCAGGATCTGTTCACGCTCGACAGCGAACGCGGCAAGGGTGTCGGCCGCGCGCTGATCGAGGCCGTGTACGACGCCGCGCGCCAGCATCGCGCCGAACGCGTGTACTGGCAGACGCACGAGACGAATCACACGGCGATGCGGCTGTACGACACCATCGCGGAGAAGTCGGGGTTCGTGGTGTACCGGAAGGTGCTGCCGCGCTGAGTGTGACGGATCGGGCCGGGCGCTCAGGCGAGCGGCCGCGCCTTGATCCACAGAAACAGCGGCACGCGCGCCCACTGCTTCAACGTGTCCGTATCCGCACGGTCGGGCGGCGGCTCGCGCAGCGACACGATCGCGAACCCGGCCGCTTCCAGCGCATCCATGTACGCCTGAAGCGGCAGCGACCAGCCCGCGAAATGCATCGACAGGCCGTCGCGCGTCTCGACGCCTTCGAAATGCTCGCGGCCGAAATACGTGCCTTCCAGCACGAACGGCGCATCGGGTTCCGGCCCCGCGAAGCGGCCGCGATCGCGGAACGGATGCACGAGCGAAACGAACAGCGTGCCGCCCGGCTTCAGCACGCGGCGGGCTTCGTTCAACGCGCGCTGCATGTCGTCGAGGTCCATCAACACGTTGTAGGCCATCACGAGGTCGAACCCGGCATCGTCGAACGGCAGCGCCGCCGCGTCCGCCAGTTCGTAGTGGTGCGCGGAGTCGGCATGACGCGCGGCGTCGAGCATCGCGGGCACTGCGTCGCTCGCGGTCACGTCGTAACCGAGCACCTTCAGCTCGCGGCTCACACGGCCTTCGCCGCAACCGATTTCCAGCGCGCGGCCGGTGCCGCGACCGATGTAGGCCGCCAGCCCCGCCCGGTATTTCCAGAACGCATCGTGGCCGGGCCTGCCGGCCCAGTCGATCCATTGGCCGGCGACCCGGGTCCAGTGGGCGGTGATGGGGTTCGTATCGGTCATGGGCGCTCCTGATCGGGGTTCGTCATCCGTGGCTCGGGTGGCGCATGGTAAGCCGAAGCGGCAAAACGCGTGAGCGGGTTTCGTTTCCGGCGACGGCGTCATACAGTGGTGTGATACCAACGCCCGCGCGCCGCGCAGACCGCTTCCACCCGGCCGCACGCGCCCAAATCCGAGGAACCGCCATGCCGCCTGTCGCCATCCTTTCGCCCGATCTGCCCCCGAGCCCCGTCGCGGCGGAAACGCGCATGGTGCACGACGTCGCAACGCTGAAGCCGTCCGACTATCGTTCGGCGGATGGCGCGTCATGGGTCATTGCCCGCATCACGCCCGCGCAGGACAGCGGCGCGGCCGTGACGGGTACGTCGTACTTCGATACCGCGAAAGGACAAACCGTCCCGGTGCCCGATGCGCGCCGGCGTTACGCGAACCGCGGCACATGGCAGGTCGTCGCGAGTTCGAACCCGTCGGTGCCCGCCGCCGGCCGCTACGACTGGCTGACGCTCTCGTGGCTGCCGATCAACCGCCGGCCGCTGCCACAAACGCCCGAACACCTGTATTCGCCGTTCATTCGCGGCGGCACGATCGTGTATCGATGGAATCCGGCCGCGGAAGGCGGCGAGCAGTTCGGCAACGTGCGGATGATCTTTCCGGAATGGCAGCAGCAGGTTGCCAAGGCGCTGCGCGCGGCGTCGGCGCACGCGCCGCATACGCCGCCCCTCGATCGCGTGGAACGCGACAGCAATCCGATGACCGCCGTGCTCGACTTCGGCGACGCGCTGCGCGACGAACCTGTGGACAAGATCGTCGCGCGGTTGCCTGGCCTGATGCGCGTGGACGACCTGCACGAACTGTCGACACTCGTATTTCTGTGCGTGTCGGCGTCGCGCGATGACGACCGGTCGCGCTTCATCGAGACGATCGACGCGTCGATCGGCCGTATCGACGACGGCGCGCGTCTGCTTGCGATCGCATACGGCGCGTTCGCGGCGGGCAGGTCGCGGCCGTATCCGTTCAACGACGCCGCGCAGCAGGCTTCGATCGACACCGTGTTCAGGGCGCTCAGGCAGCGCGTGTCGGCGCTGAACGTGCCGGTCGGGGAAGGATCGCCGTGGTACGAGTTCTTCACCGCGTATCGGCTTGGCGAGCCGGCAGAGCAGCGGAACTGAGCCGCGACCGGGGCGCTGCTCAACGCTTCGTGTCTGCCTCGAGCATTCGCTTCAGCAGCAGGCAGGCACCGCCGCCCACCGCACTGACAGCCGCGACATACCCGAAGTGCATCCCCGGATACGCGGTCGTCAGTCAGCCGTTCAAGAGCAGCAGGAACACGTCGGGCGAATACCCGAGCAGCGATACGACACCGCTCCGATGCCCCACACCCTCGGCGATGCGCCGAACCCGACCGCGACGATCGACACGCCGATGCGCGGCCGCTACAAGCGCGGCGTGATGCCGCAGGTCGCCCGCGGCAGGCGCTCGCCACGGAACACCCCCAGCGCGAACACCCGCAAATCACGGTTACACACGAGCGTCAGCAAGTCGCGGCCGGTATCATGGACACCGAACTCATCGCGGCCGCGCCCGAACGCGAACCGTCACCGCACGCCTCATCCGGCAACGTCGATGCGATCACCACGCCGACGCACGACGCGTCGAAACGATCGTCGCCGGCCCCCGTCAATCCATCAACGACACTGAACGCCTTCTCATGTTGAGCATTGGTCCTTTTTCGATCCGCGTCGTCGCTGTCGTCGTCGCGGCCCTGCTCGCGTGGCTCGTTGCGCGCGTCATGCAGCGCACCCGGCCCGACGGCCAGCACCGCACGGCGGCAAGCCTGCTGCTCGATGCACTGTTGATCGGGCTGCTCGCGGCACGCATCGGCTACGTCGCGCGCTGGTGGCACGACTACGCAGCCGCGCCGCGATCCATCGTCGCACTCGGCGACGGCGGATTTACCTGGTGGATCGGCCTGCCGGTCGCGCTCGCGTATATCGGCTGGCGCTCGCGCCGCCTGCCCGGGTTGGCCCGGCCCGCGCTGGCCGGCATCGCCGCCGGCATGCTCGCGTGGGGCGCCGCGCAAGGCGTACTCGCGACCGTCGAGCACACCGCGCCGCCGTTGTCCGCGCTGCGCGCGGAAACGCTCGATGCCGCGCCCGTCGCACCCGCCAGTTACGCAGGCAAGCCTGTCGTCGTGAACCTGTGGGCAACGTGGTGCCCGCCGTGCCAGCGCGAGATGCCGATCCTCGCGCAGGCGCAGCGCGATTACCCCGGCGTCACGTTCCTGACGGTCAATCAAGGCGAGGATGCGTCGACCGTACGCGCGTTTCTCGAACGCGAAGGGCTGCGTTTCGATCACGTGCTGCTCGATCGATCGCTCGGCGCGATGCGAACCTACGGCTCGCGTGGGTTGCCGACGACGCTGTTCTTCGACGAGAAAGGCAAGCTGGTCGAGTCGCACATGGGCGAGATCACCGCCGCGCGACTCAAGGACGCGATGAATACACGCTTCAGTCGGTAACGCGTGGTGGTGTTGCGGGTGAAACGCAGCGCGGCGATAGAGATCCCCGCGCGCGTCTTCATCAGTTCGTCAGCACACCGATCATACGCAGCGTCAACGGGTACGGTTCACTGCAGACGATCCGACATGCCCTTGACACCGCGGTACGTCAGATACTCCGCTGATTAACCCGCTTCGACAATTCCTCCGCGCTTTCCTTCCGTTCGCTGTACCGATCAACCAGATAAGGCCCGACGTCCCGCGTCAGCAACGTGAACTTCACCAGTTCCTCGAGCACGTCCACCACGCGATCGAAATACGCCGACGGCTTCATCCGCCCGGCCTCGTCGAATTCAGCGAACGCCTTCGCCACCGACGACTGGTTCGGGATGGTCAGCATGCGCATCCAGCGTCCGAGCACGCGCATCTGGTTCACCGCGTTGAACGACTGCGAGCCGCCGCTGACCTGCATGACCGCAAGCGTCTTGCCCTGCGTCGGCCGAACGGCGCCCATCGACAGCGGAATCCAGTCGATCTGCGCTTTCATGATCCCGGTCATCGCGCCATGCCGTTCCGGCGAGCACCACACCATGCCTTCCGACCACTGCACGAGTTCGCGCAACTCGACGACCTTCGGATGACTCTCCGGCGCATCGTCCGGCAGCGGCAGACCGCTCGGATTGAACACGCGCACCTCGGCGCCCATCGCGGTAAGCAGACGCTCGGCTTCCTCGATCAGCAATCGGCTGAACGAACGCTCACGCAGCGAGCCGTACAGAAGCAGGAACCGGGGCGGATGGGTCGACGGCGACGCAGGCCGCAGCTGGCCGGCATCCGGCACGCGGAACGAATCGATGTCGAGTTGCGGCAGATCGTCCGGACGGTCAGACATGCGTGCCCTCCGCGTCGAGCGCGCGTTCGCCGTTCGGAATGCGATGAATCGTGATGTAGGTCATGTCGCCAGGTTCTCCTGTTTGCTCAAGCGCGCTCATACCAGCCCTTCGACCGGTTGACGATGCGTACCACCAGCAGCATGACCGGCACTTCGATCAGCACGCCGACGACGGTGGCCAGCGCCGCGCCGGAATGAAAACCGAACAGGCTGATCGCGGCCGCGACGGCCAGCTCGAAGAAGTTGGACGCGCCGATCAACGCCGACGGGCACGCGATGTTGTGCTTCTCGCCCACCGCGCGATTGAGCCAGTAAGCGAGCGCAGAATTGAAAAACACTTGAATCAGGATCGGCACCGCGAGCAGCGCGATCACCAGCGGCTGCTTCAGGATCGCTTCGCCCTGGAACGCGAACAGCAGCACGAGCGTCGCCAGCAACGCGGCGATCGACCACGGGCCGATCTTCGCCATCGCGGCGTCGAATGCCGCCTGCCCGTTCGCCAGCAGCCGCTTGCGCCAAAGCTGCGCGAGGATCACCGGAACGACGATATAGAGCACGACCGACGTGAGCAGCGTCGCCCACGGCACGGTAATCGCGGACATCCCGAGCAGCAGCCCGACCAGCGGTGCGAAGGCAATCACCATGATGCTGTCGTTCAGCGCGACCTGCGACAGCGTGAACAGCGGATCGCCGCCCGTCAGCCGGCTCCACACGAACACCATCGCCGTACACGGCGCTGCGGCCAGCAGGATCAGGCCGGCGATGTAGCTGTCGAGTTGTTCCGCCGGCAGCATCGGCGCGAACAGATGCCGGATGAACAGCCAGCCGAGGAGCGCCATCGAGAACGGTTTGACGAGCCAGTTCACGACGAGCGTGACGCCGATGCCTTTCACGTGCTGACGCACTTCATGCAGCGCGCCGAAGTCGACCTTGACGAGCATCGGGATGATCATCACCCAGATCAACAGGCCGACCGGCAGATTGACCTGCGCGTACTCCATCCGGCCGATCTGCTGGAACAGGCCGGGCAGCATCTGGCCGAGCGCGATGCCGGCGACGATGCACAGCGCGACCCAGACGGTCAGATAACGCTCGAAGAAGTTGATGGAAGGCTTGGCAACGGCCTTGCGGGGCGGAATGACGTTGGAGGTGTTCATGGGGACGGGGCTGGTCTCGCAGACGCACGCGGCACCCGGGCTCGGGCACGCCGCCGTGCGAACGCTCAGTTTCGCGAAATGTCGGTCAAGGCCGCCTGAAGGTCGGCATTGCTCATCCGGTCGAGCGGCAGCGCGAGCAATTGCAGCATCCGATAGCCGATCGCCTCGCGCGTGAGTTCGAACGCGAGACGCTTGCCTTCGTCGCCACCCGACGCGTTCGACGGATCGGCATAACCCCAATGCACTTTGACGGGGCTGCCGGGCCAGTACGGGCACGTCTCGGCGGCCGCGCTGTCGCATACCGTGATGACGATGCGCATTTCCGGCGCGCCGTCGCCGACGAATTCATCCCAGCTCTTGCTGCGGTAGCCGCTCACGTCGACACCGGCGTTCGTCAGCGCTTCCAGCGCGAACGGATTCAGCCGGCCGCTCGGCGCGCTGCCCGCGCTGTACGCGCGCACGTCCCGGCCGAGCTTCGCGGCCCAATGATTGAGCATCCCTTCCGCGAGCACGCTGCGCGCGGAGTTGTGGGTGCAGAGGATCAGTACGTTCGTGGTCATGGGCGGGGTACGCGAAGGCGCATCAGGAGGATTGCGTGCCGGACGTCGAACACGCGAACACCGGCGAACACGGATTGCCGCCACAGCAGTTCTCCGTGAGGTAGGCCAGCAGGCCGTTCATCGTCGCGAAGTTCGCGCAGTAGATGACGAAGCGGCCTTCCTGCCGGCTCGTGACGAGCTCGGCATGCGCCAGTTCTTTCAGGTGGAAGGACAGCGATGAAGGGGGCACATCCAGCAGCGTGGCGATCTGCCCGGCGGGCAGGCCCGTCGGCCCGGCCTGCACGAGCGTGCGGAAGACGGCGAGCCGGGATTCGTGCGCGAGCGCCGACAGCGCGGCAATGGTCTGGGTCGTTTCCATGTTTCGATAATAGTCGAAATATAGAACGATGGAAAGCCACCGAGATAAGAGCCGAGGCAAACGAAGCGGCGGCGCACCGTCGCGCCGCCTGCCCTTATCCGGCCTTCTTCCCCTTCAGCAAGAACGCCGCCGCCGTACAGGCGACCATCGCGACGCCGGCGATCAGGAACGTGTCGCTATACGCCATCAGCAATGCCTCGCGCATCACGCGCTGATTGACCAGCGCGAGCGCCAGTTCGTGCACGCCGCCGGTCGCACTGCCCGGCAACGCGTCGGCGCGCGGCACGTGCACGCGCGCGAGCAGCCGCGCGAGCGTCGCCATGCGTTCCTGGAACGCTTCCGAAAACGGCGTGACGGCCTCGCCGATCCGCATCGCGTGCAGCTTCTGCCGCTCGACGACGATCTGGCTCGCCACCGCGATGCCGATCGCGCCGCCCACGTTGCGCACCATGTTGAACACGCCGGACGCCGAGCCGAGCTGCGCCTTCTCGATACCGTCGACGGCCATCACCGACAGCGCGATCACCACGAGCGACTGCCCGACGCCGCGCACGACGAGCGACGGCACGATCACGTTCGACGCGGCGTCGGCGCTCAGGTGGATGTTCATCAGGCAGCCGGCCGCCACCAGCGCGAAGCCGAGCACGATCGTCGTGCGCGGGCTCGTGCGGCGCATCAGCGGCGGCGTCAGGAACGACATCACGAACTGCACGAGCCCGTACGGAATCATCGCAAGGCCGATGTCGCGCGCGCTGTAGCCGTGCAGCTCCGCGAAGTAGTTCGGCACGAGGAACACGACACCGAACACCACCGCGCCGAACAGGAACTGCATCAGGCTCGCGATCCCGAAGTTGTAGCGGCCGAGCAGGCGCAGGTTGATGAACGGCTCCTTGCGCCGCAGCTCGATCGCGACGAATGCCACCAGCCCCGCCGCCGCGACGATCGACAGCTCGACGATCAGGCCCGACGCGAACCAGTCCTTGCGCCCGCCCTCCTCCAGCACGATCTGCAGTGCGCTCAACCCGATCGCCATCGTCGCGATGCCGAACCAGTCGGCCTGGCGCAGCTTCGACAGTTGCACGGGCACCGGGCGGATCGCCCATGCGATCGCCACGATCAGCGCGATCGCGGGCGGGATCTGCAAGTAGAAGATCCAGCGCCACGAATACATGTCGGTGAGCCAGCCGCCGAGCGACGGCCCGGCCGCCTGCGCGACGTTGTTCGCGACCGCGAACAGCGCCATGCCGAGCGGATGCTTCGACGGCGGCAGCTCGGTGACGATCAACTGGAACGACAGCGGGATCAGCACGCCGCCGAACGCGCCCTGCAACGCGCGCGCGACGATCATCGACGAGATGGTCGGCGCGACCGAGCACGCGATCGAAAACGCGAGGAAGCCGCATGCGCCGACGAGCAGCACACGCCGCGCGGAGAACACCTGCACGAGCCAGCCGGTGAGCGGAATCACGACGATCTCGGCGACGAGGTACGCGGTCGAGATCCACGAGCCTTCCTCGAAGCTCGCGCCGAGCGAGCCGCGGATGTCGGGCAGCGACGCGTTCGTCACGTGCACGTTCATCCCCGCCATGAAGCAGCCGAACACGCCGCCGAGCACCGCGACCCATGCGCGCAGCGAGACGGCGTCGTCCGGTGCGGCCTGCGCGGCCGGTGATGTCGCGGCCGTCACGAGCCGGCTCCCGGCGCGCCGCGCGTATCGACGCGCGCGATCACGGACATGCCGGGCCGCAGCACGATGCCCGTCGGCGGCGCATCGAGCCGGATCTTAACGGGCACGCGCTGCACGATTTTCGTGAAGTTGCCGGTCGCGTTGTCGGGCGGCAGCAGCGCGAACTCGGCGCCCGAGCCCGGCGCGAGCCCGAGCACGCGGCCGTGCAGCGTGCGGCCCGAATAGGTATCGACGTCGATCTCGACCGGCTGGCCGTCGTGCATCGCGCCGAGCTGCGTCTCCTTGAAGTTCGCGACGACGTACACGTCGCGTAGCGGCACGACCGCGAGCAGCGGCATGCCGACCTCGACGTACTGGCCAGCCCGCACCGCGCGCTGGCCGACCGTGCCGTCGCGCGTCGCGCGGATCACCGTGTGTTCGACATCGAGTTGCGCGAGCGCGAGCTTCGCGCGGGACGCCGCAAGCCGTGCGCGCGCCTGTTCGATCGCGGCCGTGCTCTGCATGCGACGCCGGCGCAGCACCGTCTGCTGGTCGTCCTGCGCACGCACGGCTGCGCTCGCGCGGGCCAGTTCGGCGCGCGCCTTCAGCGCGTCGGCGTGCGCCTGCTCCCAGCGTTGCCCGCTCGCGGCCGATTCGGCGAGCAACTGCCTGTAGCGCGCCGCATCCGCATCGCGTCGTGTCGCCTCGGCGCGCGCGGCGGCCGCGTCGGCCTGCGCCTGCTCGATCACGCTGCGCTGCTGGCCGACTTGCGCGTCGAGCGTCGCGGCCGCGGCTTCTTCCGCCTGCAGCGTCGCATCGGCTGCCGCGACGGCCGCCTGCGCATCGTCGAGTTTCGCGCGATAGTCGCGGTCGTCGAGCGCGACGAGCACGTCGCCGCGCTTGACCGGCTGGTTGTCGTCGACGGCCACCCGCGCGACGTAGCCGGCCACGCGCGGGCTGACGGTCACGATGTCGGCGCGCACGTACGCGTCGTCGGTGTGCTCGATGAAGCGGCCGACCGTCCACCAGCGCCAGCCGAACACGGCGAGCGCGACGACAGCGATGAAGGCGCCCGAGGCGATCCAGTGGCGCCGGGCGAACCGGGCGGATTTTTCAGGTACGACTGTGGTGCTCATGATCGGAATCGGAAGGGTGGGTTTGCGTGCGGGTTTGCGGCGGATTCGCGAACGGCCGGCTAGCGCTGCCAGCCGCCGCCCAGTGCCTTGAAAACGGCGACCTGGTCGAGCGCGACCTGCTGCGTCGATGCGGCGAGCGCCGAATCGACCGCGACGAGGCTGCGCTGCGCGTCGAGCACACCGAGAAAATCCAGCGCGCCTGCGTCGTAGTTCAGCTCGGCGAGCCGGTAAGCGCGGGCGTGCTCGGCGCGTGCGGTTTCGAGCACGGACTTGCGCCGCCATTCGGCGCCATAGCGCGCGAGCGCCTGCTCGGTTTCCTTCAGTGCGCGCAACACCTGCGCGTCGAACGACGCGCGCGCGGCGGTATCGTCCGCGCGCGCCTGCGCGAGTTGCGCGCGGCTCGCCGCAAGATTCGGGAAGCGCCACGTGATGAGCGGCCCGACGCCCCAGGCGATCGCGTACTTGTCGCCGAGCGACGACGGATCGCCGGTCGTCGACAGCCAGTTCACCGAGCCGCCGAGCACGATCGACGGGTACAGCTCAGCCGTCGCGACGCCGATCCGCGCGTTCGACGCGGCGAGCCGGCGCTCGCTTTCGCGCAAGTCGGGGCGGCGCCGGAGTAACGCCGCACCGTCACCGATCGGGAATGGTCGAGCCAGCGCGGGCGTTGCGTGGCAGTGCGCGGCCGAATCGGGAATCGCGCCGGGCGCGTTTCCGGTCAGCACCGCCAGCTCATACAACGCGGCGCGGCGTGCGCCTGCAAGCGCCGGCAGGTCGGCGCGCGTGTCGTCGGCGAACGCGCGCGATCGCGCGACTTCCAGGTCGGACACCAGCCCGTGCGCGCGCTGCCGCGCGGTCAGCGCGGCGAGCCGGTCGGCGATCGCGATCGAGCGCTCGGCCACGTCGATCCGCTCGCCATATGCGCACGCTTGCGCATACGCGGCCGTCGTCTCTGCGGCCACCGCGACGCGCATCGCATCCGACGCGGCCTGCACAGCGTCCGAATCGGCGCGCGCGGCATCGACGAGATGGCCGACGCGCCCCCACAGATCGACTTCCCACGACACCGCGAACGACGGCGCGAAACCCCAGCGCGTGCGTGCGTCGGTGTCTTTCGCAGCCGCGACGATCTGGTCGGGCGAGTGCTTGCCGTAGTCGACGCCGAAGCCGGCCGTCGTGTCGGGCAACCGCGCGGCGTCCGCTTCGTCGAGCATGGCCCGCGCACGCGCGACACGCGCCGCGGCCACCGCGAGATCGCGGTTCTGCGCGAGCGCTTCACGCACGAGCGCATCCAACGCCGGATCGTCGAACAGTTGCCACCAGCGATCGGGCAAGTCGCCGCCGCGCGCGACCGGTGCGTCGGCTGCGGCATCGAACGGTGCGGTACGCGCCGCATCGATCGCGGGCGGCGTGTACGGCTCGCCGACGGAGCATGCGGCAAGCGTCGCCGCGCTCAACAGCGCGACGGCGAGGCGCGGCGCGCAGGACGCGGCAGCAACGGGTAAATCGAAGGAAAGCGAAGAGAGGAGCGAGGCGCGCATCGTGCAATGGCAGTCGAACAAACGATGGGCCTATGGTAATTTCGACCCCTTCGGTCGATCTCGCGCGCAAAGCGCATTCGTCGTCGAGAAAAGGACAAGTGGACCCATTCTTCAGCGCGCGCGAGCGTCAGGACAAGCACAAGCAGATCGCCGTCGTCGCATCCGATGCGGCGTCCGGCGTTCTGTATCCGCCGCATTCGCACCGGCACGGGCAGCTGATTCACGCGATTTCCGGCGTGATGCTCGTGCATGCGGATGCCGGCAGCTGGGTCGTGCCGACCGGGCGCGCGGTGTGGGTGCCGGGCGGCACGCAGCACGAGATCAGGATGGCCGGCGACGTGCAGATGCGCTCCGTGTTCGTCGCGCGCGAAGTGCGGCCGAGCCTGCCGCACGAGTGCCGCGTGATCGAGGTCGGCACGTTGCTGCGCGAACTGATCGTGACCGCGTGCGAGCTGCCGGCCGACTACGATCTCGCGCATCGCGCGGGCCGCGTGCTCGCGCTGATCCTCGACGAAATCGAGATCGCGCCGCTGCTGTCGCTGCATGTGCCGATGCCGCGCCATCCGGCGCTCGCCGCGCTGTGCACGCAACTGATCAACGAGCCTTCGTCGGTCGTGACGCTGCAGTCGTGGGCGCGCGACGCGCACATGAACGAGCGCACGCTCGCGCGCACGTTCAAGCGCGAGACGGGCATGACGCACGGCGCGTGGTGCCGCCATGCGCGGCTGCTGCTGAGCCTGCCGCGCCTCGCGGCCGGCACGCCGATCCTCGAACTCGCGCTCGAGCACGGCTACGACAGCCCGAGCGCATTCGCGGCGATGTTCCGCAAGGCGCTCGGCGTGCCGCCGAGCGAATACTTCCGGCGGCGGTAAGCGGCACTGTCCGTTTCGCGACGACCGATCGCTGCCGCGCGGGCGCGGTGCGGCGGGCCGCTCGTTACAGTAACGGCATCGCCCGACACTCGCGTCACGCCGATGGATCTGATTCAAAGCATGCAGGTTTTCGTCACGCTCGCCGATGCGGGCACCTTCACCGAAACCGGCAGACGGCTCGACATCACGACCGCGCAGGTCAGCCGGATGATCGCGTCGCTCGAAACGCATCTCGGCATCCGGCTGCTGAACCGCACGACGCGTTCGATGTGCCTGACCGAAGCCGGCGAACGCTATCTGGTCCGCGCGCGCGACATCACGCTCGCGGTCGACGCAAGCGAACGCGAAGCGCGCGGCGCACGGCTGCATCCGCACGGACGGCTGCGCGCGCATTGCAGCGCCAGCATCGCGAACCACTTCGTGATTCCGCTCGTCGCGCGCTTCCAGGCGCGCTATCTAGACGTCAGCGTCGACCTGACGCTCGCGCCGCATCTGCCGGACCTGATCCGCTACAGCTACGACGTCGCGATCATCGCGATGCCGAGCCTGCCGAGCTCCGACCAGGTTGCGATCGACGTCGGCCGGATCGGCAGCCTGCTGTGCGCGTCGCCCGCGTACGTCGCGCGCCACGGCCTGCCCGACACGCCGCGCGCGCTCGCGCATCACCGCTGCGTGCAACTGGTCGCGCCCGCGTATCAGGAGCGCGAATGGACGCTGACGAATGGAGTCGCCCCGGAGACGATCGCGTTCGAGCCCGCGATGACGGCCGACGTCGCCGCGTCGCTCGCGATCGCGGTGCGTGAAGGTGCGGGAATCGGTTTGCTGCCGGCGTTCGTCGCGGCGGACGATCTGCGTTCAGGCGCGCTGGTGCGCGTGCTGCCCGATTACCGCGCGGAAGACGTGGGGGTGTTTCTGGTGTATCCGTCGCGCCGGCATATCGACGCGAAGACACGCGCGTGGGTGGATTTCATGAAGGTGGAACTGCGCGACGCGCTGGCCGCGCAGCACGGCGACAGTGACGACGATCGCGATGCGGCCGCGCCGGCCCCCGCCGACGCGACCGTCACCGCGTCGCTTACGCGACGGCCTTCACCGCGGGCTGCGCGGCAAAAAACGTCGCCTGCGCCGCTTCGTCCGCGCGCACATACGCGCGGTTGACGCCGCTGATCACCGCGCGAAAGCTGGCGGTGACGCGCGGCGCCGTCGCACCGCTGGCTTGCGCAACGGTTTGACGTATCAATGTCGCGCAACGCCAGAAAGCTGATCGGAGACAAAGCCGTTATCGGCAAGCGCCTGCAATACACCCCGTAGCAGAAAGCTGTTTGTGAAGCCGGCCATATACGTGCGTGCGCCCTCGGCAAGCGGCTGAAGCATCTGGCGCTCAACGAGCTTCTTGATTTGATACGTCCGTTGAGTAGAAGACATGCCCGGCAATGCGTCAGCGAGATCCGCCGACTTTACTTCACCGAGCTTCACCGCTTTCAGCAACACGCCATACTCTAATGGTGTGATTAGACGACGCTCGCGAGCATAAGCAAGGGCCGGTTCCAGGATATAGCGGGTTAAGTAGTCAAAATCCGCCAACCGGTCCACCTTCTTGAGTTCATCCAAAATGCCCTCGAGAACGTAAACGCACCATACCTCGAGCCCCTCGTTCGTTCCCGCGTCCGCCTCCGCAAGCATGGCGTAGTAACGCTCGCGGTCATTACAGAAGACCGCTGTCGGATTGAGGATGCGATCACCGCCGGAGTGAACTCGAAACCCGTACTTGATCAGCATTGCATGCGTCAATAACCGCACGACTCGACCGTTACCATTCGAGAACGGATGTATCCAGCCAAAGCGATGATGTGCAAGCGCGACCTTCATCAAGTCATATTTGGGTGGATCGTCGCCATTGATGAAATCGACGAGTTCGTCGATGTACTCTGGTACAGCGATATGTTCGGGGGGAATATGGTTCGACTTGCTGATGCGTACTGGCCCCGTCCGAAATGCGCCGGGCGTGCGGTCGCCTTCTCGCTCAAGATCCGAGACCGCAATGTGATGCAACTCGCGAATAAAAGAGGCCGTGATGGGTGTCTCACGATTCACCGCATC
Organism: Burkholderia stabilis; assembly: GCF_001742165.1. Taxonomy (NCBI): domain Bacteria; kingdom Pseudomonadati; phylum Pseudomonadota; class Betaproteobacteria; order Burkholderiales; family Burkholderiaceae; genus Burkholderia; species Burkholderia stabilis. Next base: position 2,457,576 of record NZ_CP016443.1, on the reverse strand, counting down.
CTCGGCGAATGCCATCGCCCTCTCGATGTTGGCGATTTCTTTCAGGTGATCACTGGCACTTGCCGTACCTTCGATCCGGCTCTCGACATAGTCCGCGAGCGTCGTGTTGTTCCCCTCGATCCGTGCCGACCCCAGGCTCTCCATGATGTGGAAGATGCTCTTCATCTGGTAGTACAGCGCTGGGGGCGTCGTGCCCGATATCTGCAACCTTCTGAGATGCTCCAGTTCGGTCAATACGTCAACCAACGGGGAATCGAAACCAGGGTTCAGCACTCGCAGGTTATGGTGGACAAATGTAAGCATGATTCACTTTACGTTATCTAGACTTCACATGATAAGGAAGTGTATCACTTGCCCGCAAACGCCCGTGTAGCAAGGGTCACATTAATTGGGGCCAGCAAATTATGTTGAATCCCCCTTCACGCCTTTGTGCAAATTCGAGCTCCACGATCGGAAACCGCCTTGAGGCAACGCGGGCCACATAGCGACGACATCGATGCCCGCGGCCGCGCCGGACCCCGCCGGCGCGACCGTCACCGCGTCGCTTACGCGACGGCCTTCACCGCGGGCTGCGCGGCAAAAAACGTCGCCTGCGCCGCTTCGTCCGCGCGCACATACGCGCGGTTGACGCCGCTGATCACCGCGCGGATCGACGCGGTGGTCAGGTTCGCGTCGATGCCCACGCCGAACGCGCTGCCTCGCACGCCCGACCCGGCCAGTTCCGCGATCGCGATCGCCTTCGCATCCGCGCCCTGCGACAACGCGCGTTCCTCGTAGTGCTGAATCTTCAGCGGCGTGCGCAGCGCGTGCATCAGCGCGTCGAGCGGACCGTTGCCTTCGCCGCGCAGCACGCGGCGCTCGCCGTGCACGTCGGCGGTCAGCACGATCGTCTCGCGGCCGTCGCGCTCCGACAGTTCATGGCCGACATAGTGCAGCGGCGCATCGCCTTCCACGTACTCCTGCTGGAACAGCGACCAGATCTGCGCGCTCGACACTTCGTGTCCGCTGTCGTCGGTCAGGCGCTGCACGGCCGCGCTGAAATCGACCTGCAGGCGGCGCGGCAACGCAACGCCATAACCCTGTTCGAGCAGGTACGCGATGCCGCCCTTGCCCGACTGGCTGTTCACGCGAATGATCGAATCATAAGTACGGCCGAGATCGCTCGGATCGATCGGCAAGTACGGCATTTCCCACACGGCGTCGGGGCGCTGCACCGCGAAGCCTTTCTTGATCGCATCCTGGTGCGAGCCGGAGAACGCGGTGAACACCAGGTCGCCGACGTACGGATGACGCGGATGGATCGGCAACTGCGTGCATTCCTCGGCCGTGCGCGCGATTTCGTTGATCTGCGAGAAATCGAGGCCCGGATCGACGCCCTGCGTGTACAGGTTCAGCGCGAGCGTAACGAGATCGACGTTGCCGGTACGCTCGCCGTTGCCGAACAGGCAGCCCTCGATCCGGTCCGCGCCGGCCATCACCGCGAGTTCGGCCGCCGCGACCGCGGTGCCGCGATCGTTGTGCGGATGCACCGACACGATCAGCGCATCGCGCCGCGCGAGGTTGCGGTGCATCCATTCGACCTGGTCCGCGTAGAAGTTCGGCGAGCCGACTTCGACGGTGGCCGGCAGGTTCACGATCGCCTTGTGCTCGGGCGTCGGCTGCCATACGTCGAATACGGCGTCGCAGACTTCCTTCGCGAAGTCGAGCTCGGTCGCCGTGAAGGTTTCCGGGCTGTATTGCAGCGTGAAATGCGTATCGGTCGCGGCGTCGGCGAAGCGCTTGATCGTGCGCGCCGCGTTCACCGCGAGCTGCTTCACGCCGTCGCGATCGAGCCCGAACACGATCTTGCGGAATTCCGGCGCGGTCGCGTTGTACAGGTGCACGATCGCGCGCTTCGCGCCGCGCAGCGAGTCGAAAGTGCGCTCGATCAGGTCGTCGCGCGCCTGCGTCAACACCTCGATCGTCACGTCGTCGGGAATGTGGCCGCCTTCGATCAGTTCGCGCACGAAGTTGAAGTCGGTTTCCGACGCCGACGGGAACGCCACCTCGATCTCCTTGAAACCGATCGCGACCAGCGTCTTGAACATCCGCATCTTGCGCGTCGCGTCCATCGGCTCGAACAGCGACTGGTTGCCGTCGCGCAGGTCGGTGCTCATCCAGATCGGCGCTTGCGTGATCGTGCGCGACGGCCACATCCGGTTCGGCAGGTTGACGGGCGTAAACGGTCGGTACTTCGTCGCAGGGTTCTTCAGCATCATGATGTTCGGTCCTCGGTCGGTTTGTCGGGAAACCGCGGCGCGGCGGCCCCCCGGAGCGGAGGCCGGCTGCGCGCGCAGCGGTCGAAGCGGTAAAAACGGCACAACGGCAAAGCGGTACGGCAAACGACAGCCTTGGCGGTTGAGCGACCGGGACGGAGCAGAGCGATACGGAGAAAAGACGAACTCAGGCGCCGGTCGACAACCGGGGCCAGGTCAGTGATACGGGGGAAATCTGGCGCTTCAGGAAAGAAGCAGATGGAAAGCGCGCAGCCGCAGACCCAGCCCGGAAGAACGGGCTAGTAGTCGTAGCGAGAAGAGGGACTGGGCGGCTTGCATGGCCGGAATCAGATCACAGTGCGCCGGGGCTGTCAACGGGTCGTTGACGGGACAGGCCCCCGTCGCGCGACGGCGCAGCCGCCAGAATCAGTCCAGTCCGATAGGCGGCGGTCTGTCGCGCCGATATGCTTCACGGGTGCGGCGCCGGTGGAGTCCTGTTCACGTTCGGAGTGAGTCAACGATCTTCGCCGGTTGCCGCACCCCTTCCCTTTGCGATCGGGCTTCGGTGCAGGCGTTCGACGGTGGCCGGTGGGCGCGGCCATGACAGAGATGCTGATGTTGAAACAACACGCTGCCATATGCGAGCGCCGAACACCTGCTCCGAAGCCCGATTGCCCCCCGCCTCTCCCGAACCGCTTGCGCGGCCGCGCATCATTCAAGATAACGATACGTGTCTCGATATAATTTTCCAAATATATCGAAATACACTTGATTAAACATACTCCATTAAATCAACCTCCCATCATTTTCGATTTATCAAACAATAATCGAATCAAGACGAATATTTTCTTATTTATTTTTCGACATGCTTTCCGAACCGCGTTTCAAACGACAAACGTTTGCGCAACGCGGCGAGACGCCTTACCACTGTTCTTCAGGAGGAAGCATGGCCGATTCTCAAACGTCATCCAATCGCGCCGGCGAATTTTCGATTCCGCCGAATACTGATTTCCGCGCGATTTTCTTCGCGAATGCCGCCGAACAACAGCACATCAAGCTGTTTATCGGCGACAACAAGGAACCCGCCGCTTATCACAAGCTGACCACGCGCGACGGTACGCGCGAAGCCACGCTGAATTCCGGCAACGGCAAGATCCGCTTCGAAGTGACGGTGAACGGCAAGCCGTCGGCCACCGACGCGCGCCTCGCGCCGATCAACGGCAAGAAGTCGGACGGTTCGCCGTACACGGTCAACTTCGGGATCGTCGTGTCGGAAGACGGCCACGACAGCGACTACAACGACGGCATCGTCGTGCTGCAGTGGCCGATCGGCTGATCGGCTAGCCGATCGCTCCATCGATCCGCTCACGACCGCCGGGCAGCCGCCTGTCGCGCCGCCCGGCGGTCCTGCATCGCATCGAAAAGCAACGCAATCGAAACCCGTTTCGCTTCCAGGAGACCACGATGCCCATCCTTTCGGCTTCGATCACCAGCGCGCCTGTCGTGACGTCCGAGACTTACGTCGACATCCCCGGCCTGTATCTCGATCTCGCGAAAGAAAACATTCGCGACGGCAAGCTGCTGGTCACGCTCAACGTGCCGACGCCGTACGCCACCGGCAACAATTTTCCCGGCATCTATTTCGTCATTACGACCAACAAGGGGATCGTCGCGGACGGCGCGTTCTCGTACTTCTCCAAGGTGCCGGAGAATCCGAGCCGCACGCCGTTCACGCTCGTCGTCGCCATCGACGCTGCCGACGGCCACACGTTCGTGAAAGGCCAGTGGAAAAGCGTGCGCGGCAGCGCGATGCACATCGATTCGTTCGCGAGCCTTTCCGCGATCGGTGAAACGGCCGCGCCATCGTCGTCGCAAGGCGGCGGGAATCAGGGCGCCGAAGCAGGCGGCGGCAATGGAACCGGCAACGCCGGCAACATCGGCGGCGGCGGCGAACGCGACGGCACGTTCAACCTGCCGGCCAACATCAAGTTCGGCGTGACCGCGCTCGCGAACGCGGCGAACGAGCAGACGATCGACATCTACATCGACGACAACCCGAAGCCGGCCGCGACGTTCAAGGGCGCCGGCACGCACGACGAGAACCTCGGCACGAAGGTGCTCGACTCCGGCAAGGGACGCGTGCGCGTGATCGTGACGGTGAACGGCAAACCGTCGCGCCTCGGCTCGCGGCAGGTCGACATCTTCAAGAAGTCGTTCTTCGGGATCGTCGGGTCGGAAGACGGCACCGACGACGACTACAACGACGGCATCGTGTTCCTGAACTGGCCGCTCGGTTAAGTCACACCATCCCGCCGGTCATCGCCACGCCGCCCGGCGTGGCGATGTGCTTTGGCGCGTCGTACCGGCCTATCCGGATGTCTCCCGCCTCCGCGACACATCGGCGCAGCCGGCGCCACGCTGCAAGCCTGCGATACATGCCTGGCCACGGTCCGATCGCCTTCGTAGCGATGCGGCTTCCCGTTCCCGACACTGCCTCTCGACGGGTCGCTCCCCGATATTTCGCCGACTCGTTTCCAACACGGGACTTGCGCTCCATAACTACGACTCATAGAATCGTAGTTATGGAGCGCATCGATGCGGCAGGTGAGGTCGGTGTGCGATCAACCTCACGCATCAATCAACCGGAGTGGAACAGTGGCACAGCGGATTCTTGTTATCGGGGCCGGCTTCGCCGGCATGTGGAGTGCATTGAGCGCGGCACGCTTGCTCGACGCACACGGCCGAACCGACGTGGAGATCATCGTGGTCGCGCCCGATGCGCATCTGCATGTTCGCCCACGCCTTTACGAGGATGGCCCGGCGAATTTCCGCGCGCCGCTCGGCGAGATCTTCGACGCGGTGGGCGTGAAGTTCGTCCAGGGCACGGTCGAGCACATCGACGTGGCGCGCCGGGCCGTCGACGTGCTGGGCTCCGACGGGCACGCGTCGACGCTCGACTACGACCGTCTCGTGCTGGCAACCGGCAGCCGCCTGTTCCGTCCGGCGATTCCGGGTCTGGCCGAGCACACGTTCAGCGTCGATCAGACCGACGAAGCCGTCACACTCGAAACGCATATTCGCGATCTCGCGCGGCAGCCGGCGTCGACCGCGCGCAATACGGTCGTGGTGGCGGGCGGCGGATTCACGGGCATCGAGACGGCGGCGGAAATGCCGGCTCGCGTGCGCGCCGCGCTGGGCGAGCACGCGGACGTGCGCGTCGTGATCGTCGAGCGCAACGACGCCATCGGCCCCGATCTCGGTGCGGGTCCGCGCCCCGTCATCGAGGAGGCGCTGCGCACGCTCGGCGTGACGTGGAAACTCGGGTCCGGTGTCGCGTCGGTCGACGCAGGCGGCATCACGACGGCGGACGGCGAACGGCTCGAATCGAGCACCGTGATCTGGACGGCCGGCCTGCGCGCGAGCGCACTGACCGAACAGATTCCCGGCCGCCGCGACGCAACGGGACGCCTGCATGTCGATCGCAGTCTCGCGGTCGACGGCGTGCCGGGCGTCTATGCGACGGGCGACGTCGCGTATGCGGCAACCGATGAAGCGGGCAACCACACGATGATGTCCTGCCAGCACGCGATGAACCTGGGCCGTTCCGCCGGGCACAACGCGGCGGCCGATCTGCTGGGTCTCGAACGGATTCCGTACAGCCAGCCGAAGTATGTGACGTGCCTGGATCTCGGCCCGTGGGGCGCGGTTTATACGGAAGGTTGGGATCGCGAAGTGAAGTTGACGGGTGCGGAAGCGAAGAAACTCAAGCACCAGATCAATTCGGAGTGGATCTATCCGCCGCGTGCAGATCGCGCGGAAGCGCTGGCAGCCGCGGATCCGTTGCGAATCGTCGTCGCCTGAGCGATACGCCTGCGGCGATGATGCGCCGAGTGCGCCGGACGCGCCGCGCGTGTTGTCGTCCGGTGCGAATCAGCGCTCGCCGCCGCGGCTCGCCGCGCGATCGGCAAACCAGCCGACCACCTTGGGGCCGTAACCGGCCGGCGCTTTCGACCACGCGCGCTCGGCGAGATCGGCGAGCGACTGCTTTTTGAGTTCGTCGCGCATCGCCTGTTCCGCCGCCTGCATCACTGCATGAATCGAACAGGTGCCGCGCGTGGCCCACGCGGGCGCGTCGCCTTCGAACACTGCACACTGGCCGCGCACCTCGCGGCAGTCGAACAGCCGCTTGTCGCCGTCGATCGCTTCGACGACATCCTGCACGGAGATGTCGCGTGCCGGCTTCGCCAGCGTAAAGCCGCCGCGAATGCCCTCGCTGGACACGACGATCCCGGCCTTCGCGAGACGCGTGAACAGCTTCGCCGCGTAATCGACGGATACGCCCTGCATCTCGGCCAGATCGCGCACGCTCGCGTCGCGCACGCCCGTGGAAGTGTCGGCAAGGTAGAGCAGGCAATGCAGGCCATACTCGACGCCGGTGCTGATGAACGACATGCTATTGCGACTCGGAGTATCGGAGTTGCGAGCGTAGCGCAGGTCGGCGACAAAGTCATCCGTCGCGTCGTGTGTTCCGGCACCTGCCGATGGAAGCTGCGCAAGAACGATCAAATGCCCCCGCCACCGATACCATATAGTCCACCCGACACCCTCACTGGCACGCTATGAACCCGGTTGGAAAAGCGCTTTGGTTTATCGAAACCGAACTGAACAGGGAACTGACGCTCGACAGGATTTCCGCCGGTTGCGACATGACGCGCTTCGGCTTTTCGCGCCTGTTCTCGATGAATACCGGCTGGCCGGTGATGCGCTACGTCCGGTCGAGGCGGCTGACGCGCGCGGCGCGGGCACTGGCGCAAGGCGCGCCCGACATCCTTCACGTGGCGCTCGATGCCGGATATGGCTCCCATGAGGCGTTTACGCGCGCCTTCCGCGATCTCTTCGGCGTCACGCCCGAAGAAGTGCGGGCACGGCGCACTCTCGACGGGTTGTCTCTTGTGGAGCCGTTACGCATGAAAGAGCTGAAAATCATCGCCGTTGCACCGTCACGTTTCGAAGCCAGCGAAAAGCGGCTGATCGCGGGCATGAGCAGCCGGTATACGTTTGATACCAATGAAGGGATTCCGGCGCTCTGGCAAGCCTTTGTTCCGTATATCGGCAACATACCGGGCCAGGTCAGCGACGTCACTTACGGCGTGTGCTGCAACCCGGACGCAGATGGCAGCTTCGAGTACATCGCGGGCGTGGAAGTCACGCATCGCGACCGGGTGCCCGCTCCATTGCGTTGTGTCGAACTCGAACCGCAACGTTATGCGGTTTTCGAACACAGCGGGCACATCTCCACGCTTTACCAGACCTTTTACAGCATCTGGAACGGATGGCTGCCGGCGTCGGGATTCAAGGCCGTGGACGCGCCCGAGTTCGAGCGCTACAGCGCGGACTACGATCCGGCCACGAGCGCCGGCGTGCTCGAGATCTGGTTGCCGATAGAAGATGCGCAGTGATTCGCCCGCGCGGGAACGGATCGCGTGGCGAATCCGCTCAGCGCAACGAACCGGTCGGCCGCGACGACGTGCGCCGCGCCCGATCGATCAACGCATCATCGCCATCGACATCACCACGCCCAGCGCACGCCCGCATTCCCGGTAATCGTGCGCTGATGCTCGCCGCCGAGGTTCGTCAGGTAGCTGACCGTCGCATACACGCTGCCGCGCTTCGTCAACTGCGCGACGAGCCCCGCGCCGATCTGCCCGGCCGTTTGACCAACCTGCGTGCCGATCGTCGTCGTGCCGCCGAACGTCGTTTTGTCGTCGGCGCCGAACGAGCGCAGCACGTTCACGCGCAGGTACGGCTTCCAGCTCACGCCGTTCGAATCGAACGCATATTGCAGCCGCGCGCCGATCCGGCCGAGGAACGTGTTGCCGTTGTTCCATCCAATGCTCGACACGCCGTCGTTGAAGCGATCGAGCGACAGCCATTGCCACACGAGCTGCGCCTGCGGCTCGAGCGTCAGCCCGTAGCCGAGCGCGATCGGCAGCCCCGCCTCGACCGAACCGGTGAACGCATTGCCGTTCGTCGAGCCGTTCACGTTGTCGTTCGAATGCGTGCGCACGGTCAGTGCGCTGCCCATCAGCACGGCATCCGTGTACCAGCCGCCCGGGCCGATATGCGTCCAGTAGCCGCCGAGGTTGTATGAATTGACCTGCAACGTGCCGACGCCCATGTCCTGCTGCGCGAGCGCGAAGCCGTTCACGTCGCCGACCGCGCGCGCGAAGCCGAGGAAGAAGCCGTAGTGGTTGCGATGGCCGCTCGCGGTGGTGTCCGCGTACAGATCCTGGCCGACCTGCATCCCCCACACCGTGCCGTCGAACGACGGCGTCACGTCGCCCTTCTGCTTGATGTTGCTGTTGCCGCCCCACACGCGCGCCCACGCTGCGGGCACCGAGCCGTTTTCGGCCAGCAGCCCCTGTTCGCCCTGCCGGTCATGGAACGTGTCGATCTGCAGCAGCCCGAGCTGGCGCGCGACAGCCGGCGCTTCCGCGTACAGCGGCACTTCGGGGCGGTAGACCGGCTCCGGATTGCCGCCCGCGCCCGCTTCGTCGACCGCATCGACGATCGATTCGGGCGTGCCTTCGCCCGGCGTGATCGGCGTCACCGGCGGCGGTGTCGGCTGGCCCGGTTCGACGACCGGCGGCTCCGGTTTCGGCGGCACCGTATTGCGCAAATACCAGCTGTCGCCGGTGCCGCTCGCCGCACCGCCTTTGGCGAGGAAGTACGAATACGCGCCGGCGCTCACCGTGCCGCCCGACAGCGTGAACGCGCCTGCGCTCGACGTCGCGCCGTTCGTTGCCTGCACGACCTGGATGCCGTCGCCCGTCGTCTGCGCACCCGCGCCGCCGACGTTCGTCACCTTCAGCGTACTCGCGCCGCTTGCCGTGCCGCCGCTGACGACCAGCTTGTCCGACGGCGCGCCGTCGCCGGCGAGCGTCGTGTTCAACGCGATCGTCGCGTTCTGGCCGACGTAGTTGCCGGCCACCGTCAGCGTGTTGCCCACGCCGCTGCCGCCGAGCTGCACGAGCCCCGCGTTCGTCAGATTGCCGTTGATCCGGAAATTGCCGGTCGCGCCGCTTGCGAGGCTCGCAAGCGCGTTGGCCACCGAGATCGTGCCGTTGTTCGTCACGTTGCCCGTGACGCTGCCGTAACCGCCGAGCGTCGCGCCCGATGCAACCGTCACCGGCCCGCCACCGCCCAGCGCCGCCGACGCGCTCGTACCGTCGCCGACGATCACGGTGCCGGCGTTCACGTTCGTGCCGCCCGCATAGCTGCTCGCGCCGTTCAGCGTCAGCGTGCCGCTGCCGAGCTTCGTCAGCGCTCCGGCGCCGGTGATGCCCTGCGTCAACGTCGAGTTGAAGCCCTGCGTATCGATCGTGCCGTTGTTCGACGTGATCGACACCGCGCGGCCCGAAGCGAGATTGAACGCGCTGCCGAGTTGCAGCGTGCCGCCGTTGAAAGCCAGGCTGCCCGACGATGCGCCGAGCGCGTTGTCGGCCGCAACCGACAGCGTGCCCTGCGTGATCGTCGTGCCGCCCGAATACGTGTTGCCGCCGGCCGCTGAAGGCGCGACCGTCAGCGTGCCCGCGCCAGTTTTTTCCACCGCGCCCGCGCCGCTGATCGTGCCCGTGTACGTGCCGGCGCTGTCCTGCTGGAAGCGCACGAGCCCGTTGTCGGTGACGGACAGCGGCAGGTTCGACGCATTCGCCTGCAGCGTCGCGCCCGCGTTGACGGTGGCGACGACGGACGCCGTCGTCGTGCCGAGCGTGCCCGTGAGGTTCAGCGTGCCGCTCTGCACCAGCGCGGTCGAGAACGTGCCGGTGCCCGCCCACGTCCAGTCGGTGCCGGCCATCGTCAGGCTCTGGAAGTTCGTGAACGCGTTCGACGCGGTGCCCGTGCCCTGCAGCGTCACGGTGTTGGTGCCGTTTCCGCCGTTCGCGATGCCGACGATCTGCGAGCCCGTCTGCAGGATCAGCGTCACGTTGCCGTTGCCGCCCTGGATCGCGGTGCCGCCGCCGCCCTGGATCAGCCCTGCGTTGGTGATCGTCGTCGCGCCGTTGGTCGAGCGCACGCCGATGCCGTTGTTGCTGATGATCTTGCCGCCGGCCTGGTTCGTGATCGTCGCGGTGAACGAGCTGCCGAGCGTGTTCGACACGACCGCGTCGACGCTGCCGCTGCTCGACGCGGTGCCGGCCGTCTGGATCGTGCCGCTGTTGACCAGCGTGTCGTTGTTGCCCTGCATGTAGACGGCCGGCGCGTCGCGGCCGTTCGACGTCAGCGTGCCGCTGTTGGTGATCGTGCCGTTGCCGCCGAGCAGCGACGCCGCGCGCGCGTTGTTGCCGGAGGTCGTCACGGTGCCGGTATTGACGAGCTGGTTGCCCGACGCGCCGGGATTGCTCTGCCCCCACGCGGCCGTCATCCCGTACGAGTTGTTGCCGGTGGTGGTAATCGAGCCGTTGTTGACGAGCGTGTTGTTGTTGCCGTTCGCGGCCATCCCGTCGTTGTACTGGCCGGTCGTCGAAATCACGCCGGTTGCGGCATTGGTGATGGTATTGCCGTTGTTCACGCCGATCAGCATCGCGCCGCGGTTCGCCACGCCCGTGCCGTTGCCGGACATCGACAGGTTGCCGTTGTTGGTGATCGCGCTCGACGTGTCGACGGAGAACGGTGTCGGCGTCGTCGTCACCACGTAGCTGCCCGTCACGGTCGAATCGAGGTTGATCGTCACGTTGGTGCTGCCGGCCGCGGCCACGACCGACGGCGCGTTGGCGCCGGAACACGTGACCGTCGTGTTGCTGCCCGGCGCGGTGGCCGAGCATGCCGCATAGGCACCCACCGGCATCGCGCCGGTCAGGATCGCCATACCACCCAAACCCAGGCTCCACACGTTTCTTTTCATCGTTCCGCTCGCATTTATTGGTGACGTTATTGCAGCAAACCGGTGTGTGAAACGGGTTATATCACCTGTCTCGAAATAATCGCAAGATCAGAACGCGTGATATCGGCAATCACGCCGTGATTCATTTCGCATCGGGAAATAAAGAGATGGTTTTTTCTGCGCCGCAGCATATGCCCGGCACGACAGGCGTCGTGGCCCGATGAACGGAAAACCGGTTGAATTTTCCGGCTTCCGTCAACGCGTTGAAAGTGATCGCGATGTAATCCGAAGCAATCGGAAAATTTGACGCAATTCGGTAAGCGATCGGTCGCGCACGTACTGCACGCCAATCGGCGATATTGCGTCGCATAACGCGCCGCCATTCAAATGCGGACGCACGTCGAATATCGACGCTTTCGCATCAACGCGTGTGCTTGAACGCGCGACGCGGGCCGACATGGCCGGCATCCGGCTGGCGATCAGCCCGCATGCGGCGCCACGGCCGCCGACATTGCGACCGGTTGCGTCCACGTGGCCGCGGCCAGTTGCGTGCGCGCGGCACGCACCACGCGGTTGAACGCGACACGCCGCTCGCCCTTCAGCCTCGCCGCTTGGGCTGCCTGCACCAGTTCGATCGGATCGACGAGACGCGCGTGCCGCCGGACTTCGAAATGCAGATGCGGGCCGGTCGCCGTCCCCGTACTGCCGACCGCGCCGACGCGCTGGCCGCGAACGACGCGCGCGCCGGTTCGCAGCGTCGGCTCGAACGCCGACAGGTGCGCGTAGTACGACGCATAGCCACCGGCATGGCGAATCACCACGTACTTGCCGTAACCGTTCGCCTCGGTGCCGATGAACGATACGACGCCACGCTCCGATGCATGGACGGCACGCCCGGCCGGCGCAGCGAGATCGACGCCGGAATGCACGTGGCGCGCGCCCGTCACCGGGTGCACGCGCGTGCCGAAATGCGAGCTGATCCGCGTTGCCGCGACCGGCATCGCGAACCGCGTACCGGCAAGCGGCACGCCGGCGAGGTCGTAGTACGCGCCCTGCGCGCCGGCATCGGGCGCAAACCACACGCCGGCCACCCGCTGGCCGCGAAAGCGCACGTCGAACGCCGTCACGCGCACGCCGCCCGGCAGCGTTGCGCCGTCATCCGGTTCGAATTCCACGCGGAAGGTGTCGCCGATCGCGCCGCGCTGTTTCGTATCGATGCGCGCAGCCAGCAAGCGCATGACCTGCGCCGCGACGCCGGGCGGCAGTTCGGCGCGCGCGAGCGACGCCCGCAGCGTGCCGGCAATTGGACCGGCGCGCGTGCCGCGATCCGGCTCCGCGAGCGTGAACGACTCGGCCGATGCGAGATCGACGGAACCCTGCTCGAACGCGGGCAGCGCCCCCATCGCCGGCAACGCCGACGCAAGACCGTAATCGAACCGTGCCGCGTACGCGCGTTCGACCGCCCCGCGCGCCGCCTCGCACAGCACGCGGTAAACCACGCATGCACCGAAGTGCGCAGCGGGGTCGTCACGATCGGTGCGCGCCGGCACGTTCATCGCGTGAGAGGCGTGGGTGACGTCGAGCGGCGCTGCCGCCGATGCACGCAAGCCGCCCCACGTCGTCCGGGCAACACTGAAAAAAGGCACGTCGACAAGGTCGGTCGTTTCCGCCGTCGCCGGCGCGAACGGCACGGCATCGTGAACCGCCTGTGCTGCCGCACCCTGTGCGCCGGCCACGCAGACCGTCGCGACGACACCGCGCAACAGCGCGCGGCGAATCGGAACGCATCGGACGCCGCGCCGGGCGGGTTGACCTTGTTCGCGTGCGAGACTGAAACGCAGGTCGAACCGCATGACGTCGTCACTCGCTATCAATGAGAAATCGGGAAAAAACCGGGGTTCGCGGAGGAACTGGCGTCGCGGCCCGGCAACTTGAAAGCGAGTGTATCGGCGTGCCGGAAACGCCTAAATAGGACCAATCCTATTTTTCGGAACCACCACTTAGTACTAGAACGAAACCCGCATTTCACCGTCCGACGTCATGCCGCGTCGACCCCGCGCATTCGCGCGAACCATCGTGCGGCATGTGCGGTCGAATGCTGCCTGCGCGCGAGCCCGCGCCTGCCCGAACGAGGCAGGACCGCCGCGTGTCGCGCATCGTGTCACCCAACCGGAATCCCGCATGTTTCTCGATCACCTTCATCCGGAACGCTGGACGTTCCTGTGGAACGCACTGTCCACGCTTTCCATCAAGCTGTGCGGCGGCCTTGCGCTGCTCGTCGCGGGCTGGTGGCTGTCCAAACGCATCGGCAACTGGCTGAACCGGCTGCTCTCGAACAAGGAGCGCGTCGACGACACGCTCCGGCCGATTCTCTGCGACGTCGCCGTGTGGGGCATCCGCATCGTCGCAATCGTCGGCGCACTGTCGCAGCTCGGCATCGAAACCGCGAGCATCGTCGCGGTGCTCGGCGCGGCCGGCCTCGCGATCGGGCTCGCGCTGCAGGGCACGATGCAGAACATCGCGGCCGGCATCATGCTCCTGCTGCTGCGGCCGTTCAAGGTCGGCGACTACATCGACGGCGGCAGCGGCGTCGCGGGCACCGTCGACGAAGTCGGCCTGTTCATGACGCGGCTGACGAAGCCGGACGGCATCTGCGAATACGTGCCGAACAGTGCGCTGTGGGGCAGCTCGATCCGCAACTACACGCGCAACCCGACGCGCCGCCTCGATCTCGAAGTGGAAGTGTCCGTGCACGACGATATCGACCGTGCGCTCGACGCGTTGCGCGCGCTGGCCGCGGCCGATCCCGACGTGCTGCAGGACCCGGCGCCGGACGTGATGGTGATGCGCTTCGACGACAGCACGGCGGTCGCGAACATGCGCGTCTGGACGCATACCGACAAGTTCTGGGCGATGCGCTGGCGCCTCGCGCGCCAGGTGCGCAAGACGCTCGCCGATGCGAACTGCGCGCTGCCGATCCGCACGCGCGAACTGCATATCGTGCACGACGCGGCGCGCAGCGTGGACAACGTGCGCACGCGGGCGCTGTAACGGCCGCCGGCATCGGCCGGGCCGTCGGCCCGGTCCTGCGACGGAACGCGCGCATGCGCAAACGGGCAGCAACGCCTGCTGCCCGCCCCCGCCGGCATCACATCTTCACGATATCGAGCAGCGCCTTCTTCCCGCTCTTGTACGTGAACACCGAGATCGCGCCGTGCTTCAGGTCGCCCTGCGGCGTGAAGCTCGTTTCGCCGATCACGCCGCGATAGTCGGTGGCCGGCATCGCGGCCAGCACCTTCGCCGGGTCCGTCGAGTTCGCGCGCTTCATCGCGTCGACGATGATGTACACCGCGTCGTACGAGAACGGCGCATACACCTGCATCGGCTGGTGGTAACGCGCTTCGTAGCGCTTTACGAACGCCGCGCCGCCCGGCATCTTCTCGAGCGCGATGCCGGCCTCGGAACACACGACGTTGTCGGATGCCGGGCCTGCAAGCTTCGGCAGGTCGGTCGAGCACACGCCGTCGCCGGCGAGAATCTTCGCGCGCATGCCGAGCTGCCGCGCCTGCTTCGCGAGCGGGCCGCCGGTTGCATCCATCCCGCCGTACATGATCGCGTCCGGATTCTCGCCCTTGATCTTCGTGAGGATCGCGCGGAAATCGATCGCCTTGTCGTTGGTCGCGTCGCGCGACACCACCTTCATGCCGGACGCCTTCGCCGCCTTCTCGAACTCGGTCGCGAGGCCCTGCCCGTACGCGGTCGAATCGTCAACCACGGCAACCGTCCTGATCCCCATGTTCTTCGCCGCATACATCGCGAGCGCCGGCCCCTGCTGCGCGTCGGTCGCGACGACGCGATACGTCGTCTTGAAACCCTGCTGCGTGTACGTGGGGTTGGTCGCGGCCTGCGAGATCTGCACGACGCCGCCGTCGCGATACACGCGCGACGCCGGAATCGACGTGCCCGAGTTGTGATGGCCGACGACGCCGACCACCTTGTCGTCGACGAGCCGCTGCGCAACCTGCGTCGCGGTGCGCGGATCGCCCGCGTCGTCCTGCGCGTCGAGTTGCAGCGTGACCTTCTTGCCGCCGATCACGAGCCCCTTCGCGTTGATTTCCTCGACCGCGAGCCGCGCGCCGTTCTCGCTGTCCTTGCCGAGATGCGCGATCGCGCCGGTCAGCGGCGCGACGTGGCCGATGCGCACGATCTCGTCCGCGTGCGCCGGGAACGCGGCCACCGCGCACGTCAGTGCGGCCGCAGCGGCCAATGCCGTCTTGTGATGTCGATTCATGGTTTGTCTCCTTCCTTGTCGCGCTTCGTTCGTGTTCGGATACGTCGTTCGTTGAAGGCAATGCGACGCGCTCACGCGCGCCCTTCGAAACCCAGCAGCACGTTCACCGCGTTGATGCCGATCTCCTCGACCATGTAGCCGCCTTCCATCACGAACAGCGTCGGCAGGTTCAGGCGCGCGAGCGCCTCGCCGATGCGCAGGTAGTCGGGCGAGCGAAGGCGGAAATGGCTGATCGGGTCGTGCTCGAACGTGTCGACGCCGAGCGACACGACAAGCAGATCGGGTGCGTGCGCAACGATCGCGTCCGCCGCATGGCCGAGCGCCGTTGCATAGGTGTCCCACTGCGTGCCCTTCGGCAGCGGCAGGTTCAGGTTGAAACCTTCACCCGCACCCGTGCCGCGCTCGTCCGCATAGCCGGAAAAGTACGGGTACGACACGTGCGGCTCGCCGTGGATCGACGCGAACAGCACGTCCGCGCGTTCGTAGAAGATGTCCTGCGTGCCGTTGCCGTGATGGAAATCGACGTCGAGCACCGCGACGCGCGCAGCGCCCTGCGCGATGCCGTGCTGCGCGGCGATCGCCGCGTTGTTCAGGTAGCAGTAGCCGCCCATGTACTCACGCCCCGCATGGTGGCCGGGCGGGCGGCACAGCGCGAAGGCCGCGCGCGCGCCGCCGTTCGACAGCAGGTCGGCGCCGGTGAGCGCCGAGTTCGCGCTCGCGCTCACCGCGTCCCACGTGCCCGCGTTGATCGGCGCGCCGGCGTCCATCGCGAAGAAGCCGAGCTTGCCGTCGATGAAATCGGGCAGCGTCGCGGCCGCCGGCATCGCGCGCACCGGCCACACGAGCGGCAGCGCCTGGCAGGTGCGGCCGGTCGCGGTCCATTCATCCCACGCGCCGGCGAGGAAATCGACGTAGCGCGCGCTGTGCGCGCCCGCATAACACGCGCGGTCGAACGCGCGCGGCGCGATCACGTCGCCGAGGCCGGCCGCGCGGACCTGCGCAAGCACCGTTTCGGCACGAAGGGGGTTTTCGAACGACTCGGTGATCGCGCCGTCCTTCAGTTCGACGCCGCGATGCAGGTGATGATCGCTGCTGTAGACCGTGAGCATGGTTGAGCGGGGCAGTGATGACAGTGAAGGGTGACAACAGTCTATTGACCCCGACCGGCAATAACTTTGCTTTTCGCTCGCACGTTTCGTAGAATTTTGAGAAAACTGTCTACGGAATCACGGATATGAGCAAAAATCGCGCTTCGGTTGAACTGGACGGCGTCGACCGCGCGATGCTCCGCCTGCTGCAGGAAGACGGCGCGCTGTCGAACGCGACGCTCGGCGAAAAGCTGTCGCTGAGCGTCACGCCGTGCTGGCGCCGCCGCAAGCGGCTCGAGGACGAACGCGTGATCACCGGCTACCAGGCGAACCTCGACCGGCGCGCGCTCGGCATGAACGTGTTCGCGTTCGTGCAGGTGACGTTCAACATGCACTCGGACCAGGATTCCGATCACTTCGAGGATGTGATGCGCCGGCACGACGAGGTGACGTCCTGCCACAAGATCACCGGCGCGGCCGATTACATCCTGCAGGTCGTCGCGGCCGATCTCGACGCGTATGCGGAATTCGTCGAGCGCGTGCTGCGCAAGCAGGCCGGCGTATCGTCGATCCAGTCGAGCCTCGCGTTGCGCGAGGTGAAGTTCTCGTCGCGCGTGCCGGTGCCGGACGCATGAGCGGCGCGATGCAGATGCACATGCAGGCCGTCATTCCGTTCCCGATCCCCATCCCATGGAGCACTACCTGATGAAGCGTTTCACTTCTTTTGCCCCGGCGGCCGCCGCGCTTGCGTGCGCGTTCGCATTGAGCGCCTGTGCGGCGCAATCGTCTGCGCCGGCGCCTGCCGATGCTTCGGCGCAGGCCGCGCCGCCGCGCGTCGGCGGCGATCGCGACGCGCACGGCTGCATCGGCTCGGCCGGTTACGCGTGGTGCGAAAAGACGCAGCAATGCGAGCGCCCGTGGGAACTCGCGAAGCAAAAGGGTTTCGCGAATTCGGCGCAGGCGTACGACCAGTTCTGCGGAAGCAGCGCAGCGAAGTGATGCGGGTCGCGGCGCCATGCCGCGACGCAATGACATCGCCGACGTGAAGCGTGGCACGACCGTTCGTGCACCGCATCGGCACATCGACATTCCGACGTTTCCCGTCGGCACGCGGCGCGCACGAAATCGCGCGCGTCGGACCTTCGAATTCCCGCCTTTTTTCCGGCATCGCCCACCGCGATTCCGGAAACCCGGACGCACAAAAAACCCCACGAAAACAAGGCTATTTCGCGTGTGCGACACGGCAATCGAGTTCGGTTATATTACGCGCCCCTTGCCACCCCGCCCACGGCAGCGACGTCGCGTGCGGCCCTTTCAGACGCAGCCTGAACCCCCAACCGCTCAGGCTTGCCGCAAGGGCCCCGGCGCAATGCGCGCCCCGTGACGTCCGCAATTGCGCGCCTGCCGCGAGCCGAACCGAAGGTGTCCTTCGCATCGGTCTCGCGTGCGCAAATGCAACGCCGGCACGCACCAATCCGGAATTCCGGATTCGCGATCCGGATCTCCGGATACGCGTGCCGGCCGCGATCGACACGCGCGCCGGGCGGCATGGCAAACCGATGCATCCAAGTTGAAAAAGGGATCTGCTGTGATCAAAACGTTACGGGTAATACTGTCGGCGCTCGCGCTGTGCGTCGCCGCGTCGTCCGCGCACGCCGCCGACACCAAGAAGGTCGACGTCCTGCTGGTGGGCGGCGGCATCATGAGCTCGACGCTCGGCGTCTGGCTGCACGAGCTTCAGCCTGACTGGTCGATGACGATGGTCGAGCGCCTCGACGGCGTCGCGCTGGAAAGTTCGAACGGCTGGAACAACGCCGGCACCGGCCACTCGGCGCTCGCCGAGCTGAACTACACGCCGGAGAAGGCGGACGGCAAGATCGACATCTCGAAGGCGATCGAGATCAACGAGTCGTTCCAGATCTCGCGCCAGTTCTGGGCATGGCAGGTCAAGCAGGGCGTGCTGAAGAACCCGCACTCGTTCATCAACTCGACGCCGCACATGAGCTTCGTCTGGGGCGACGACAACGTCCGCTTCCTGAAGAAGCGCTACGACGCGCTGCAGGCGAGCCCGCTGTTCCGCGGCATGCAGTATTCGGAAGACTACGACCAGATCAAGCAGTGGGTGCCGCTGATGATGGAAGGCCGCGACCGCAACCAGAAGGTTGCCGCGACGTGGACGCCGATCGGCACCGACGTGAACTTCGGCGAGATCACGCGCCAGTTCGTCGGCTACCTGAAGACGCAGCCGAACTTCACGCTGTCGCTGTCGAGCGAAGTGCGCGAGATCACGCGCAATGCCGACGGCACGTGGCACGTGTCGTGGGTGAAGCTGCATTCGGATGAACCGCCGCAATCCGTCGACGCGAAGTTCGTGTTCATCGGCGCGGGCGGCGGCGCGCTGCACCTGCTGCAGGCGTCGGGCATCCCCGAGGCGAAAGACTACGGCGCATTCCCGGTCGGCGGCTCGTTCCTCGTGACCGACAACCCCGACGTCGTGAAGCAGCATCTGGCGAAGGCATACGGCAAGGCGTCGGTCGGCTCGCCGCCGATGTCGGTGCCGCACCTCGACACGCGGATCATCGACGGCAAGAAGATCATCCTGTTCGGGCCGTTCGCGACGTTCTCGACCAAGTTCCTGAAGAACGGCTCGTATTTCGACCTGCTCAAGAGCACCAACACGCACAACGTCGCGCCGATGATGCGTGTGGGCGTCGACGAATTCCCGCTCGTGCAGTACCTCGCGGGCCAGCTGATGCTGTCGGACGACGACCGCTTCAACGCGCTGAAGGAATACTTCCCGAACGCGAAGAAGGAAGACTGGCGCCTGTGGCAAGCCGGCCAGCGCGTGCAGATCATCAAGCGCGACCCGGTGAAGGGCGGCGTGCTGAAGCTCGGCACCGAGATCGTCAGCTCGCAGGACGGCAGCATCGCGGGCCTGCTCGGCGCGTCGCCGGGCGCATCGACGGCCGCGCCGATCATGCTGAACCTGATGAAGAAGGTGTTCAAGGACAAGGTCGCGACGCCCGAGTGGCAGCAGAAGATCCGCCAGATCGTGCCGAGCTACGGCACGAAGCTGAACGACAGCCCGGCGAAGGTCGTCGAGGAATGGACCTATACGAGCGACGTGCTGCAGCTCTCGCCGCCGCCGAAGATCGACCTCAACGTGCCGTCGCAGCCGACCGGCAACGCGCCGGCCCGTCCGGCGAAGGCGTCGGCCGACATGGCGCTGTAACGCAGCGAGCGCCGTTTCGCCCCGTTTCACCCCGTTCCGCCGCACGACACGGCCGCCCTCCGGGGCGGCCGTTTTTCATGGCAGGCACCGGCGGGGCGGCCCGCATCCGCTAGAATTGCGGCACGCGCGGCCCCGTCGCCGCCCGATCCATCATCCGCATCGACGCAATCCAGGCGACCGCCAGTGCGGCCCGCGCCCAAGCCGCGCGAGCGCCGCCCGCCGCTGTCGCGCCCGCCCGGGCGCGCCACCAACCGAATTCAGCTGGAGAAAGACCGTGTTTACTTGCCGAAACCAGAGCTGCGGCACGCAGTGGGAGACGTCCGACGTCGTCATCAAGGACGAAGGCCAGGGGCTGCTGTTCCGCTGCCCGCTGTGCGGCGCGCGCAACTACCTCGAACGCTTCGAGGGCGACGACGGCACCGTCGTCTACGAACAGATGGAAGGCAAGCCTTACCTCGGAGACCTCGAATGACCCAACCGACCGCCACGCCCTTCAGCGCGCTGCCGCTGACGCCTGCGACGCTCGCCAACCTCGCGCAGCTCGGTTATGTCGACATGACGCCGATCCAGGCCGCGAGCCTGCCGATCGCGCTGGCCGGCCAGGACCTGATCGCGCAGGCGAAGACGGGCAGCGGCAAGACCGCCGCGTTCTCGCTCGCGCTGCTGTCGCGCCTCGATGCGCGCAGCTTCGACGTGCAGGCGATGATCCTGTGCCCGACGCGCGAGCTCGCCGATCAGGTCGCGCAGGAAGTGCGCCGCCTCGCGCGCGCCGAGGAGAACGTGAAGGTGCTGACGCTGTGCGGCGGCACGCCGATGCGCCCGCAGGCGCAGAGCCTCGAACACGGCGCGCATATCGTCGTCGGCACGCCGGGCCGCATCATGGATCACCTCGACCGCGGCAACCTGAAGCTCGACGCGCTGAACACGCTCGTGCTCGACGAAGCCGACCGGATGCTCGACATGGGCTTCTTCGACGACATCGCGAAGGTCGCGCGAATGTGCCCGACGACGCGCCAGACGCTGCTGTTCTCCGCGACCTATCCGGACGGCATCGTCAAGCTGAGCCAGCAGTTCCTGCGCAACCCGAAGGAAGTGAAGCTCGAAGAGCGCCACGACAACAGCAAGATCCGCCAGCGCTTCTATGAAGTGACCGAGAACGAGCGGCTGCACGCGGTCGGCCAGTTGCTGAACCACTACCGGCCCGTGAGCACGATCGCGTTCTGCAACACGAAGCAGCAGTGCCGCGACCTGCTCGACGTGCTGCATGCGCAGGGCTTCCACGCGCTCGCGCTGCACGGCGAGCTCGACCAGCGCGAGCGCGACCAGGTGTTGATCCAGTTCGCGAACCGCAGCTGCTCGGTGCTGGTCGCGACCGACGTCGCCGCGCGCGGGCTCGACATCGCACAGCTCGAAGCGGTGATCAACGTCGACGTGACGCCCGACCCCGAAGTGCACGTGCACCGCATCGGCCGCACGGGCCGCGCGGATCAGGACGGCTGGGCGCTGAGCCTCGCGAGCATGGACGAGATGGGCCGCGTCGGCGCGATCGAGAACGCACAGAAGCGCGACGTCGAATGGCATCCGCTCGCCGAGCTGAAGCCGGCCGGCGACGACACGCTGCTGCCGCCGATGGAGACGCTGCAGATCCTCGGCGGGCGCAAGGACAAGATCCGCCCGGGCGACGTGCTCGGCGCGCTGACCGGCGACGCTGGCTTCGACGGCAAGCAGATCGGCAAGATCAACGTGACCGAGTTCTCGACGTATGTCGCGATCGAGCGCGGCGTCGCGCATGATGCGCTGCGCAAGCTCAATGCAGGGAAGATCAAGGGCAAGCGGGTCAAGGTCCGGTTGATGGACGAAGAGTGACGGAAAGCGGCGCGGACGGTCGCACCGTTGCGCGCCGCCCGGCACGACCCGCACACCCCGCGCATCACGCCAGCTCGGGATACCCGTGCGCGGCGGCGTCCCGCGCCAGCCGGTCGATCGTGTCGTAATCGACCGGCGACAGCCGCTCGAACCCCTTCAGCCGCAACACGCGCGCACGTTGCGCATCGGCCGCGACCGCGCGATCGAGCGCATCACGCAACGCGTCGGTCCGACCTTCTTCCAGCCCCCGCGACGCGATGAACGGCAACCCCGGCGCGAACGCGGTCGTGCCGATGATCCGGATGTCCTTCAGCAGCTCAGGCAACCCGTCGCGCACATACGCGAACGTCACGCAGTCGATCGCCGCGCAATCGGCTTCGCCCGACCCGAGCGCACGCAGCACGTTCACGTGCGAGCCGAACGGCGTGACCGATCCGAAGAATGTGCCGTCGTGCGCATGCGGCGCGACCGCATGCCTGAACGCATTCATCCCGCTGTGCGAATCCGCGCCGTTGAATCCGGCCCGCAGCCCGCGACACGCGGCGAGCGTCGTCGCGCCGCCCGCATGCACGCGCGCCGACACGACCAGCACGCTGCTGTAGTGCGCCCCCCGGCAGCCGTTCACGTCGAACACCGGCGTCGCGATCAAGCGCACGGTGTCGCGCAGGCCGAGCATCCGGTACGGGTAGCCGCAGGTCTGCGACAACAGCAGATCGCCGCGCCGCCACAGCGCATGCAGGTCGGCGGAAGGCGCATCGGGCAGCGCGACGTCGGCAGGCCCGCCCGCCGCCGCGAACGCATCGAGCGTGTCGCGCAGCAGCGCGCGCCACAGCGTGGCGTGGCGCGGCGTCACGTTGTACATCGGCAGTTCGGCGATCCATGCGTTCATGCGCGCATTCTACGCATCGCCGCCGGCACCGTGGAACCCGGTGCGATCGCACCCAAACGGGGGCCGAACGCGCCCCGGCAGCCCGAATGCTTATCGGCCGCCCGGCGATAAGCAAATGCGAATCGCTTGGTTGGCCATGCCGCGCGATCCCGGTAACGTCCCGATGCCTGCCCCGCATCACCGCCGCGCGTCATGCGGGGGCAGACCGACCGTGATCCGCGAGACACCCGGGCATCCGGGCCGCCCGTTCCATCCCGCTTCAGCACCATGGCCGAATACTTCGACGTCGATCATGCGCGCGCGATTGCCGCGCTCGACGCCCGCTTCACTGCCCGCACCGAATGGCCGACCTGGCTGCTGATCGCCGCGATCTACGGCGGCTGGCTCGCGGTAATGCTGCTCGTGCGCGCGCGGCACCTGTCGCTCGCGACTGCCACGCCGCCGCTGATCCTGCTCGGCGCGTGGCACCTGTCGCTGCAGCACGAGCTGCTGCACGGCCATCCAACCCGTTCCGCTCGCTTGAACAAGCTGCTCGGCTACCCGCCGCTGACGATCTGGTATCCGTACACGCTGTATCGCGACACGCACCTCGACCATCATCGCGACGAAGACCTGACCGTGCCCGGCGTCGATCCGGAAACGAACTACGTATCGCGCGAACGCTGGGCGCGGCTGCCACGCTGGCGCCGCGCACTGACGGCCGCGCGCAAGACCTTCGTCGGACGGATCGTCGTCGGGCCGCCGCTCGCCATCGCCGCGATGTTCGCCGATGCGTTCGCCGAACTCCGGCGCGGCGAGCGCCGCTACCTGCCGATGTGGGCGACGCACATCGCGTGCGTCGCGGCGCTGCTCGCGTGGCTGCAATCGGCGATCGGCGTGCCGTGGTGGTACTACCTGCTCGCCGTCACGTGGCCCGCGCACGCGCTCGCGATGATCCGCTCGCTGTACGAGCACCGCGCCGCGCGGCATCCGAAGGCGCGCATCGCGATCAACGAAGCCGGCTTCGCGATGCGGCTGCTGTACCTGAACAACAATTACCACCTCGTCCATCACGACCTGCCGAAGCTGCCGTGGTACGACCTGCCGCGTGCGTACCGGATGCGGCGCGACGCGTATGCGGAAAAATGCGGCGGCTTCGTGATCCGCGGCGGATATCGCGAGCTGCTGACGCGCCATGCGTGGACGCCGACCGATACGCCCGTGCATCCGTTCGATCAGGGCACGGCATCGCTGTCGACAGGCAGCGGGGTGAAGGTGGCGGCGGTCGACAAGGTTCTGCAGATCAGTACGTAACGGTCGAGCGCACCGCAATCCGTCGTCACGCCGCGGTTCGGCGATGCCGTTTCAATGCCCCGCGGCAAGCCGCCCCGCCCGCTCCGGCGCGAACACCTTACGAAATGCCGACAGCGCGGCAACCTGCCGGCGAATTGCCAATTGCATCGTCAATGCGCAGAATGGCGGCTCATCCGGGGCTTCCAACAATCATTCGCCCCGGCTCTGCCTCCGGCCCCGCGCCACATTCCCCGACGACGATGCAACCGAACACCCCGCCCGGCGCGATCCGCGCGATCGGCAACGACTGGTCCGTTTCCGCGATCACCGCGGGCTTTCTCGCGGTCCTGATTTCCTACGCGGGCCCGCTCGCGATCTTCTTCCAGGCCGCGCAGGCCGCTCACGCATCGAACGAGATGGTCGCGTCGTGGGTGTGGGCGATCTCGATCGGCGCGGGCGTATCGGGCCTGTTCGCGAGCTGGAAGCTGAAGGTGCCGGTGGTCACCGCATGGTCGGCGCCCGGCACCGCGCTGCTCGTCGGCCTGTTTCCGCAACTGACGCTCAACCAGGCGGTCGGCGCGTACATCACGGCCGCGCTGATCATCCTGCTGATCGGCGTGACCGGTTATTTCGACCGGCTCGTGCGCCACATCCCGCGCGGCATCGCATGCGGGATGATGGCCGGCATCCTGCTGCCGTTCGGCACGCATGCATTCGCCGCTGCGTCCGCGCAGCCCGCGCTCGCGTTCGGGATGATCGCGGCCTACGTGATCTTCAAGCGCCTGCTGCCGCGCTACAGCATCGTGCTCGTGCTGCTGACCGGCGCCGCGCTCGCGGCGCTGCTCGGGATGACGCATCTCGGCAACGTGTCGCCGAGCATCGCGCGGCCGATCTTCATCGCGCCCGAATGGACGCTCGGCACGACGCTCAGCCTCGCGCTGCCTCTCGTCGTCGTGAGCCTCACCGGCCAGTTCCTGCCGGGAATGACGATCCTGCGCGTATCGGGCTATCACACCCCCGCGCGCCCGATCATCACGGCAACGAGCGTGATGTCGCTGGTCGTCGCGTGCTTCGGCGGGATCACGATCGTCGTCGCGGCGATCACCGCGGCGCTCTGCACCGGCAAGGACGCGCACGAGAATCCGGACCGGCGCTACATCGCGGGGCTCGCGAACGGCGCGTTCTACCTGATCGGCGGGCTCTTCGCGGGCACGATCGTCACGGTGTTCTTCGCGTTGCCGAAAGCGTTCGTCGCGATCCTCGCGGGGCTTGCGCTGATCGGCGCGATCGGCGCGAACGTGCACGGGATCTTCGAGGACGAGAACCACCGCGAAGCGTCGTTGATCACGTTCCTCGCGACCGCGTCGGGCATGACGTGGCTCGGGCTCGGTTCCGCGTTCTGGGGGATCGTGATCGGGTCGCTTTCGTATGCGGTACTGAACAAGGTGCGGCGGCAAGCGTGATGCACGGTGTGCGCACGGTTCGCCGCCGCTTCGATCACCGCGCGTGCCGGCTGACGAGTTGCGCGAGCGCATCCGTCAGCGTTGTCGTGCCGTAAAGCCGCTCCGACACGCCGTCCTCCACATCGATCTGCCCCGCGTTGTGCACGTCGTAGAGATCGACGATCAGTTGCGCATGGCGTTCGCTCAGCCCCGCGCGCAGCAGCGTTGCCACCCACGTGTCGCGCGGCAGCTCGTGCGCGACGATCGCGCGGCCGGCCGCTGCGCCGAGCGTATCGGCGATCGCCACCACGCTCACCCGCCGCGGCCCTTCGATGCTGACGATGCGCGGCTCGCTGCCGCCTTCCGGCGCATCGAGCAGCAGCCGCGCGGCAGCGACGCCCACATCGGGCGCCCAGACGGTCGGAAACACCTTGGCCACCGGATGATGAAAGCTCGGCAGCACACCGGTGCCGAGCGCGACGGGCAGCACGCGCGCCCAGTTCTGCAGATGCTCGGCCGAGCGCAGCAGCGTCAGCTGCGTCGGGATCGCCTTCAGCCGCGCTTCGAAATGATGGAAGAGACGCGTGATGCCCGTATTGCCGTCGCGCTCGGCGCCGTAGTCCGACAGCGCGAGCAAAGCCGGCGGCGGGTTCGCGGCGAGCGCGGCGGTCGCGATGTCGATCGTCCGCGTCATCGTCGCGGCCGGATCTGAGTCGGCGACGGGCACCGGGCACAGCAACTGCACGGCACGCGCGCCGTCGATCGCCGCCGCGACCGCGTTTGCATCCGTCAATTCCGCGATCGCCACGTCGCAGCCGAGCTGCGCGAAGCGCTCACGATGGCGTGTATCGCGCAGCACCGCGCGCACGGGATGGCCTGCGTTACGCAAGGTCGTCACGGTCGACAAACCGACATTGCCTGATGCACCGAAGATCACGAACACGATCCGCTCCTGGGGGATGAAGGTGAGGTGATTGTCGGCATGCGCGGCCGGAATGGCGCGCAGGGAGGGATGAATCGAGCAGGAAAGGATGACGGATTGAGTGGCGGCTGCGATGCATGTTGTGCGTTGCGTCGACCGTCCCTTCAAAGGCCAGGGTTTGCCAAAGAGCGATCCCGGCGATCGACTGGATACTAGAAATAACTAGGCCGCCGCGTTCAGCAAGCGCCTCGACCTCGGTCACTCGCGAACAAGGCATCGTTCGTCCCGTGTTCGCATCGCAGTGTCACTTGCCGCGGCCACGTCGCTCGAGCTCGACACGGGTGCGGTCCAACTCCCTCACAAAGGTAGCTTCGTCCGGCAACACCATTTGATATTCAGCGGCAAGCACCTTGTTTGGCAAGTTGTCCAGCGCGTAATGTGCCTCCGCAGCGCCTTTTTCAGCACACAGGATCAGGCCCACCGGCGGATTTTCTCCGGGCTTGGTCCAATGCTCGCGAGCGTAGTTCAGATACAGATGCATTTGGCCCGCGTCTGCATAGCTGAAGCGCCCGACCTTCAAATCAATAATCAGCAGGCATCGCAACCGACGATGAAAGAACACCAGATCGACCCGAAACCACACGTCATCGATTCTCAGGCGCCGCTGCCGCCCAATGAAGGCAAAGTCGTCGCCGAGCTCCAGCAAGAAATCGGCGAGGCGCTGGATCAAGGCTGCCTCCAGATCCGACTCGGAGTACTCGTCTTTCATATCGAGAAACTCGAGGACGAACGGATCGCGGATCGCTTCTTCCGGCGTGAGGAGATCCCCCTTCTGAACGTCAGACGCTTTGCCCAGGAGCGCAGCCTTGTTGTGCGACAGCGCCAGTCGCTCGTATAGCTGACTGCCAATTTGTCGATCGAGCTGACGCACCGACCAGCCTTCGCGTAACGCCTCGGCCTCATAGAACGCACGGGCATCAACCGTCTTCACGGAAAGCAGGCGCACGTATGCAGACCAAGGCAAGGGGAAGGCCTGCGCGAGAACTTCCGGGCCTGGAATATGCCGTATAGGGTGGTCGGCAGCCATGCGCTCGGCCGATTTTGCAGATGGTGTCCGCACAATCCATGACTCAAGCGATTTTGCAGACAGCGTCTGCAAAATCAGCTCGGCAGGCCAGGCGAGGAAAAAGGCACGCATCTGCGCAAGATTCCGCCAGCCAAAACCGCGGCCGAAGCGCTGCGATAGATCAGTGCCGAGGCGCTTGATCAGGGCCTCGCCGTACGTGGCCCTGCCCGCGCCACCTTGCTCGAACTCGACAATTCGCCGACCAATTTCCCAGTAAGTCGCCGTCATCAATGCATTGACGCTGCGAGCCGCAGCTGCGCGCGTGGACTCCACAACGCCCGCGATCTCACGGTGCAGCCCCGCATAGGCTGTCTGCGGAACGTCTTGATTCATCATGAGGCGTTCACCACACCCTTGAATGCCTTGTTGGCGGTGGCTTTCGGAGTTTTCGCTGCGGTCATCGCGCTGATCGGTTCCTGCTTATTCATGATTGGCGTTGCTTACAAAACGAAAGCATCACCGTAACGCATCCCACACCCAATAAGCAAACCCGCGAAAGCCGCTAAATCAGCACCCCCGTGCAACTGCCCGCTCGCCCAACGACACGCAGCAGAATCGGATTCAACACGCGGCCTACGTAGTCGCCCATACGAAGCGTGCCCCTTGTTCGGTCGATCGAAACCCTGCTTCTCGACCCTCCACAATCAGAAAATGATTGTGGGGCACGGCTGCAGCGGAGCCTGGAATCCGGGCGAGCATGCGAGGCGGGCTGGCCATGCAGGACAGACAGCATCGCCTGTCCGACCGGTACGCAATTGCCCGTAGGCCAGTTTCCAAATTGTCCTGACTTGGGAGCGCTGCGAATCGACGCGTGGACAGAAGCAATCAGGATTGGGCACGCCCCCTATCGTCGAATACTCGCGCCGGATAGTGACGAATCGTTTCGTCGTGCTTCAGGCGCTTGGAACCGTCGAATTCGCTGGCTCGCTGATTTTCAAACTCGTTCCTTCAGTCTGCCAACGAGCGGATCGGACACTGCGCGCACATCCGGCGCGATGTCATTGCTCCGTTATGCATCACTCCCGCTTCCATCGCCGTCATACGCGAGCCGCAGCCCGCCCCGCGCACCCGACCGCACGATCTCCGTCGGCGTCGCGCCGAGCACGCGGTTCATCCAGTTCGCCATGTGGCTCTGGTGCGCGAACCCGGCTTCGAGCGCGATCTGGCTAATACTGAGCCGCCCCTCGAGCAGCAGCGCCTTCGCGCGCTCGACCCGGCGCCGCACGACGTACTGGTGCACGGGCATCCCGAGCGTTTCGCGGAACAACACCTTGAAATGCGGCACGCTGATCGACACGAGCGCCGCGAGTTCGGCCAGCGTCAGGCGCCGGTCGAGGTTCGCTTCGACGTAGTCGATCACGCGCGCCGCCGCTTTCGGTGCGAGCACGCGCCGGCGCTCGCGGAACGCCGGCTGGCTGTCGACCAGCCGTGCGACGAGCGCCGTGCACAGGCTTTCTGCGTAAAGAGGATCCGATGCGTCGTCGGCTTCGAGTTCGGCGGCCATCGCCCACGCGATGTGCTGCATGCGCGGATCGCGCACCTGCAGCCGGCGGCGGATCTGCGCCTGCGACGGCTTCAGTTCGAGATGCTCGAAGGTCCGCCGCACGAACGTATCGCTGAGCATGATGTGCAGGATCCGGCAGTCGGCGCTGTCGGTCCACTGGCCGGGCACGCCGGCCGGAATCACGTCGACGTCGCCGTGCGCCTGGATGCGCGACACGCGTTCGCCGTCGCACACGCAGTCCGCACGAACAGGCCCGCCGATATGCACGCCGATGCGGTGATGGTCGGCCGCCGGAATCCGGTACGTGCCGGCACGAATGTCGAGCAGCGCCGCGCCGAAGCCGCGCCAGCCGAGCCCGCGGCTGGAACGCAGGCTGACCGGCAGGCCGTTGTCAGGCGGCGCGGCGAGAATCGGGTCGCTCATGGCTGGGCTCCACCAGATCGTGTGTCGAACGCGCATTGTGACGCGTTTTCCGCCCGCGTGCCGGGGCTGCGGGGGCCTGATCCGGGCCGGCGGAAAAGATCATCCGTTTCTGCTCAGGCCGATCCTTACGTGAGCGCCGGCGGGCACCGGGCCGCCTACGATTGCGCCATCCGACACCTACGGAGCCCGTCATGCCCCATTCCTGCCCGCAATGCGCGGCAATCGCCGCCTTGCCGCCGTCCGGCGCCGCTCGCCGCCAATCCCCGTCCCGCGCCGGTGGCGCTCGGTCCGCCGTCGCCGAATGGTGCCTGCGCGTGATCGGCTGGCACCGGCTCGAACGGTTGCTCGCATCGATTCCCGACAGCAACGACGATTTCGGGCTCGTCTGACCGGCCGGCGCGAGCGGCATCCGTCCGCTTGCGCCGACGTCGACCGACGTGTGCCTACTTGCGCCGCCGATCGTGCGGCGCCACCGTCGCGCCGTCGATCACCGGCGCACCCTGCTTGATCAGGAAGTCGCGGAACAGCCCCGTCACCTGCGAGATCCGGCGGTCGGCAAGCGTGACCACATACCATTCGCGCTCGATCGGGTTGCCGGGAAACGGCAGTTGCCCGAGCAGCCCCGTGCGCAGTTCGAGTGCACACGCGTGCAACGACAGGAACGCGATGCCGAGCCCTGCTTCGGCCATCTGCTTGATCGCCTCGTTACTCGACAATTCGGACCCCACATGGAAGCGGTAGCCGGACGTCTTGAACAGGTTCTCGACCGTCGAACGCGTGCCTGCGCCGCGTTCGCGCACGAGCAGGTGTGCGGATTCGAGATCCTTCAGCGAGATCCGCTTGCGCTGCATCAGCGGATGGCCGGGCGCCGCGACGAACACCATCGGATGCTTCGCGAACTCGACCGCGTGCGTGCGCAGCTCCTTCGGCGCGCTGCCCATCACCGCGAGATCGATTTCATGCGTCGCGAGCATGCGGATGATGTCGTCGCGGTTGCCGACCTTGAAGTACGTCTTCACATGCGGGCGCGTCGCGGTGAATTTGACGAGCAGCGGCGGGATCAGGTACTCGGCCGTCGTGATCGCGCCGATCCGCAGCGTACCGCCCAGATCGCCGGTCAACGCCGCGACTTCGTCGCCGGCCTCGCTCCACAGATGCAGGATCTCGCGCGCATAACGCGACACGATCTCGCCGGCCGCGGTCAGTTGCACGCCGCGCCCCACCCGTTGCAGCAATGCGGCGCCCACCGCCTCCTCGAGCAGGCGAACCTGCAGCGACACGGCCGGCTGCGTCAGGTTCAGCTCCTCGGCCGCGCGCGACACGCTGCCGAGCCGCGCAATCATGTCCAGCGCCTTCAATTGCCGGAACGTCGCGGTCTTTCCTATAAGTGAATACATATGAGTCGCTTATAAACATTAAATTGTTCGAGTGGGTTCGAAACTATATCGTCGGTTCTTGAGCAATGTCATCCGAATCGTCATCAGCGGGAGCCCAATATGGACAACATCACGCCCAACCTTGCAACGGACCGCGCACCGCGCATGCCGCGCATCGTGATCGTCGGCGGCGGCGCCGGCGGCCTGCAGCTCGCCACGCGCCTCGGCGATACGGTCGGACGCCGCGGGCAAGCCGAAGTCGTGCTCGTCGACCGCTACCCGACGCACTTCTGGAAGCCGCTGCTGCACGAAGCCGCATCGGGCCATCGCGACCCGGCATCGCACACGATCGAATACGCGGCGCAGGCGAAGCGCCACGGCTTCCGCTTCGTGCAGGGTGCGCTGCAACGGGTCGACCGCGCCGCACGCACGGCGACGATCGCGGCCGTGCAGGACGCGGACGGCACCGAAATCCTGCCGCAGCGCGAGCTCGCCTATGACGATCTCGTGCTGGCGGTCGGCAGCGTGACGAACTTCTTCAACGTGCCCGGCGCGGCACGCCATGCGCTGCCGCTCGAAAACCTCGACCAGGCCGAGGATTTCCGCCGCAAGTTCCTCGCGGCGTGCACGAAGGCGAATCACCTGGCCGAGCAGCATCCGGCGCGGCGCGCGGCGCCGATCTGCATCAACGTGATCGGCGCGGGCGCGACAGGCGTCGAGCTGGCCGCCGCGCTGCGGCACGCGATCCAGCAACTGACGACGTACCGCTTCAAGGCGCTGGTGTCCGCGCGCGACGTGCATATCCGGCTGATCGAAGGCGGCCCGCGCATCCTGCCGGCGCTCGACGAGCGGCTGTCCGGGAAGATGCATGCGCAGCTTCGCGCGCTGAACGTCGACGTGCTGACGGACACGCGCGTGGCGGAAGTCGGCGCGGACGCCGTGACGACCGCGACGGGCGAGCGGCTCGCGAGCGACATCACGATCTGGGCGGCCGGTGTCGCGGGACCTGCGATCCTGCGGGAAATCGGTGACATCGCGCTCAACCGCTCGAACCAGGTGATCGTGACCGACACGCTGCAGACGCCCGACGATCCGCACGTGTATGCGTTCGGCGACTGCGCCGCATGCCCGTCGGCCGGCGCGAGCGGCTTCCTGCCGCCGCGCGCGCAGGTCGCGCACCAGCAGGCCGTGTATCTGGTCAACGCATTCGCGCGCCGCGTCGCCGGCAAGCCGGTGGCCGGCTTCACGTTCCGCGATGCGGGCACCGTCGTGTCGCTCGGGCAGGCCGGCGCCGTGTATCAGGCCGACGTCGGCGCGCGTTCGCGCTCGCTGATCGTCGACGGGCTTGCCGCGATCGGCCTGTACAAGTTCCTGTACCGCAAGCACCTGTTCAGCGTGGTCGGACTGAAGCGCGCGCTGTTCCAGTCGCTGAGCCACTGGCTGCAAAGCCGCAACCAGCCGTCGATCAAGCTGCACTGAACGACAGCCTGCACGCGGCATCGCAAGACGGCATATCGGGTGCATCGCCCGATATGCCGTTTTTTTATATGCATATGACCGTTGCATACGCAACGTGCGCGAGTTTGGTGCATCACATCGAACCCGGTCGATGCGATGCATGTCTCGCGAAAACCGCCGCATCACACGCATCCCGCGCCGGCTCTGGCTCGCCGCCCGATTCATTAGCCAAATCGTATGAGTCGGCTATAAATATTAATTAGTCGCAATTTCCGGATCGACGCTAAGGTGTGTGGCATTCCCGTCGGCGAACGGACCATCACGTTTCTGAAGAGGAATCACCGTGGTTATCGAAGCCATCGTCACCCGTCTCGACGCTGCATTCGCGCAAATCGAAGCAACACCGGATTCGCGTGAATCGCGCCATCAACGCGATGCGATCATCCAGTGGCTCGACCGGGCATCGGAAGAAGGATATCGACTCGGTCTCGTCACGACGCTGCCGGCCGCACGGCTCAGCGACATGTTCGAAGGCCAGTTCGGCCGCGCGAATCTCGACCGCTTCTCGGTCGTCGTCACGGACGCCAATCAGCAGGATTCCGGATCAAATCAGCATCCGTTCGACGTCGCGCTGCAAGCGCTCGGCGTGCCGCCCGAACGTGCGGTGGCCATTGCGAGCAGCGAACCGGAGCGCCGCGAAGCCGAGCATTTCGGCCTGTCGCGCTGCGTGCACATCACCGACACAGTGCGCTCGATCGCATCGGCCGGCCTGCACTGAACGCCGGCACGCGGGCCGGCGGTGGCCGGCCATCTTCGGTTTGGCCGCATTCCGACGATTGCCCGACCGAATCCTGACATTCTGCTGTCAAAGTCGCTTGCAACACTTCCGGGCTTGACCGATCCCTCCCGGACACGGGACGACGCGAACCCGCATCGTCCCGCCCGTTGCACGCCACGATGACACGCCCGACCCGCACCGCCTCCGCCCTCACGCTCGCCTGCCTGCTGCTAGCCGCTTGCGGCGGGGAGACCTCGACACCGCCCGCCACGCCGGCCGACAACAACGGCTCGACGCCCGCGCCGCAACCCACGCCGACACCCGCTCCCGCGACCTACTACCAGACGAAAACGCCGTATCGTCCGCAACAGGACGCCGCGACGTACGAAGCGCCGCCCGCCGGCTACACGCCGGTCTACGTCGAACTCGTCGCGCGTCACGGCTCGCGCGGGTTGTCGGGCTTCAAGTACGACGGCGCGATCTACGCGATGCTGGTCAAGGCCGAGGCCGATGGCGCGCTGAGCGCGCTCGGCGTGCAGCTCAAGGCCGACACGTACGCGATGATGAAGGCCAACGCGTTGCTCGGTTACGGCGTGTCGGGCATCTCGACACCCGGATACGGCAACCTCACGCAAACCGGCATCCGCGAACACCAGCAGCTTGCCGCACGTCTCGCGCAGCGGCTGCCCGCGCTGTTCTCGGCGGGCAACCGGCAAATCGTCGTCGTCAACTCGGGGCAGGATCGCGCGGTCGACAGCTCGACGTATTTTTCCGCGGCGCTCGTCGCCGCACAACCGGCGCTGGCTGCGGCGATCACGCTGCCGGCCGCACCGTCCGGCTATCCCGCGAGCGCGCCGGCCGCGCAGCCGGCCGGCACCAACCGCTTCCTGCTGTATTTCCACTCGCTGAAGCCGGGCACCGATCTCGTGACCGATACGAGCGATCCGTACTACGCGACCTATCAGGCGAGCCAGGCCTATCAGGCTTACGCGAACGATACGGTGGTGGCCGCGAAGCTCAAGGCGATCAAGGCCGCGCCGCAGGCGGCCGACGTCGCGCAAACGGTGCTGTCCGCGCTCGTGTCGCCGGCGTTCATCGCGAAGCTCGGCACCGACGGCTACACGTTCGCAAACACGGGAACCTACGCGTTCACGTCGGCGGACGGCAAGTTCACCAACACGCTGAAAGGCGACGGCAAGACGAAGATCTCGACGGCCGTCGATGCGGTGAACGTGCTGTACAACCTGCTGCAGGTCGCACCCGCGATGACGGCGGAAACCGGCGGCGTCACGATGGAGAAATACATCGGCGCGGAGCAGGCGCAGTATCTCGCCTATCTGCAGGATGCCGAAGACTATTACCAGAAGGGGCCCGGCATCCAGGAAGCGAACCCCGTCACGTACCGGATGGCGAAGGTGCTGCAGGACGACTTCTTCGGCGAAGTCGATGCGGTCGCGCGCGGCGACCTGACCCGCGCCGCGAAGCTGCGCTTCACGCATGCGGAGATCGTGATTCCGTTCGCGTCGATCATGAACCTGAAGAACGGTTTCGTGCCGACGCCGCAGGCGCAGACGTACACGTATGCGAACAACCCGTGGCGCGGCGACCAGGTATCGCCGATGGCCGCGAACATGCAGTGGGACGTCTATCGCAACGGGTCGCGGCTCATCGTGAAGATGCTGTACAACGAGCGCGAAACGGATTTCCAGGCCGCGTGCGACGGCGCGAAGATCGCGCCGGGGAGCCACTTCTACGACTACGCGGGGTTGAAGCGGTGTTACGGGTATCAGTGACGTGACGCGGCGCGCGGGTCAGGCAACGCGCTCGCCCGAATGCCTGCCCGCGACCTGCGGGTCGAGCAGCATGACCTCGATCCGCTCCTTGCCCTTCCCGGTATTTTTGCGTTTGAGCGTCAGCATGCCGATCTCGCCGGTCGATGCCGGATGCGTGCCGCCGCACGCCATCGTCGCAAAACCGTCGACCGTCCAGAAGCGGCGCTGCGCATCGACATCGCTGAAGTCGGTCACGATGCGCAGGTCGCGCTTCGACAGGTCGGCCACCGCCGATTCGATCTCGGGAAACAGCGGCGACAGGTTCGTGTCGCTCGCGAAATCGATGCGCGCCTTGTCCTGCGCGATATGCGCGCCGATGCGCTCGATGCCCGGCCTGAGCCGATACACCAGTTGCAGCACCATCTCGGCCGCGAAGTGCAGGCGCATCAGCCGGTATCGCCGCGCCCAGTCGATGCGCCAGGTCACGCTGTCCCCGACGCGCAGCGCATGGTCGCGCGGCAGCGTATAGACGATGTCGAGACCCCGCTTTTCAGCGCTGATGACCGGATAACCGCCGAGCGACCCCGCGTCGCTTTCCTGACCGCCCGAAAACGCGAAGAAGATCGTCGCGTCCACCCGCACACGGTCGTCGTCGACGTGACTGACGACGGTATCCAGCGTGGTCCGGTACGGATCGTCCCAGAATACTTTCTTCGTCATCGCCAGCCTGTCCTTTCGCGCAAGAGAGGAACAGGTTAGCCGCGACGTGCCCGGGTGGCTTGTACGATCTTGCGGCCGGATCGTCACGCGCGTTCGGCAGGCACGGGATGCGGCGCCGCCGCGCGTTCCTCGCCCTCTTTCCGCTCGACGCTCCACGTATGGATCGGCCGATGCCCGGGCCGCTCCCACTCGGGCGGCATCCAAAGATGCCTGATCCGCTGCCGCAACGGCCCCGGTGCGAGCACATCGCGCCACATGTCGACGAACTCGTGCAGGTTGAGCACCAGGAAATTGTACGAACGGATCTGCTGCGTGATGCCGTAGTCGACCGGCTCCGTTTCCTCGACATACGTGCCGAACATCCGGTCGAAGATGATCAGGATACCGCCATAATTCCTGTCGATATAACGCGGGTTGCGGCCGTGATGCGCACGATGGTTCGACGGCGTGTCGAACACGTACTCGAACCAGCGCGGCAGCCGCCCGATCGATTCCGTGTGCACGAAATACTGGTACGTGAGATCGACCGCGAGCAGGAACAGCACGACGGCGGGCGGAATGCCGAACCAGACCGGCGGCAGGTAGAACAGGAACACGCCGACGAACGCGTTCAGCAACGACTGCCGCATCGCGGTCGTGAAGTTCATCACTTCGCCACTGTGATGCGGCACATGCGCGGCCCAGAACCAGCGCACGCGGTGCGACGTGCGATGAAACCAGTAGTAGCAGAACTCCACGACGACGAAGATCGGCACGATCGTGAAGCCGTTCACCGGCACGTCGAACAGCCGGTGCCGGTAGACCCACGCGAAGATCGCGCCGGTGAACAGCAGCCCCATCACGGTCTCGGCCACCTGATAACCGGCGCCGAGCGACAGGTTCGCGACGATCTCCTTCCAGCGGAACGGCTCGCGGCGCCCGCGCCGGGTCGCGATCGCGTATTCGATCGCGAACGCGATCAGGAACACCGGCGTCATGCCGATCAGCAGCACCTGCTTCCAGTCCACGTCGTTCCCCAGGAACGCATGAAGCCACGTCATCAACTCGGTCGGCATGTTCACGGCCTCGATCAGAAACTGACGGGCAGTATGGTCGCGCGCGGGTCGGCTCGCGTTGACACTTGCCGACGATTACTTGACACTTTCCGCCATGCCCGCCGCCTCCCCGCTCTCGACCCAGCGCGTCTACTACTCGAGCACCTACGTGCGGCTGCTGTTCGACTATCTGTCCGAGCAAGGCAAGGATGCGGCGCGCGTGCTCGGCGAAGCGCGCCCGCCCGAGGACGATCGCGGACTGACGCTCTACGCGAGCGCGCATTGGCGGCGCCTGCTCGAATGCGCGGTCCGCGCGCTCGACGATCCGTTGCTCGGCCTGCACGTCGGCCAGCGGATCACGCCCTCGCATCTCGGCGCGCTCGGTTATGCGCTGCACGCTTGCCGCGATGCCGGCGCCGCGCTCGCGCGCTGGCAGCAGTACGAACACCTGATCGCGAACGTCGCGCGCATGGAAGTGCGCGTCGAAGCCGCGTCGGTCGCGATCGAATGGCACGACGCGCCCGAGCCGCTCGGCCCGCTCGTCGACGAAGTGGCGCTCACCGCCATCGTCCAGTTTGCGCGGAACATCACCGGCACGCGTGACGGGCCCGACGAAGTCTGCTTCGTGCATCCGTCGCCCGGCGACGAACAGCCATATGTCGACTATTTCGGCTGCCCGGTCCGGTTCGGCCGGCCGGTGAACCGGCTCGCATTCCCGTTGCGCCTGCTCACGCAGCCGCTGCGTCAGCCGGACGACGCGCTGCGGCAAATGATGGAACGCCAGGCGAGCGCGCTGCTCGCCGAGCTGCGGCAGACGGACGATCTCGAACAGTCGGTGCGCGAAGCGGTCGCGCGCCTGCTGACGCAAGGCGAAGCGAGCATCGAGCAGATCGCGGCGGAGCTGCATGTGTCGTCCCGCACGCTGCATCGCCGGCTGGCCGAACTCGGGCTCAACTTCCGGATCCTGCGCGAGGACACGCGGCGGCGGCTCGCGATCGACCATCTGAACGATCCGCGGCTGACGCTCGCGGAAGTCGCGTGGCTGCTCGGTTATTCGGAACACAGCGCGTTTACGCGCGCCTTTCGGCGCTGGACCGGCGAATCGCCGCAGCAATGGCGCACGCGGCAGCCGGCTCGCTCGGCAAACGTCGCGCGCGGATGAACGGCCGGCGCAGCCGCGCCGTGACGAACTCGCGACCGCGCGCGCAGTCGAACGAGCATCGCCGGAGAATCCCATGAAACGCGTTGCCGCCTTCGCCGTACTGACCCTGCTCGCCGCCGTCAGCTTGCCGGCCACCGCCGGCGCAGCCGCGGATGCCGCCGCACCGGTTCCGGTGCATGCGAAAAATTGCGTTCCGTCCCGCGATGCCGCGCGTGACGCGCGCTCGCCGTCGAAGGCGCCGCCGATCAGCGTGTGCGTCGGCGATTCCAATACCCAGCTGAACCTGCCGTGGTTCCTGACCGACGTGCTCACCGCGGTCGACACGCGCCAGTCGCCCGGCGACCTGCTTCACAAGATGCGCAACGATTTCTGAATCACGGCCGGCCCGTTCCAGCGCTGGCCGGCACTACACCGTTCATTCGACGGCAGGCTGCGTCAGCACCTGCATGAACGTGTCGACGATACCGGCCCACATGCCGGGGTCGGCAATACGCGCCAGCAGCAACAGCAATTCCTGTCGTTCTCCTTTCGACAGCGGGCCGTTTGCGCCGCGGATCTCGTCGTAGCGCGGTGTCCCGCGCGACGTGAGTGCGCGATCGAGCAGGTAGTTGCCGATCTGTCCGTTCACTGAAATCCGGATCCACAGCGAGCCGCCGTCGGTCGCGGCTGCGCCATCGGTCACAACGACCGTGGGTGCGGTATTTTCTTCCATCGCGAAACGCCTGCAGGACAGGTGCCCGGGCCGCTCGCGCGCCCGCCGCGGATCGCCGCGAACCGCACCTTGCGACAATAATTCCTGTCGATACGCAATCACAAAACTACACCATTTGTTAAATAACAATATTTCGTAATCTCGCGTCCCATCTTATACTTGCCGCGCACCATCCTCGTGCCAAGAGACGGTGTCTTTTTATCCCGGCCGCACCACCGTGCGGCCGGGGTTTTTTTCGGTGTGCTACGTCATATACATGTGCAATACGCACATGTTATGGGCGCCAGTTTCCGGAAGAACGGCCGATTGCGACGGTGCTGCCACCCATGCCCCTCGCGACCGTTGAATCGATTAGCATCGCGATATCGGCGCGCGCGCCGTATTGCCGGACCAGGCATGACGCATGCTCGCCGCTTGCGCATCGACCGGTCCGACTTGCCTCTCCATGCGAACAACATCAAAGGCAACCGCGGGAATGTCGGCGCTCATGCCAGGCTCGAAGCCAGTTTTCCAGCGCAGCGGTGCGTGGCCGCGAGTTGTCTTTTTCGTTGCCGTAATCGTTTGCGTGCTGGTGCCCGCATTCGCGATGATGCTTGCCGACCGCTACGCGCGCGAGGCCGTGACCACACATGAACGCGTCGTCGCGAACGACATCGTGGCATCGGTGGACCGCATCCTCGACGGCGTTCAACTGCGGCATTCGGACGAGCTGACCGCGCTCGTCGGGCGGCCATGCGCGGCGGTATTCCGCACGCTGGCCGAAGTGGGCACCCGCTTGCGCTACCTGCGCGCCGTCGGGCTGGTGAGCGGCGGCCGCGTCATGTGCTCGTCGGCGCTCGGCGCGATCGACTTGCCGCTCGACGCCTACACGCGCGAGCCGGAGCCGGGATCGACGATCGTCACGCTGCTGCGCCAGACGCCGTTTCAGCACAACGTTCCGGTGCTCGCCGTGTTTCGCTCCACTGCGCGCGGCGCGGGCCTGCTCTACCTGATCGAAGGCGACTATGTGGCCGACGCGCTCTCGCACAGCGCCCGATTCGGCGCGGAAACCGCCACGCTGTCGATCCAGGGTTCAGGCCGCCTCGACCAGCGCGGGAAATACACGCCGGAATCGGCCGCAGGCCCCGCACGCGGCAGCGCGATCGCGTCGCACCGCTGGCCGTTCACGGTGTCGGTCGCCGCATCGACCGGCTATGCGTCGCAGGTCCAGCGCCGCTACCGGCTGACCTGCGCGACGATCGCACTGCTGGCCGACGGCCTCGTGATGGCCGCCTACCTGCTGGCGATGGCGCCTCGCCGGTTGTTGCTGAAAGCCGTTCGCCACGCGCTCAGGCGCAACGAATTCCACGTCGTGTACCAGCCGATCGTCGATGTGCAGACGCGCAGGACCGTCGGCGTCGAGGCGCTGCTGCGCTGGCACCATCCGAAGTGGGGGGCGATCAGCCCGGCCGGGTTCATCCCGCAGGTGGAATCGAGCACGGTGCTGCCGAAGGTGACCGAATTCGTGCTGCGCACGGCGGTATCCGAACTGACCGCGCTGACGCCATCCATGCCGTTGCGCATTGCCGTGAACATCGCGCCGAAGGATCTCGAACGCGCACGGTTCGTGTCCGTCGTCGACGACGTGATCCGCGCGTTGCCGCCCGGCTTTACGCTGGTGCTCGAAGTCACCGAACGCATCCTGCTCGAAAAGAACGCGCGAACCACCGAGATATTCCAGGCACTCCGATCCAAAGGCGCGAAGTTCGCCATCGACGATTTCGGCACGCATCACAGCAATCTCGACATGCTGTCGCGCTTTCCGTTCGACTACGTGAAGATCGACCGCCAGTTCGTCGCACAACTGAACGATGGCGGTGCGGGGCTGATCGAGGGGATCGCGGCCGTCGCGCATCACTATGACCTGAAGATCATCGCGGAAGGCGTGGAAACGGAGGCGCAGCATCGCGCGCTGCATGCGGTCGGGATTCAGTATGCGCAGGGCTATCTGTATCAGCGGCCGCAGCGGGCGGAGAGTTTGAAGCGCGACGGCGCGTGGGCGTAGCGTCGTGGCGGCCGATGCGTGCAGTCATCGCGCCGCACGCCGAACGCTCAGTCCTGCGCGACGACCGCCGCCGATGCAGCGCCGGCGGCTGCCGGACGATGCCCGAGCCGCGCGGAAATCGCCTGCCCGGCCGCCTTCAGCAACGCGACGTAATGCGCCTTCGTATCCGCGCCGCAGCGCATCGTCGGAAACGAAATCGACAGCCCCGCGATCACGCGATCGAAACGGTCGAACACGGGCACCGCGAGACACATCAGGCCGTCTTCCTGTTCTTCGTTGTCCTCGCCATAACCCTGCTGCCGCACGTGCGGCAGGATGCTCATCACCGCGTCCGCCGACGACAGCGTCTTCGCGGTCGACTTCCTGAACTCGATGTCGGCCAGCACCGCGCGCGCCTCGCCGGGCGCCATCCACGCGAGCAGCACCTTGCCGATCGCCGTGCTGTACAGCGGATTGCGCCGGCCGATCCGCGACTGCATGCGCAGCCCGTAATCGGCGTCGATCTTGTGGATGTAGATGATTGCGTCCTCGTCGAACGCGCCGAGATGCACGGCTTCGCGCGTCAGTTGCCCGATGCGGCGCATCTCGAGATCGGCCTCGCGCACGAGGTCGACGCTCTCCAGCGCCTTGCTACCGAGCTCGAACAACCGGATCGTCAGCCGGTAGCGATCGGTCTCGCCTTCCTGCGCGACGTAGCCGAGCGTCTTGAGCGTCTGCAGGAAGCGATGAACCGTCGTCTTCGACATGCCGAGTTGCTGCGATAGCTCACTGATGCCGATCTCGCGGCGATCGCCGAGCGCCGCGAGGATCGTGAAGACCTTCCCGACGGCCGCGACCGAATCGGCCTTTTCCGCAGCGCCGGCCGCCGGCGGCTCGGCCCCCGGATGGCCGGCCCCCTGCTCCATGTTCGCCTGATCGCGGTTGCGCTGTCTGGGCGTTGCTGTCATGTCCGTGAATCCGTGAGATGCGAATCGGGAGAGCATAACGCGTCCGCCTCGCCGCACGGTCAACGCGCGAGCCACCCGCCGTCGACGGCGAGCGTGTGACCGTGCACGTAGTCCGACGCGCGCGAGGCGAGGAACACGGCCGCGCCCGCGAGATCATCGGGCACGCCCCAGCGGCCCGCCGGGATGCGGCCGAGAATTTCGTCGCTGCGCCGGCTGTCCTCGCGCAACTGCGCGGTGTTGTCGGTTTCCATGTAGCCGGGCGCGATCGCGTTCACGTTGATCCCGCGCGCGGCCCATTCGTTCGCGAGCAGGCGCGTGAGGCCCAGCACGCCGCTCTTCGACGCCGTATACGACGGCACGCGGATGCCGCCCTGGAACGACAGCATCGACGCGACGTTCACGATCTTGCCGCCGCCGCCCTGCCGCACCATCTGCCGCGCAACGGCCTGCGACAGGAAGAACACGCTCTTCAGGTTCACGTCGATCACGGCATCCCAGTCGGCCTCGGTGAAATCGAGCGCATCGCAGCGGCGAATCATGCCCGCGTTGTTGACGAGGATGTCGACGTGACCGAACGCATCGACCGCGCCGCCGACGATCCGCTCGACCGGCTCGAGCGTCGACAGGTCCGCGCGCACGTCGACGAAACGCCGGCCGGCCGCCTCGACGCGAGCCGATGTCTCGGCAGGTGCCGAACGGTTCGCGCCGACGATGTCGCACCCGGCCGACGCGAGCGCGACGGCCATCGCCGCGCCGAGCCCCGTGTTGCAGCCGGTGACGATCGCGACCTTGCCGGTCAGGTCGAACAGGCCGGCGAGCGCGGAACGCGCATCGGCGGAAGGAAGATCGGGGTTGTCGCGTTTCATGGTGTCAGCGCAGGTCGGCAACGGCGATGTGGTCCATGTCCTTGAACACCTGGTTCTCGCCGACCATCCCCCAGATGAACGTATAGGCCTTCGTGCCGACACCCGAATGGATCGACCAGCTCGGCGAGATCACCGCCTGCTCGTTGTGCACGACCACGTGGCGCGTCTCCTGCGGTTCGCCGAGCATGTGGAACACGGCCGCGTCGTCGGCGAGGTTGAAGTAGAAATACACCTCCATCCGGCGCTCGTGCGTATGGCACGGCATCGTGTTCCACAGGCTGCCCGGCTCGAGTTTCGTCATCCCCATCGACAGCTGGCACGTGGGCAGCACGTCGGGCACGATGAACTTGTAGATCGTGCGGCGATTGCTCGTGGCCGCATCGCCGAGCGTTTCGGGCGACGCCTGCGCGAGCGTGATGGTGCGCGTCGGATACGCGGTGTGCGCGGGCGCGCAGTTCAGGTAGAACTTCGCCGGATGCGCGCGATCGTCGCTGCCGAACACGACACCCTGCGCGCCTTGCCCGATGTAGATCGCCTCCTCGGTGCCCACCGCGTGACGCTGCCCGTCGGCCTCGACCCAGCCCGGCCCGCCGATGTTGATCGCGCCCAGCTCGCGCCGCGCCAGTAGATGACTCACGCCCATCGCGGCGCCAAGCGACGCGGGCACCTCGACCGGCCGCTCGGCCGGCCACGCGCCGCCGACGATGATGCGGTCGATATGGCTGTAGGTGAGCGACAGCGCGTCCGGCGCGAACAGGTTCTCCACCAGGAAATGCCGGCGCAGGCCGGCCGTATCGAGCGTCTTCGCGTGTTCGCTATGTATGCCTTGCCGCACTTCCATGCCGGTTCTCCGTGGGGATGGACAGGCCGCCGACGCCGGTTCGGCCGGTGGTCATACGATGAATTGAAGCACAAATTTTTCAATTCCGGAACGACGAACCGAATTTTTCGGTCATCGCAAAAATACCTTCAAGCCCATATTTATCAAGGATTTATAGTGATACGGGTATACGACTATTCGTGAATTCAACAAAAACGGACCACCGTTCCGAATCATGTCCTATAGTCAGTCAGCAGACATCATTCGACAACGGGACGCATCGACGTCCACGGAGGAGACGTGAAGCTGAAACAGGCCATCGACCGCATTCCCGGCGGACTCATGCTGGTCCCGATGCTGCTCGGCGCGTGCGTGCACACGTTCGCGCCGAACGCCGGGAAGTACTTCGGCTCGTTCACCAATGGCCTGATCGCGGGCACGGTGCCGATCCTCGCCGTCTGGTTTTTCTGCATGGGCGCGACGATCAACCTGCGCGCGACGGGCGTCGTGCTGCGCAAATCGGGCACGCTGCTCGCCACGAAAATCGTGGTGGCGTGGCTCGCGACGGTGATCGCCGCGCAGTTCATCCCCGACGACGGCATCCGGACCGGCCTCTTCGCGGGCCTGTCGCTGCTCGCGATCACGACGTCGATGGACATGACCAACGGCGGCCTCTACGCGGCCGTGATGCAGCAGTACGGCAGCAAGGAGGAAGCCGGCGCGTTC
Source organism: Burkholderia stabilis (assembly GCF_001742165.1). Taxonomy (NCBI): domain Bacteria; kingdom Pseudomonadati; phylum Pseudomonadota; class Betaproteobacteria; order Burkholderiales; family Burkholderiaceae; genus Burkholderia; species Burkholderia stabilis. Next base: position 2,413,967 of record NZ_CP016443.1, on the reverse strand, counting down.
GTGCTGATGTCGATCGAATCGGGGCCGCTCGTCAGCATGCTGATCCTCGGCGCGGCGGGCGTCGCGGTGTTCGAGACGCGGCTGTTCGTCGGTGCGGTGCTGCCGTTCCTGATCGGCTTCACGCTCGGCAATCTCGATGCGGACCTGCGCGAGCTGTTCGGGCGCTGCGTGCATCCGCTGATCCCGTTCTTCGGCTTCGCGCTCGGCAACGGCATCGATCTGAACGTGATCGCGAAAAGCGGGCTGCCGGGCATCGCGCTCGGGCTCGCGGTGATCGTCGTGACGGGCGTGCCGCTGATCCTCGCCGATAAATTCCTCGGCGGCGGCAACGGCACGGCCGGGCTCGCCGCGTCGTCGACGGCCGGCGCCGCGGTCGGGAACCCGGCGATCATCGGCGAGATGATTCCGAAGTTCAAACCGATGGTGCCGGCCGCGACGGCGATCGTCGCGACGGCTTGTCTCGTGACAGCGATTCTCGTGCCGATTCTGACGGCGATGTGGGCGAAGCGGGCGGCACGGGCGTCAGGGGCGACGGTGATGGTCGCGGCAAGAGCCGGGCGCGGTGGGGTGGTCGAACATGAGGGGCATGTTTGAAGGGGGCGTCGGGATCTGCAATCTTCCGGTGATCCGCCGTCGCGCCGTGCGCCGGCGAATCGCCCCCATCCGCGTTCGGCTGCTACGACGACGGCAATCCCTGAGACGTTTCCGCAGTCTCGCGGCCCACGGGAGCGTAGAACACGCGGAACCACACCCAGTAAGCAACAAAGGCCCCGCCGAGAACAACGATCGCCATCACTCCGGACAACATGCTCACCCCAAGCAGGCTCTCCAGCAACTGCAACGCCAAATAGAACAGAACCGCGGTGGATGCCATCGCCGCGAGCGACGCGCCCAGCCAACGCCAGCCGTGCAGTCGAACGAGATCACGACGCAGACCGAGCCTCGCTCCCGCAAAGATCAGCGCCGCGGGAACCGCCAACGCGCCAACGTAGCTGAACATCACGCGCATGAGGTCGTCGTCGAAGGTGTCGAGCAGCATCGGCACGGTCTGCGTCATCAAAAGCAGCCATACGCTTGCGAACAGCCAGGCCGCGAGGCCTGCGATGGACCGCGTTGCGTGACCGCGGGGCGCCTCGGCGGGTAACGCATCGTTGCGAAACACGCGCGTGACGAACCACCACGCAAGCCAGGCCACGCACGCATAGAGGACGGCACTTACCGGCGCGATGAGCGTCAAGATCGCCGTCAGATGGGCGCCATTGCCGACCAGACTCAGCATCATCACCTGGATGATGAATATCTGCGCGACCTGCCAGACCAGCAGGCACAACGCATAGGCCGCCAGCAGCCGCGCGGGGCGCCGGAACGCAAGCCGATCGCGATGCTCCCCGTACCAGCGAACGATCAGATAAACCAGGCCGGTTCGAAACACCAGGTTCTGGATGAAGCTGGTCAGTTGAATAACCACCATCTGCGAGCTTGGCGAGAACTTCGTCAACTGCACGTAGAGGCTGGGTAGAAACAGCACCGTGATGATGAGTGCTGCGACGAGCGCTGCCGCACCGGGTAACGAGACGGGCCGGGTTTGTGAATTCATGTGGATTCCAGGGAAAATAAGATCATCAGCCGTGCGGCGCCAAACTTCCAATAAAAATGGCCAACCACGCCATCCCGGCTCCAATAGACCAGCCCAGCATCAGCCAACCGATTTCGCCGGTGCGTCTTGCGTCGTACTTCCAGGCAGTGACAAACAACAAAGGCACCGGCACGCCTGCAATTCCAGCCATTTTCGGCCACTCGGCAAACCGGTCGAGTACCTGCAGCGCATCGCTGAGAAGCGCCCAACACGGCAGCCCAACGACGAACAGCAACCAGCCGAAACCGATCAGGGTCAGCGGATGTGTTTGCTTTTTCGACTCTTCACTATCGCTCATGTCGAACGATGTTCCTGCGGGTTACGGAGCGGCCGCTCAAGCGGCAACCCTGTCGCTGGATCGAGATGCTTGGCTTTCGCCATCTCGTTGACGAGCTCGTCCGAAGGCTTCTGCGCCGGCTTGGCTGCGTCTTGTTCCTTTTGCCACTGGAACGTGCCGTCCCACGGCGGGAGCTTGGCAGGTGGCAGTGGGACGATCCTGTCGATGTCTGGAACCTTGGGGCTGCGACCATCGTTGGCATCGAGAAATTTGCCAATTAAATCGTATCGTCGCGAACGCTCGGGATCGTTCGGCAGGTCGAGATAATCGAGTTGATTCGATTGGGGCGGCCCCTTGAATCCGTCTCTCAAGAACGACGCAGACATGGTATCGCCTGCACTCACGCCTTTCTGAAAAGTCCTGGCGGCGTCGGGATATAGCCCACCCGTCTTTTGGTCGACCCCTAGCAGGTTTGCCGCCTCGCCAAATCCTTGATCGGCTGCACACGCCAACATGTGCCTTGCGATATCAGGAGCTTTGTCATTGGGCAGAAGCAGATCTCCGACATGGAACTGCGCTTCCGGATTACCAAGATCGGCTGCCTTGCGAAAATATTGCAATGCCCCTTCGGCGTCCTGCTTCAATCCATAGCCTGTCTCAAGATAGTGACCGATATCGTAATAACCACTTGGGATACCTTGCTTGACCAATTTCATGCCAAGGTCGACGACCTCCGTCGGTGCGTTCGGTGAGTCAACCAGCCCTTGTGAGATAAGTGATTGCAGGTTCTGGTTCGCCTTGTAATGATCGTGCTCCGCCGCGATCCTGTAATAGCGGGCGACATCGTTGAAGTCCTTCGGGCCGTCCTTTTTCTCCAGATACCTTGCGTAACGAAACAGGCTGTCGGCTTGCGGATCGAGTGGCGGCAGATGGTCCGCTTGATGCATACAGGTAAAAGCAAGATTGGCGCGCACGGCGCTCATGTCAGATGCTGAGGCCACCGGGGGTTCCTTTTTCGTGCAAGCACACAACAGGAGCGAAAGCGCAACGATCAGAATGTGCCGGGTCATGGCTCAATCACTACGGGTAATGTCGTTGGACGATCGCAAAAACCCGACAAGCGATGCGGCAGGATCCAAGCCTCGATTTTTATTGACCTTGTTCTGCGTGATGATTTTTCCCCATCGCTTGAATGCTTCTGCGGGATCGTCTTGTATGCCGGCCCCACTGCTAGGCCATGCGTCCGACGAGGGATTAAGCAAATACCTGATGATCGATCGGCAACTGTCCCGTCTTGTCGAACATGCCCTGCTTGACCAGCTCACCATCCGCACCCAGTTTCCTTGCGGTATGGACATAACCGTGATGGGGAAAATAAGTCTTGTCGGTCTGCTGAATCCAGAACGTGACGGGCTGCGAAATCAGCGCCTTGAGCTGAACGTCGTTCGAAGTCGATCATGCTGCGCGCATCCATGGCGCCTCTCTCAGAATTATGTTGTTCTTGATCGAGGATTCTACGGATGACGAATCTGTGACGTCAATCAGGCGGAAGTCAAACAATTGAAAATTGTAATTAGATATTCACTTATGTGAATCAGTTTAGGGAAACGCTGATTTATTCGGCTCGGCGGTCATCGCAGACGTAGCCGAGGACGTTTAGAAGACAGCTCACGGAACGGACCCACGACGATGAAGAGGCAGATCGGCTTCGCGGAAGCGGAAATTGCAGGCAAGAAGCGAGTGACGAGGCGCCAACGCTTCCTGGAAGAGATGGAGAAGGTCGTTCCGTGGCAGCGCTTGCTGTCGGCCATCGAACCGCACTATCCGAAGGGCACGCGAGGTCGCCCGCCGATTGGCCTTGAGCGGATGCTGCGAATCTACTTCGTGCAACAGTGGTACGGACTGTCGGACGAAGGACTGGAAGACGCGCTGTATGACAGCATCACGCTGCGAGCCTTCGCCGGCATCGATCTGGCGATCGAGAACGTGCCTGATGCAACCACGCTGTTGAAGTTCCGGCGCCTGCTGATCGAACACGAACTGACACGGAAGTTGTTCGACGAGATTGGCATCTCGCTGTGCGAGCGTGGGCTGATGATGAAGGAAGGCACGCTGGTTGACGCGACGATCATTGAAGCGCCGCCGTCGACCAAGAATGCCGGGAAGAGCCGTGACCCGGAAATGCATCAAACGAAGAAGGGCAACGAATGGCACTTTGGCATGAAAGCCCACATTGGCGTCGACGCCGACTCGGGCCTGATTCACAGTGTGGTTGGCACGGCGGCCAACGTGTCGGATGTATCGCAAGCTCATGCCCTGCTGCACGGGCATGAAGAGCAGGTGTTCGCCGACGCGGGCTACATTGGCGTCGACAAGCGCGAGGAAATGGCGGGCAAGGCCGTGAAGTGGCACGTCGCTGCCAGGCGGGGAAAGATCAAGGCGATGCAAGAAGGAGCGCTGAAGGACCTGGTGATCGCGCTCGAGCGAACCAAGGCGCAGATCCGTTCGCGGGTTGAGCATCCGTTTCATATCGTCAAGAATCTGTTTCAGCATCGCAAGACCCGATACAAGGGCTTGGCCAAGAACACCGCGCAACTGTTCAGCCTGTTCGCTCTGGCGAATCTGGTGATTGCGCGAAATCTGTTGCGATCGGTCCATGGGAGCAGTCCGTCATGCGTATGAAAAATGCGAGCAGGGGAGGCTCGCTTACGCGCCAAATTCACTGAATTGAGCGCCGATTCGCTTCGTCATCCAGAAAATTTGAAGCCATCTCGCCTGCAACTTCGGAAGTTGGTCCATTGATCAGCGTTTCCTTAGAGACGGTTTCATAAAGACTGATCGGCCCGCCGAAGGGTATTCCAGCAGATCAGACAGCAACCGAGTTTGAGGAACGCGCCGTGAATGTCTGCACGGCGCTCGAAACGAATACGGAGACGACGGAAGTGATGCAGCCAGGCATGCGTGCGTTCGACGACCCAGCGATATTTGCCAAGGCCGCTGCCATGTTCGGTACGGCGCTTGGCGATCACTGGCTCGATACCGCGATCGCGCAACGCGCGCCGATGTCGCTCGGAGTCGTAACCGCGATCCGCGTAGACCACACGCGGCCGCTGCAATGGGTGGCCACGCAATCCGCGGATCGGCGGAATCGCGTCGATCAGCGGCAGCAATTGCGTGACGTCGTTGACGTTCGCGCCGGTCAGGATCGCGGCGAGCGGCGTACCGTTGGCGTCGGTGACGATGTGGTGCTTGGAACCGGGTCGCGCGCGATCGGTGGGGTTTGGCCCAGTTTTTGGCCTGCCCCAACGGCGCGAATCGATGATGAATCGACGGCGGCTCGTGAGAAGTCGATCTGGTCCGCTGCGCGCAGCTTTGCGAGCAGTAGCTCGTGCAAGCGATCCCAGACACCGGCTGCTTGCCAATCGCGCAGCCGGCGCCAACATGTCACGCCCGAGCCGCATCCCATCTCGGCCGGCAGGTCGCGCCAGCGTAGTCCGGTCTTGAGAACGAACAGGATGCCGGTCAGCGCGGCGCGATTCGAAACAGGCAGGCGGCCCGGGTTCTTCTCGCGCCGCGGCTTGGGTGGCGGCAGTAACGGCTCGATCAGTGTCCACAATTCATCGTCGATGATCGGCTTGGCCATCTCCTCAGTCTCGGTTGTTCCGATGCCTGAGGTTAACAGCTCACCGCGAAAGTTAACAGCCCCACGGGGCCTTTTTGAAACCGTCTCTTAGTAATGTTCAATTCCGCATATAGCGGTATGACGCACGCTGTCGCATCTGCTCCGGAACGCCGCGCGCGTCACCCGGGCACGCTTCTTCCGGAGCCGCCTTCAATGTCCACCGCCCTGCTGCTGCGCACAACCCGTTCGCACCTATACCCCGGCAGCATCGTGACGTTCGGCAAAAACGCGCCTCGCATCGGTGAACCCCATCCCGCCGTGATCGAATTCGCCGACGGCTCCGGCGCGTCCGCAACGCTCGCCAGACTCGACGACGACACGCTCGAACTCGCCGTCGATGCCTACGTCACGCACAAGCGCCACGCGATCGTCGCGAAGCGATGGCTGCTGCGGCCCGAGGACGCGGCGCGCACGACCTGGCGCGTGGCGAAACGCACTGCGGATGCACGAACGTGACGAGCGACAAAGTCGCTCGTCACCCGCGAACGATCCGCCCGCTTCATGTCACCTGATGTCAGTACGCGATTTCGTAATGCTCGTCCTGCTGGACGACGTGCGCGAGCGTGTGACGATCGGCATTGAGCAATTCGCGCAGGAATGCAGGCTGCACGTCGATTTCGGACAGGCGATCGCGCAGGAACCATGCGAACGTCAGCCCCTTGTCGGCTTCGGCGCCGCGATGCGCCGTCGTCACATCCGACAACGGCGAGCCGGCTTCCAGCTCCGCCGCGAAATAGACACCGACCTCATGGTGTTGCCGGCCGGCGTGCGTGTAGAAGTTTTCCGCGATGCACAGCATTTTCCCGGCCCGGACCGACGCGCCGATCTCTTCCCGCATTTCGCGGACGACCGTATGCGCGGCCGGCTCCCCCGGCTCGACGCGTCCGCCGGGGAGACTCCAGAAGTCGTCGCCGTCGACGCGATGCAGCAGCACGTATTCGCGTTGAACGATGACGGCGGCCGCCCTCAGGTTGAAACGGTGACTCCCTGCATCGAACGAAATCATGGCGCTGCCTGACGAATGTTGTGGGGGCGCTATTTCACACAAGTGCGCGCATCATCGCAAGTGGGCGCCGTATCGGGCATCGCCATCCGGCCACCCGACAGGCCCGGCGACATCGGTGCCAACCAGTCCGCCCCCTTTTCCCGCGCGGCCGCCTCGGACACATCCCGCGCCCAGGCGCTAAAATCCGCCGCCTGGGCATCCACGACGAGCAAGCGTTTTGACGGAGTTCGAGCAGGGTTTCATCCTTACCCGCCACTGGCGGGACACCGCATCCGGCATCGAGATCGAGTTCTGGCTGGCAACCGAACACGGTCCGCGCCGCGTGCGGTTGCGCCCGCAGGAAGCCGTCGCGTTCATTCCGGCCGAACAGCAGGCGCTCGCCGAACGCGCGCTGGCCGGCGAGCGCGAAGCCGAACTGCGCCCGCTCGCGCTGCGCGACTTCCGGCAGCGCCCGGTCGTCGGCCTCTATTGCAAGCGCTACCGCCATCTGTCCGGGCTCCAGAAGCGCCTCGCGGCGGCCGGCGTCGACGTCTACGAAGCCGACGTGCAACCGCCCGACCGCTACGCGATGGAGCGCTTCATCACGGCCTGCGTGCAGTTTCGCGGCCAGCCCGGCAACGATGGCACGCTGACCGGCGTCGAACTGAAAACCGCGACCGGCTACCGCCCGGCGCTGCGCTGCGTGTCGCTCGACATCGAAACCAGCGTGCACGGCGAGCTGTATTCGATCGCGCTCGAAGGCTGCGGCCAACGGCAGGTCTACATGCTCGGCCCGCCGAACGGCGACGCCGACACGAGCGCCCTCGACTTCCGCCTCGACTACTGCGACAGCCGGGCCGCGATACTCACGCGGCTCAACGACTGGTTCGAAACGCACGATCCCGACGCGGTGATCGGCTGGAACCTCGTGCAGTTCGACCTGCGCATCCTGCATGCGCATTCGGAGCAATACGGCGTGCCGCTGAAGCTCGGGCGCGGCGGCGGCGTGCTCGACTGGCGCGCGCACGGCCAGCAGCCCGACCACTTCTTCGCGGGCGCGGCCGGCCGGCTGATCCTCGACGGCATCGACATGCTGAAATCGGCGACGTGGACGTTCCCGTCGTTCAGCCTCGAATACGTCGCGCAAACGCTGCTCGGCGAGGGCAAGTCGATCGACAATCCGTACCAGCGGATGGACGAGATCCAGCGCCGCTTCGATCACGACAAGCCCGCGCTCGCGCGCTACAACCTGAAGGACTGCGAGCTCGTCACGCGCATCTTCGACAAGGCCGACCTGCTGTCCTTCGCGCTCGAACGCGCGAGCGTCACGGGGCTCGCGGCCGATCGCACCGGCGGGTCGGTCGCGGCGTTCACGCACCTGTACCTGCCGCGCATGCACCGGCTCGGTTATGTCGCGCCGAACCTCGGCGACGTGACGGGACAAAACAGCCCCGGCGGCTTCGTGATGGATTCGCGCCCTGGCCTCTACGACTCGGTGCTCGTGTTCGACTACAAGAGCCTCTATCCGTCGATCATCCGCACGTTCCTGATCGATCCGGTCGGACTGATCGAAGGGCTCGCGAATCCCGGCGACGACGCATCGGTGCCCGGCTTTCTCGGCGCGCGCTTCTCGCGCACCGCGCATTGCCTGCCCGATGTCGTGCGCCGCGTGTGGGAAGGCCGCGACGACGCGAAGCGCCAGCGCAACGCGCCGCTGTCGCAGGCGCTGAAGATCATCATGAATTCGTTCTACGGCGTGCTCGGCTCGACCGGCTGCCGCTTCTTCGACCCGCGCCTCGCGTCGTCGATCACGATGCGCGGCCACGAGATCATGCATCGCACGCGCGAGCTGATCGAAGCCCAGGGTTACGAAGTGATCTACGGCGATACCGATTCGACGTTCGTGTGGCTCGGCCGCGCGCACGACGACGACGAAGCCGGCCGCAAGGGCCGCGCGCTCGTCGAACACGTGAACCGCTGGTGGCAATCGCACCTGCACGAAAACTTCGGGCTCGAAAGCGCGCTGGAGCTGCAGTACGAGCGGCATTACCGCCGGTTCCTGATGCCGACGGTGCGCGGCGCGGAGGAAGGCAGCAAGAAGCGCTACGCGGGCCTCGCGGCAGCAGCCGACGGCGGCGAGGATATCGTCTTCAAGGGGCTCGAAACGGTACGCACCGACTGGACGCCGCTCGCGCAGCAGTTCCAGCGCGAGCTGTACCGACGCGTGTTCCGGCGCGAGCCGTATCAGGATTTCATCCGCGACTACGTGCAGCGCACGCTGGCCGGCGAATTCGACGACCAGCTCGTCTACCGCAAGCGTGTGCGCCGGCCGCTGCGCGAATACGAGCGCAACGTGCCGCCGCACGTGCGCGCGGCACGGATCGCCGACGAGTTCAACCAGGCGCAGGGCCGGCCGCTGCAGTACCAGCGCGGCGGCTGGATCAGCTACGTGATGACGACGGCCGGCCCCGAGCCGCTCGAGACGATGGGTTCGCCGATCGATTACGCGTTCTACCTGAGCCGCCAGCTTCAGCCGGTCGCGGATGCGATCCTGCCGTTTCTGCGGGACGATTTCGAACGCGTGATTTCCGGGCAGGGGCAGTTGTTCGGCGATTGATGGAGCGGAGCGGTGCCGCGCCGCACGCTCGCTTGCGCAGCAGCCGCCTCGCCCCTTCTGCCCGCGATTCCGAAGCAAACCGACGGGTCACTGCACATGCGGCAGCCGACGCCGGCATCGCCCCGCGCCGCCCACTCTGACGCATTCTGGAACACTGCTGGCCAGGAATCGCCCTATATCCGGCCGCTCCGGGTTCCTAAACTTGTCTCGTCGGTTCAGCCAGGCATGTGCGGGCAGAACCGCAACGAAACCGTCTGAGGAAACCGTGAAATCCATCATCGTCACCATTGCCGCCGTCGCCGCTACCGCCACCGCTCTCCTTGCCGCACCGGCCGCGTCGTACGCGCAGTCGTCGCACTCGACGCTCACGCGCGCACAGGTTCGCCAGGAATTGCTCGACCTCGAATCGGTCGGCTACGAGCCGGTGGCCGGCGACGGCGACAACTATCCGGGCGACATCGTCGCCGCGCAGGAACGCCTGGCGGCCAAGCGCCTCGCCGAACGCAAGAGCGCCGAAGCCGCCTACGGGTCGAACGGCGCGCCGGGCACGGATTCGGGCGCGCCGGCGGTGACGGCAGTGAAGCAGTAACGCGCCGCCGGCCACGTCGGCGGAGCACGCCCGTTCCGGGCCGCCGCACGGGACATCCGGCTAAAATACCGGCCTGCCGCGCGTCCTGCCGCGGCCGGAGGACATTCATCATGACCGCACGTCGCGGTGCCGCGGTCGTCATCGCGCCCAGCCACGAGACAGCCAGCCTGTCGAAAGCCCAGAAGACGTTCAATACGCTCGTCAAGGAAATCGAAAAGCGGCGCGAGCGTCTCGGCGCGTGGGAAGCCGTCATGCCGGCCTTCCAGAAAAAATTCGTCGACGGACTGTTGCCGCTCGAACAGGCGTCGACGGCGCTGCGGATCGAACTGCTCCATCGGCTCGACGACGCGTTCCTGCAGAAAGGGTTGAGCAAGGCCGAGCAGCGCACGCTGTCCGAGCTGATCGCCGGCATGGCGCGCAACCTGCTCGACGTCAGCGACGACGCGCAACTGAAAGGCATCTACGACCGGCATCGCGCAACCGGCTACGACGACAAGGCAGCCGCCGCCCCCGAGCCGGCGAAACCGGCACCGGAACCGGCCCCCCGCGTCGAAGCGGCCGACGATCTCGACTCGCTGTCGCCCGACGAACTCGCCGCGCGCATGCAGGCCGAGCAGGACGAACAGTTCAGGCGCGACATGGCCGCCCACGAGGCCCGCGAGGCGCAGCGCGCGAAACGCAAGAAGGCGCCGAAGCAATCGGCCGCGCAGGCCAAACGCGAAGCCGAGCAGGCCGAATCGAGCCGGTCGATCCGCGAGGTCTACCGCAAGCTCGCCAGCGCGCTGCACCCCGATCGCGAAACCGATCCCCGGGAACAGGAACGCAAGACCGTGCTGATGCAGCGGGTCAACCTGGCTTATGCGAAGGGCAATCTCCTGCAACTGCTGGAGCTGCAGCTGGAGATCGAGCAGATCGACCGGCGCGCGATCGACGGCCTCGGCGAAGAACGGCTGACGCGCTACAACGGCATCCTGGAAGACCAGCTTCGCGAGCTGGACCAGGAGATCGTGCACGTCGAGACCGGTTTCCGGCGGACTTACGGCATCGCGCCGTCGGTCAAGGTGGCGCCCGACACCGTCGTGCGCATGCTCACGCGCGACATTGCCGGCATGCAGCGCAGCAACCACGACCTGAGCGTGGCGCTGCGCGAATTCGACGATCCGGAAAAAGTCAGGGACTGGCTGAAAGACGTGAAGCGTCAGCACGCATCGTCCCACTTCGACGACGATCCGTTTTAAGCGCACGCGCTTCCCGCACGACGCCGGGCGCGCCTCACCCATGAACGAAACGGCGGCGCGGCATGGCACGCCGCGCCGCCGACACCCTCTCAAGCCAGCCGTACGGTCACGCCTTGTGCCCCGAGATCGGCCCCGCTTCACCTGTCAGGTTGAACACGCTGTCGATCCACGCGAGAAACGTCGAGAACGTGAAATCCGACCACTGCTGCGTGCGGAATGCCTTCATCACCGGCGTATCGGCCGGGTCCTGCTGGTTCAGCAGGTTGTCGACGAACGTGCCGATATCGGCATCGATGCCGTTCTCGTGGATCCCCGACCCGGTGAAGCTGACCGCCGTCACCTGATGGTTGGCGATGAAGTCGTTGCGCGCCCACGGCATGAAGTAGCCGAAGTTCGGCAGCGGGTTCAGCGTCTGCTTCAGCCCGTCCAGTTCCGTCGCGAACATCGCGAGCGACAGCGAATCCTTCGTCGCGTCGTCGGGCGCCGCCATCACGGCCGGCACGAATGCGCGGTAGTGATAGGCCGCGATGATCTTGTCGCGCTGGTAGCTCGAGAAGCCGAAGCGATCGTGCGGGTAAGTCGCCGACAGCGCCGCATACGCGCTTCCCATGTTGCCCGGATCGAACTTGCTGGTGAGCCGGCTGTTCACGGTGATCATCCCGTCGGGGCCGGTCATCCCCCACTCGGTGCGCACCTTGTCGTACAGGCCGACCGACGGATGCGTAGCCGCATCCGCATCGAACGGCGTGTTGAACACGGTGCCGGCATCGTCGAGCAGCGAGCTATGCGCCTGCGGCTGCAGCGTGTTGCGCAGCGTCGCGTAGTTCGCGAGCGTGCCGTAGCCGCCCGCGCTCATCCCGTACACGAGCAGCCGGCTCGGCTTGCCCAAGCCGTGCGACACCAGCCATTGCGCGACGGCCTGGATGTTCTTCAGGCCGCTGTAGTGCTGCAGGCGCCAGTCGCCGTTCGGCGACGTGTAGTTGCGCACCGCGCTGCCCATGTGGATATCTCCGGTGCAATAGGGCACGAAAACCTGTGTCCACTGCTGCGTCTCGACCTTCGGCTCGCCGACGAGGATGTGCGCGAGATCCATGCGCGTCAGCAGCGGCGACAGGAACGACGACAGCAGGCTCTCGTTCGCGGTGCCGTTCATGTAGTTGTGCGGGATGCCGTCCGGGTTGAAGCCGCCGAGGCCGGCCTCCGCGCCGGTGGACGTCTGCGTGCAGGTGCCGTAGTCCCAGCACGCGCCGCCGGGCTCCATCATGTACAGCAGGTTGTCGGACTGCGCGCGATTGACGTAGAAGCGCATCGGCGTGCCGTTGCCGCACGACGCGCCGCTGCTCTCCGGCAACGTCACTTCGTACCACGAGTAATACGGAATCGACGGGTCCGGCGCCGTCGTATCGGCGGCATGGCCGTTCAGTGCCGCGCAACCGAGCAGCGTGGCGACGGCGACGCGCAGCAGGCATCGTGCTGATGACATTTCCCCTCCTGGTCCATGGACATGACGCGGCCGCCGGGCATCGGCCCGGCGTCGCGGATTCGGCGCTCAGTGCGCGCCGGACGGTGAAGCGCCGTCGAACAGCTGGACACGCAGCGCCTGCAGGCGCTGCGCGATGACGGTCTGTTGCTGGTCGGGATCGGCAATGCTCGCCTGCACCTGGCGGACCACGTCGCGGCTCTGCTGCTCGTAGGTGAGGTAGCGCGGGTCCTGCGCGGGCGACGGGCCGACCGTCTGCTGCGCATATGCGTCCCATTGCGCGCGCATCGACCGAATCGCCGCGCCGCGCGTCGCCGGATCGGCTTCGGTGTCGGTCAGCAGCGCGGCGCTGAGCGCTTCGGCCTGCACGGGCACGATCTCGTTGCGCGCGACATGGTCGGGCAGCTCGTCGAGAATCCGGCGCGCGAGCGCGCTGCGCTCGGCTTGCGGCAGGCTGTTGCGGCCATTGCCGTAAACGGCGACCTCGTCGCGAAAACGCGCGAACGCGACGATGCGCTTCACTTCGGCATCCGCATCGGGACGCCCCGCGAGGCTGCGGCGCAGCGCGTCGACATCGAGCCGCCGCTCCTCGGGGCCGGGTGTCGCGGGGCCGCTGCCGAACGCATCGGCAGCGGCAAGCTGCGTGCTCGCCGTCGCGCCCGGCATGCCGGATGAAGCAGCCTGCGCCGGCGTCGCCGATTCGTATCGCCAGATCGCGACGGCCACGCCGATCGCCGCGATCGCGCCCGTGCGCCGCCAGAGTGCCCTGTTCTTCTTCACGTCCCCTCCTCGTCACGTCATGCCGTTCTTCGCCGGTGCATCCGCGAGTAGGTTCTAGGTCGAATCCGGCACGCAGTCAAAAGCGTCGCTAGAACGCAGGCACTAAACCTGCGCGCTGCGGTGATGCCCGGCGAAACGTTTGAAACGCATTTCGCCGCTGCACACGCGAACGCGCGGCCTCGCGCGCCACGCCCGTCCGGCGGCGGTTCGCGTCGGCACGCATCACATGCGTCGCGACGCCAAGCAAACAGCGAACCAGCCGCGCATCGGACGACGGACGGCCATCCGCATGGCCGATACGGATGGCCGGATCGGACCCGTCGAACGACCCGCTCAGCGCTTGGTCGGCATTTTGGCGAGCCCTATGCTGATTTCCGACACGCGCCGAACGGTCGGCGCGACGCACCCCGACCCAGCCGAGCCCGCCCCATGAGCCGTGCAGACCTCCCGCATCGCGCACCCACCGCCGTCCACGATTACCCGACCTACCGCGACGCACTCGCGGGCCGCCGACTGCCCGCCGCGTTCGTCGATCTCGATTGCCTCGACGCCAATCTCGCCGACCTGAAGCGCCGCGCGCGCGGCATGCCGATCCGGCTCGCGACGAAGTCGGTCCGCTCGCGCGAACTGATCGGCGCGGTGCTGGCCGCCGGCCCGTTCATGCAGGGGCTGCTGTGCTATTC